>JARRLC010000114.1:0-11356 GCA_037387425.1 Alphaproteobacteria bacterium
ACGGCAGTCAGGTTGCGCCAGCATTCAGCCACGGCTTGCTTGCCGCCCTCAAACGGATCGGCGGCGCAATAGCGGGGAGACACATCGCAAGTGAGCGCCAGCCCTTTATCTGTGCCATGCACACGAACGATGGCGGCGTCAGAACCAGGACGCTCCACGGTGTCGCCCATGACCATGTGGTCGTATTGCTCCCAAATCCAGCGGCGCGAGCACAAATTCGGCGACGCAATCAGCCCCAGAAGCGCCTCACGCAAGTTTGCGGGGGCGGGCACGTCTTCCGGGCGGATATCCGGAGCGGCGGGCCGCTTGGCAGTGGGGCGGTTGTAACAAGGCGCTTCATCGGCAAGCGCTGAAATGGGGATATCAGCCTCCACGGCGCCACGATGCTTCACCACGAGATGCTTGGTGCCTGTGGTGATGCCGATCACAGCAAAATCCAGTTCCCATTTGTGGAAAATGGCTTCCGCACGCGCCTCAGAGCCGGGACGCAGCACCATCAGCATACGTTCTTGGCTCTCGGACAGCAGCATTTCGTAGGCGGTCATGTTGGTTTCGCGCTGCGGAACGTGGTCAAGGTCCAGCTCGATACCGACGCCGCCCTTGCTCGCCATTTCCACCGATGACGAGGTAAGCCCCGCCGCGCCCATATCCTGAATGGCGATGATGGCGTCTTCCTGCATCAACTCAAGGCAGGCTTCGAGCAGCAGCTTTTCTGAGAACGGATCGCCGACCTGCACCGTGGGGCGCTTTTCAGCGGAAGCATCGTCAAACTCGGCGGAGGCCATGGTTGCGCCGTGAATACCGTCGCGGCCAGTTTTGGAGCCGACATACACCACCGGGTTGCCTTCGCCCGCTGCCGCCGAATAGAAGATGCGGTCACTCGGTGCTAGGCCAACGCACATCGCGTTGACGAGGATATTGTCGTTATAGCGCGCGTCAAACTCGGTCTCGCCGCCAACCGTGGGCACGCCCATGCAGTTGCCGTAGTCGCCGATGCCGGATACCACGCCTGCCACCAGATGGCGCGTTTTGGGGTGATCGGGCGCGCCGAATCGCAGCGCGTTGAGGTTGGCCACCGGACGCGCGCCCATGGTGAACACGTCGCGCATGATGCCGCCAACGCCGGTCGCCGCGCCCTGGTACGGCTCGATGAATGACGGGTGGTTGTGGCTTTCCATTTTGAAGATAGCGGCGTGTCCGTCGCCCAGATCGACCACGCCCGCATTTTCGCCCGGTCCCTGGATGACTTGCGGACCGCTAGTCGGCAGTTTTTTCAGCCAGACCCTGGATGACTTATACGAGCAATGCTCTGACCACATCACCGAGAAAACGCCCAGCTCGGTCATGTTCGGCTGATGCCCCAAAAGCGCAACCAGATGGTCGTATTCCTCTGGAGTAATACCGTGCGCCGCGATGGTCTCGGGGGAGGGAGGAGTGTTTTCGCGTGTAGAAGAACCTGCCATTTTATGCCATAGTTTCCGCTGTCACCGGTTGATTACCTTCACGGCCACATTTTTCATTACGTTATGCTAAAGGCGTTCCAGCCTATACTGGAACGCGCTGAACTAAATTCAAGAATTCCCACGTTTGTGGAAATGAATATAAAGACGATGCGTTTGATTGTTTGATAGAACTTATTTTCAAAACGCGCATCTCATTCCATATATTAGTCGTCTTCGTCCTGATCGAGTTCATATTCAGCGAGCCCTTGCTTCAACATTTCGGGGGCTTCGCTTAAGAATTCTTCCTCGTTATAAAACTCAATATAAGGCGGGAAGTATCCTTCATCGTCTAGAGCGTCAGTTGTACTGTCGTCTTCTGAAAGCGAAGATTGGAATACAACACTACGATCATCGGAGACACTTACGTAAGCCAAGCGTTCCTGTGTTTGGGTATGCGTGATAACAATGGTGTCGTCGCCGTCAACATTTTCAAAATTTATACCCAGACGTTTGGAACTGAGCTGCTTCTTCAATTTATCCGCCAACTCAGATGTAGCAGCTTTTTGCTCAGCTTCTGAAAGCTTAGGCAATAGCAGCTCTTGTTTGAGCTGATCGACCTCTTCATCGAACCCCATGATGCACCCCCTTTGGATTGACTGTAGCTGTTGCCGTTATTGAAGGCTGTTAAGCAGAGACGCGAACATGTGGCGGCCATCTGAGCTTCCAAGCAACGGTTCTGCTGCTCGCTCTGGATGAGGCATCATGCCCAGAATACGCCTTGTTTTATCATATACGCCCGCAATATTCCGTTGCGATCCATTCGGGTTTGCATCGTCGGTTATCATACCCGATGCATCGCAATAACGGAACGCGATCTGTCCCTCATCTTCAAGTCTATCAAGTGTTTCTTCGTCGGCGAAATAATTGCCGTCCTTATGCGCGACGGGAACGACGATAGGCTGATTTGCTGAATATTCGGTAGTGAAAGGCGTACCGCTTTGCTCCACACGGATATGCACATCGCGGCAGATATACTTTAGGGATGCGTTTCGCATCATCACGCCGGGCAACAACTGGCTTTCAGTAAGGATCTGGAAACCGTTGCAAATGCCCAGAACCGCCACGCCTTTGTTCGCAGCGGCAACCACCGCGCGGATGATGGGCGAATGCGCGGCCAGTGCGCCAGAGCGCAGATAATCGCCATATGAGAACCCGCCAGGCAGCACGATGAGGTCGCTTTCCGGCAACTCGCTATCGCCGTGCCAAACCATATTCGGTGTGCTGCCGGTGACGGCCTTTAGTACCACGGCGACATCACGGTCGCAGTTTGAGCCGGGAAAGATGACGACGCTCGCCCTCATGCGTCCTCCAGCTCGTAGTGGTAATTCTCGATGACGGTATTCGCCAGCAATTCTTGGCACATGCGTTCGACCAGCTCGCGCGCCCGTTCGGGGTCTTTTTCTGCCAGCGTGATTTCGATCAGCTTGCCTTGGCGAACGTCATCCACGCTGGGAATGCCCAACGCTGCAACTGCATGTGCGATGGCTTTGCCTTGTGGATCGAGCACGCCGCTCTTCAGCGTTACAGTAACCCGCGCTTTCATCAGCTCCCTCAAAGTAGATGTTTACAATCGCTTAGCCTATTTAGAGCGCACGAGCACGGGCCCTTGGGGTTTTGGCTGGTTATTCTCCACAAGAATACCGAGGCGCTTCGCCACTTCCTGATAAGCTTCAACCAAACCGCCCAGATCTTGCCGGAACCTGTCCTTATCGAGCTTGTTCTTGGTTTCCCTATCCCACAGACGGCAGCAATCCGGGCTGATTTCGTCTGCCAGAATGATGCGCATCATGTCGTTTTCTCGTTTTTGTAGGAAAACTCAATGATCGAGCGGGGGAGAGGCTCGCCCTCTTCCAATCCTAGGCGTTTGGCGATGGAGCCTGCCGCGATATTGCGAACAATGACCTCCAGCGGGACGATCTCCACCTCGCGGATAAGTTGCTCGCGCATATTGAGCCGGCGGATAAAGTGCGTTGGCACGCCAATTTCGCCAAGGCGGGAAAGGATATACTCAGAAATCCGGTTGTTCAGGACGCCTTTGCCTTCAATGCGTTCATGCTTTTGATTGTTGAACGCAGTTGCGTCGTCCTTGAAATGCTGGATTAGTGTGCCTGGCTCCGGTCCTTCGTAAAGGATCTTTGCCTTACCCTCATAGATACGGTGACGGCGGTTCATCAGGTTAGGAACCTCGCTTAAGGCTTATATTCATCGGCGGCGCCGATCATATCATGATCGATTCGTGGTAAATTATGACCTGATATATGAGCTGCAAATAGATAAATCATCCACCCGCAGCCGCACCCTCGCAGTCCGTCTGGTTGAATCAGGCATTCACTTTTTCCGCACACTAGCGTTTTTGTGCGTGCGAAACAATCTTTTGATGTGGCTGTCGCTTTTTAACACCGCCGCCTTACATGAATTTTGTCTAAACCCAGGTATGTGTCCGCCTACGCAGGGGGACAGATGACACGCCGCATTATGATCAGATCGTTGCTTCGCTCACAGCAAATGCGAGGGTTTCCCCATAGGTTACAATATGGCCACAAAGCTGCATCAAGAATGCCACAGCATGAGCTAAACGCTTTGTTGTAAATGGTATGTTAGAACACAATTGACGATCTTAAAAGGGGTGTGAAACCATTGTATAGCAAAGACTTGGTAGTCAGTGACGCACCGTTTGCTATCAATTTTCTTCAAGTTTTTCTGGTGGTTACGCCTTGCGTTTAGGTTGATGCTGATCAGCCTTTTATCGCGACATGCTCATTCCATAGGTCGGAAAATGCTAGGTTCTGAATATGAAATTATTACTGTTTTAAGGGGCAGATCTGCACGAAAGACACTTGTGGATAACTGCCTTGTCACACTATGCTCCGCAACAGGCACATTAGTGCAGGGCAGAGAAGCGCGCTTTGGATAATGCGACAGCGAGTGACAGGAAAGTGCGTGTTTCTGCCCCCGTTCGTAAAAAGGGGACTACTAAGTACACTCAGTTGGACAGGGTAACGATACAATGACCCCCAAACAGACGCAGCTCATAATCAGAAGCTTCGCTAAATTTGAACACCGCCTTTATGATCTCGGCTCTCTGATCCATCAGAGGCTTTTTGAGATCTTCCCCGAATCGCGGCGCCTTTTTACTGGCGACATGGAACAGCAGAAGCTGAAAATGGCGGAGTTTTATGCCGAATTCGTCCGCCATCAAAAGAAGTCACATTATTTCAGGCCAGTGACCGGAAATAGCGGAGAAGCCATCCTTCCCGGTGTCGGAGCGCTAGGCGCACGTCACGAACTTGAATATGGCGTACGTCCTGAACATTTCAAATATATGCGTGAGGCGCTGCTTTACGCCATCAGGGTTTTGCTTGGACCGGATTACGACGACGAGACGGGTCAAGCTTGGGCAACGGCCTTCGACATGATCGCCAACGCCATGCTGAAAGAGGCTGGCGAAGATCCTGGCGCGTTTGCGTATGTGAAGATTTTTACGAAAAACTCCACAACCGGACCTCTTGTCGTATGGTCGGATGATCAGCTCAGCGTGGGCATTGAGCAAATCGATAACGAGCACAAGAGGCTGGTTGCTCTTCTAAACGAATTGCACCGTGCTCTTGAAGCTGGCACAGGTCAAGGCGCGCTAGGCGGTGTGCTGAATGGGCTTTACCAATACACATGCTATCACTTTGCTCATGAGGAGATATTGTTTCGGCGCTCCAATTATCCCGCCTATGAAAAGCATCGCGTGCAGCATAGAAATTTGACAGGCAAGGTTTTGGAAATCTACGAGGACTTCCAGTCTGGATCGTCGGCTGTAATTCCTGAAGAAGTGCTGGAGTTTTTGAAGGTATGGCTCTCTCAACACATCATGGGATCTGACCGTGAGTTTGGGAGATATCTCCTAGAGAACCCGCAAGCACTTCAGCCTGAGTAACGCTTATATAATCCCGTAGCATGTACGGCGTTTGGCGGCAGGGGTAAAAGCAGGAAATTTGCGATTCGTGTTTCGCGCCTAAAGTTTCTCACGGCATGCGCGGAGTGCTGGGTGCATGGTGAACCACGGAGAAAAGTGCGGCAGTTTAACTGAACTTTAATTGGACAGGACATGCGCTCATTATGCCCTGGGTGCAGTGCGAAAAACATCCGTACAAACACGGACTTGCGCACAACTGTTCTAAGGTCTGGTGAGCATCAGCTCACGAAGCTGCCTCACATATCTCTACGTGTTTTATTCTGCAGTTTCACGCTCCAGCAGCCTAAGCTTGCGTTCCACGCCCCAGCGATACCCCGCCAATCCGCCATCGCTGCGAATAACGCGGTGGCATGGCACCGCCACAGCAATGTGATTGGCTGCGCAGGCCCGCGCGACGGCGCGAACGGCTTGTGGCTGGCCGATATACTCGGCAACCTCAGTGTATGTCGCGGTTTCGCCTGCTGGGATGGTTTGCAGCGCCAGCCAGACCCGGCGTTGAAATTCTGTGCCGATGATATCAAGCGGCAACTGGGTGGCGGATGCAGGTTCCCTCAGTGAGGCGATGACTTCGGCGGCGCGCATGGCGAAAGTTTCGTCGGCAGACGAGATTTCAGCGGTGCGGAAGCGTTCGTGCAACTCTGGCAATAGCAAAGCCGGGTCGTCGTTGAACAAAATGGCGCAAATGCCGTGCTCGGTGCCTGCTACGAGTGTAGCGCCCAACCAGGATATCCCGGTTATGTATTGAATGGCGATGCGCGGCGCACCTTGCTGACGGGCGAGCGTACCTGCGCTCACGGGCGATGCTGAAGCCATGGAAATATCCAGAGTGGTTAAGATTCGCTGAGAAGCATTATAAACGGAAATTCCAGGATTGCACACTCCGGAGTGGGATGACGATCTGTTGTCGGAGATGCTGGGGCAGCATCAAACCAGCTATCCCGTTAATTTTTCGTGAAACTCATCTCTCCAGATGTAAGTCATCTGCATATGGCGCCTCTGCCGATACATACCATCCACCATCTTCGACATACAAATCCCCCACGGCCTTTAATCTTTGCAGGGCAGTATGAATCGCGCGTTCACTGAGGTTTGATAGGCGTTTAAGCGCTTCCTGCACGATTTGGTAGCGTTCCATGCCTGGCGATGCGAAGACGATCGATATGAGTGTATCTCGCGCAGAGCTATCGGTGAGTGTGTCGGGCAGCAGGTCGGAAAGATCTTTTTTATCAGGTGCGGCTGAGAGGTCGGGTTTTGTGGAGGCAAGACGGCGCACTACGGCATCCCACCCGGCAGCGAAACCCGCTTCATAACCAAGCCGGTAGACGAAATGCTCGTGGGTTTTTAATGATCTGATAAACAGTTCGCGCGCTTCGTTTAGAGAAGCCAACCGCTTATCGTTTTCACTCATGGTTAAATTGCCCGCTACTCAGCATCTTCAAGCGCTCAGTTTGGGGGTAATTCTTTGTAAAATTGTGAATTTCGTGTTGCAGAATGCAAAAGTTAACTGTTTAGGCGTCTGGCGATTAATCGAGAACGCTTCCCCGTTGACTTGATTACTTCGTCAAGCGCACGCGTGTTTCGCTTAAGCCTTCGATAACCAGCACGGCCTCGCAAGGCTCGCTGACGGCCACCAGCCCGCACAGACTGCCCGTGGTGACGATCTGTCCGACCTTCAGCCCGCCGAGGCTGTCGCACGGGGCGTTGGCGTAGTTCAGCAGCGGCGCTAGCGGATCACCGTAAGGATGCCCGCCCACGGCGTCATGCACGGTCTTGCCGCCTATGGTCAGCGTGGCGTGCAACTGTGCGAGGTCCAGATCGCGCCAGTCCTCCACCTCACGCCCCACGATATATCCCGCGTTACCGATATTATCGGCCAGGAATACCGGGTAGGGCGCGGCTTTGAAGTCGATCATCCGGCTGGCGACGATCTCTATGCCCGCAAACACGGCACCGACAGCCTCGGCGATTTCCTCGCGCGTGTAAGGTTTGTCGGGACGCGGCGGCAAATCGCTCCTGAGCCGCACACCGATTTCCGGCTCTACGCCCCACAGGCCGCTTTTGCGAACCGGAAAGTTCGCGCCGCTCTCTCGCACGAGATGCGTATATAGCGGTGCTCCATCGGGGATGCGCTCCGGCCCTGCCCCTACCTTCCATCCAGCAACCGAAGCGCCTAGCCGTTGGGCGACCTCGGCTTGCACCGCCATCCCCTCGGGCACAGTGGACGGAACCGCCCCTGCTTCCTGGAAATCTACGGCGGGTTCACCGGCGGCGTGCGCTTTTGCCAGCGCGGCGGCGAAATCAGAGAAGGCAAATTCGTTTGGGGACGTTGTCATGATGCGCCTCAGGCGGCTAAAGAAATATGCGGAAGTCCGCTAGTGCACTGACGCATTCAGAAAATTCATGCATGAGTGCATTAGCTCTTTGTTTATGCATCAATTTTTCCAAACTCGGCTGCAGCCTTCGTTTGGATCGATGCACTAGCAGTAGCGCAAAGCCTATCAACTTTCCAGTACATCCACTTTGCCGCGATAAATCCGCCAGACCACCCCTTGCGGGACGGGCAATCGCATAGCTTCTTCGCGTGGCAGCCCTAAATAATGTCCGCGCAGCACCCGGCTTGTCACGCCATGCGACACAGCGACCACCACGCCGGATTGGTCGCCCAGCCATTTCGATATGCGGTCACGGCACAAGTCGAAAGTTTCCCCGTCCGGCGCTTCCCGCATTTTCCAGTTATGCTGATGGTCAGGCCAGCGCACCTTAACTTCTTCGTGGGTTAGGCCGTCCCAGCTTCCCATCGATTTTTCACGCAGGCGCAGGTCGATGACCGGTTTGCTGAGCGCGCAGTGCTCCTGGATGATGACGGCTGTTTCTCGCGCGCGGCCAAGTGGACTTGTCTGAAATGTCAGCGTCTGGTTTTTCTCCTTTAGCGCCCGCGCCAAAATCTGCGCTGAAGACACCGCTTGACGCCGCCCCAAATCCGTAAGCGGCGAATCCATGTTGCCCTGGAACCGCTTCTCTTTGTTCCATTCGGTTTCGCCGTGACGTATCAGATATATTTCCGCTGGCATCTTTCACCCCGTAACGTTGTCAGCGGCTCACCATATAGGAAAGTTTATGGCGCAAAAATAGCGAGGCATCTCTTATCGGGATCACGCAGATATGCTCAAAATATGAACACAGCCATGTTATCAGCGGCTTGCGCAGCGTGCCTTACATATGTACAGGTTACTTAATTCGACGCGAAAGAGCCTTTTCTGCGCCGGTTCAGCCCACAAATTGAGAGCAGGAATATGGGAAAAACGTTATACGAAAAAGTGTTTGACATGCATGTGGTCCGCCCGTTGTCGGAGGGACAGTATCAAGTGCTGGTCGGCCTGCATCTCATTCACGAAGTCACCAGTCCAGCAGCGTTCGCCGATATGCGCGAACGTAATCTGAAAATCCGTTATCCGAATCGTACGTTCGCCACGCAGGATCACGCCAACCCGACAACGTCTATCGTGCGTCCCTATGCAGACGCCGAGAACGAAGCTCAGGTCGCTGCGCTGGAAGCGAATGTGGATGAATTCGGCGTTCGCTATTTCTCGCCCACACGCGGCGAGCAGGGCATCGTGCATGTGATCGGGCCGGAACAAGGCCTCACGCAGCCGGGCATGATCATTGTATGCGGTGACAGCCACACTTCCACGCATGGCGCGTTTGGCGCACTGGCCTTCGGCATCGGCACCTCGCAAGTGCGCGACGTGATGGCCACGCAGACGCTGCCCATGAGCAAGTTCAAGGTGCGTAAGATCGAAGTCACCGGCAAGCTGAAGCCCGGCGTCTACGCCAAGGATGTTGCGCTCTACATCATGCAGAAGATGGGCGTGAAGGCGGGCATCGGCTACGCGCACGAATATGCCGGATCGGTGATTGAAAACTTCTCGATGGAAGAGCGGCTGACGCTGTGCAATCTCGCGGTGGAAGCGGGCGCGCGTTGCGGCTACGTCAATCCAGACGAAACTACGTACGAATACTTACGTGGTCGCCCTTATGCGCCGAAGGCCGAGGCATGGGACAAGGCCGTCGCGTTCTGGAACTCCATCCGCTCTGACGCTGACGCCCAGTATGACGACCACGTCATCTTCGCGGGCGAGGATATCGAGCCGATGGTGACATGGGGCGTCGCGCCTGACCAGGCCATGGGCATCAAAGGCACCGTCCCCCAACTGGCTGACTACGAAGAGCACGAGCGCGCTTCCATCGAAGACGCACTCGCCTACATGGACTTCAAACCAGGCCAGAAGCTGGAAGGCACCAAGATCGACGTTGCGTTCATCGGATCGTGCACCAATGGCCGCATGTCCGACTTTGAGGCAGTGGCTGCGTTCCTTAAGGGCCGCAATCTTAAGGTTGCGCCAGGTGTAAAAGCGTTGGTGGTGCCGGGCTCGCAGAAGGTGCGTGCGCAACTCATCGAAAAGGGGCTGGACAAGGTGTTCACAGAAGCCGGGTTCGAGTTCCGTGAGGCAGGCTGCTCAATGTGCCTGGCGCTCAACCCTGATAAGCTGGAGGGTCGCCAAGTCTGCGCATCGTCGTCTAACCGCAACTTCAAGGGTCGCCAGGGGTCGCCAACAGGCCGTACGCTGTTGATGTCGCCGGTGATGGTGGCTGCTTCGGCGATCAAAGGCGAAGTAACCGACCCGCGCACCATGTTTGAAGCACCCGCAGCTGCGGCTGAGTAAACAACGGCGAAACACGAAGGATTACGAATATGAGCAACGAAGCAAGCCGTGGCGCCGCAGTTTCCCAGGTTTCAGGACGCGCCATTCCACTGACGGGCAATGACATTGACACCGACCGCATCATTCCGGCTCGGTTCCTCAAGGCGATCACCTTCGAAGGTTTGGGCGAAAACGCTTTTGCCGATGAACGCGCTTCCGCCAAGGCCGAGGGCCGCGTGCATCCGCTGGACGATCCGCGTTTTGCAGGCGGCGCAGTGCTCTTGGTGAACAAGAACTTCGGCTGCGGATCATCGCGCGAGCATGCACCCCAGGCGCTACGCCGCTATGGCATCCGCGCGGTGGTAGGCGAATCGTTCGGCGAGATTTTCGCGGGCAACTGCATCGCGGTGGGGATGCCGTGCGTCACGGTTTCCGCCGAGGCGATGGGCGCACTGCAAGATGTCGCCGCTGCTGAGACCGGCAGCGAATGCTCCGTGAATTTGGAAACGAAAACGATCACGTTCGCTAACCAGCAATTCCCGTGCGAGATCAACGAAGGCGCACGGCGTCAATTCGTTGAGGG
This sequence comes from Alphaproteobacteria bacterium, assembly GCA_037387425.1. Lineage (GTDB taxonomy): Bacteria > Pseudomonadota > Alphaproteobacteria > Rhizobiales > Rhodomicrobiaceae > JARRLC01. The sequence goes on from JARRLC010000114.1 coordinate 10,753, forward strand.
CCGCTGGGACGCTACCGACGTGCTCATGCAGGCGGGCGACGCCATCGGGAAGACGGCGGAGAAAGTCCCGTATTTCGGCGGCTGGGCCTGATTGAGGGGCTGATGCGCCCTTAACGAGAAGCGTTTGCGGAAGGCCCCATCACTGCTGGGGCCTTTTGTCGCTTTCGCCTTCGCCACCATTCACAAAACTTCCAACCATACGGCACAAATAATGGCTTTCACCCGCGACGAACTTTTACAGCATCTGGCAAGCCTCGGCATTGTTAGCGAGACTGTCGAACATCAAGCGGTGTTCACCGTAGAAGAATCGCGCGGGAAACGCGGTGTAATCGAAGGCGCGCATACGAAAAATTTATTCCTCAAATGCAAGAAAGGCAGCCTGTGGCTTATTACCGCACTTGAGAGCACGCCTATAGATTTGAAGACATTGCACAAACAACTTGGCTCGGGCCGTCTCAGCTTTGGCAATGCCGACCTTATGCGTGAGGTGCTGGGCGTTGAACCCGGTTCTGTCACCACTTTCGCCGCCATTAACGACGCTGAAGCCCGCGTAACCGTGGTTCTCGACGCTGCAATGATGGAATACGAGCGTATTAATCTGCAC
>JARRLC010000115.1:0-8157 GCA_037387425.1 Alphaproteobacteria bacterium
CTCGAACTATATCAGACGTGCTACGCAGCAATCAGGCCGTGTGCTTGATCAGAAAACGGTAAACGTCGCCGTCTTTCGTCGATTCCACGAGTTCGTTGCCAGTCGTGCGGCAGAACGAAGCGATATCGGCTACAGAGCCTGGATCAGTCGCCAGCACTTCCAGCGTGCTGTCCTTGGGCATTGACGAGATGGTTTTCTTCGTTCTCAAAATAGGCAGCGGACAGTTCAGTCCTTTTGCGTCAAGCGTTTGATCAGCCATAATCACTCTCCCTGGGTCGTTGGCTATTTAGACAATAACATATAAATCTGCCGTGACGGAAAACTTCCGTCAACGGCGTATTTCGTCGTATTGTCCGAGATCAGATATACAGATTGATATCGGATTTCAACGCGTTTTCCATGTAAGTCGCTGCGCCGCCCAAAGTGACACCGTCGATCATATCTTCTTTTTTCATCTCGAAGAGATCTAAGGTCATTTGACAGGCGATCATGTTCACATCGGCTTCCAGCGCCATCTCGCGCAGCTCTTCAATAGAAGCGACGCCTTTATTCTTGATCATGTTCTTCATCATGGCGCTAGCCCCGCTGGTGACGCCTGGCAACATGCCGACAAGGTTCGGCATTCCCATCTGCATCCCCATCATCGGCATTTTCATCGCTGGATTACCAAGCGGCGAAACCTTCAGATCAAGTTTCTTCATAACCAGAGACAAACCGTAAAACGTGAAGAACATCGTTGTCTTCACATCCATAGCGGCCGCCGTGGTGGCCAGGATGAAAGGCGGATAGGCCCAATCGAGCGTGCCTTTCGTGACGATGATAGTCATAGACTTCTGGTTGTTGGCTTCCTCTGCCATGAGTGTCTCCTCCCCACAATTCCATATCTATAAATTCTTTTATTCGAAGATTGCAATTTATTGATCGTCTGTCAATCGTGTTAAGCAATATCTAAAGTATGGAGTAAGCCCCGCGGTAAACGAAACAGCGCGTAAGTCTACAGCCTCGCAGAGAACTTGAAACCACGGCGATCGTTTTGTTAATGCGCCCGCAGAGTAAAGGGAAAGTTATTAAACAACCCCATTTATGGGAGCATCGGAGTACGCAGGTAATTCTATAACAGGCGAAAAACTAGTCCGTCACGAGAATCGCCCTGAAGTCGTTAACATTCGTGCGCGTCGCACCTGTTTCCACCAGCGCCTCGCAAAGTTTGAAGAAGCTGTAAGAGTCGTTGTTGGCGGCGTATTCCCTGGGCGATAGTTGCTGAGCAAGCGCCTTACGCCAGGTTTCCGGTCCCATAATAGCGCCAGCGTTATTTTCCGTGCCGTCAGCGCCATCTGTTCCGCAAGAAATGGCGTGCACGCGCGCATCGCCCTGCATTTCCATCAGCAGATAGAGCAAGAATTCGCTGTTGCGCCCGCCTTTGCCATTGCCACGAACGGTCACGGTGGTTTCTCCGCCAGAGATCAAAACGCAGGGCGACGCCGCAGGCTGATTATGAGCCAGCACCTGTTTGGTGATCCCGGCCATGACCAGCGCCACGTCGCGCGCTTCGCCTTCAATCGCGTTTCCCAGAATGAGCGGCGTTACGCCTTGCTGACGCGCATAGGCTGCCGCAGCTTCCAGGGCATCTTGCGACCTGGCGATCAGATGGTTCGTCACCCGCTCAAGACACGGATCGCCGGGTTTGACCGTTTCTTCATGCGCGCTGGCCAGATAGTTCGCCACGGCTGGCGGCGGGGTTATTTCGTAGCGATGCAAAATGGCGCGCGCATCGGCAAATGTTGTGGGATCGCCAACCGTGGGACCAGAGGCGATCACGGAAAGATCATCGCCCGGCACATCGGAAATTATCAGAGAAACGATCTGCGCGCCGTTAGCTGCCTGCGCCAGCCGCCCACCAGAGATCGCGGAAAGATGTTTTCTCACGCAATTGAATTCGTGAATAGTCGCGCCAGACAGAAGAAGCTTTTTGTTCACGTCCTGAAGATCGGGCATCGTTAGCCCCGGCGCGGGAAGCGACAAAAGAGCCGAACCGCCACCAGAAATCAGGCACAACAGCAGATCATCTGGCCCCAGCGAACGGGCGAGTTCCAAAATCTGCTGCGCGGCTTTCTGCCCGGCTTCCCCAGGCACAGGATGATCGGCCTCAACAACCTCGATGCTGCGAAGAGGAAGGCCGTAACCGTGGCGTGTCACAACAAGGCCAGCGTCGATAGGGCCCTGGTAGTGCGCTTCCACCGCCTGAGCCATAGCGGCGGCTGCCTTCCCAGCGCCAACGACAATCGTGCGCCCTTTAGGGGATAAGGGAAGAAAAGCCGGAACGCACTCCTCGCCCCGCACAGCATCCAGCGCGGATGTGAAGAGGTTCAACAGGAAATCACGCCGGACAACGGGCATGCCTGCTATTCCTAAGGCCACCGGCGCTTAACAGCAACCAACTGAGTCGGGGACACGTGCCGCAAAGCATCCCCCAAGCTATTTCGACTTGGGAGATATGATAGGCCGGTTTATTTTTGCTGCCTTGCTGCTGCTATGCGCACCCTGTTGCGCTCTTGCTCCGTCGCCTCCCGTGGGATGACTGCGCCGGAAAGGCGCTACTGCCTCTTGCCCCGAGGCGCCTTCGAACGCGCCAGACTGCCGCTTTTCGTTGCCGAGTTGCCGACCGAAAACCGTTGGTGCCTCTTGGCGGGGAGCGGGTGAACGCACATCCAATGATGAAATGGCGTCATCCGGCACTTTCATTGCGCCAGGAGGAATGACAGCGTCAGATGCTGGCGACTTTGAAGACGACGACGATGAAGGTTGCTCCACCACGCCTCCCTTGGCGACGATAACAGCCGCAGGACGCAAGACACGCTCGCCGATCATGTAACCGGCGTGAATGACCTGCACCACGGTGTCAGCGGGCACATTCGGCAATTCCACTTTGGTCATAGCGTCGTGAAGATGCGGATTGAACTGCTCGCCGATGGGATCGAAGCGCGTCACCTGATAGCGCTCAAGCACCTTCAAAAGCTCGCGCTCTGTCACCTGAACGCCTTCAACCAAGCTGGCGATCGGAGAATTCGGCGTCACGGCGTCCTTCGGCACTGCTTCGATCGCACGCCGGACGTTGTCGCCCACGCCCACGATATCGCGTGCAAATTCGGCGATGGCGTATTTTGCGAACTCGGCCTTTTCGCGTTCGGTGCGCTGGCGGAGATTTTCCATCTCGGCAAGAAGCCGCAAATTCTTCTCTTTCAGCTCTTTCGTCTCGGCTTCCAGGTCTTGCAAAGACACTGGCGCCTGTACTGCATCACCGGCTTCGTCTGCCTCTGGAGTTTTCCCCTCAGTGGCAGCGTTTTCTTCTCCGGCCTCTTTTTTCGCGGACATCTCAGCGGAATCGCCGGAATCGCGCTTTTCGTCTTCCATTGCGGTTCTACCCTCTCTTGGAAGGCTCCGTCTTGGGAGCTTCTGCTGCCCAGGTATCAACCGGGAGCGAATGAAAATCAAGTCAACAGACGGCCCACAAGACGTGCTGTGTAATCTACCATGGGGATAATGCGGGCATAATTCAAACGTGTTGGCCCAATCACCCCTAAAACACCGACAATCTTATGTTCCGTGTCGCTAAACGGTGCAACAATGAGCGAAGATCCTGATAAAGAAAACAACTGATTTTCAGCCCCGATAAAAATACGTACCCCTTCCGCTTCATCGGTCAATGTAAGCAGTTGCATAATATCTTGCTTTGATTCGAGATCATCGAAAAGCATGCGGACGCGTTCCAGGTCTTCTACGGCTTTTAAATCGTCCAATAAGCGCGACTGACCGCGGATAATAAGGCTGCGTGCGTCGTCGTTTCCGCCCGACCATTGCGCCAATCCTGATTGCACCACTTTTGCGGTAAGTTCGTCGAGCTGGGCTTTCTTGGCTTTCAGCTCTTTTTCAATGAGGCTGCGCGTTTCTGCGAGCGTTACCCCTTTCAGGCGAGAGTTGAGATAATTTGTCGCTTCTGAGAGTGCGGCAGTGGGCAGCCCCTTCGGCAAGGCGATAATGCGGTTTTCGACACTGCCGCCCTCGCCTACCAGCACGATGAGCGCATGTTCTGCATCCAGCGCTACGAATTCAATGTGTTTGATGCGGTCGAGCTGCTTTTCGGTCATCACCATGCCCGCACAGCATGAAAGCCCCGCGAGCATTTCGCTTGCCTCTGTGAGCAGATCGCCAGCTCCTCGCGGGCCGGACATCTGTCCTTCGATCTTGGCGAGTTCGCCGGGATCTAGCTGGCCAAGCTCAAGCAATGCATCCACGAACAGGCGCAAGCCCGAATGTGTGGGCAGGCGTCCGGCGCTGGTGTGCGGCGCATAAATCAGGCCGAGAGCTTCCAGGTCGGACATGACATTGCGCACTGAGGCCGGCGACAGCGTCATCGGCAGGTTGCGACTCAGGTTACGGGAACCAACAGGCTCGCCGGTTGAAAGATATGTCTCCACGATCTTGCGGAAAACAGCGCGTGAACGCTCGTTCATTTCGGTCAAACTGGCAAGGTCGCTGCCAGTCAGCATGGAATTTGGCGCCAAATCCTTGGGCCATTGTAGGTCTTTCGTGTGTGTCATCTTTACAAGATTTCAAGCGGGCAACAAAGGCCCCCTAAGCTGGAATAGGCCGCTTAACGACTTTATTAAATTTATGCGCACTGAACGCCTGCGTCAAATGCGCCGCGCATCATTTCCGTTGGGTTGTACTTAATAACAACTAAACGCCGTATGGTTGTTGATCGTCAGTTTCGAGTAAGCCACGGCGTTTACGATTTATTAACGGTGTGTGGAAGGCGCGAGCACGTAATAGCTTCCCCCGATTTCATACCTGCTGCGGAGCGCAAAGCCTGCATCCCGCATATGTACCCCGTTGTGTAACTGTTTCAGCATTTCCAGCAACCAACGAATGCCGCGCGACGCATATCAGCAAGCCGCTGAACCGCGAAGGCAAAGGAGCTACGGGAGATGAGTAGCCAGTACATTTACGGCGTGGCGAACGTAACTCAGCCACTGACGCTCGACGCAGCCGGTCTGGCGGGCGGGCTACAGCTTGTCGCAGAAGGCGATATCGGAGCCATTGTCGGCACGGTGCCAGATTGCGATCTACGTGCGCTCCCGCAAAGCCAGGCCGTACAGCTTCTGCTGCGCCATCAAGAAGTGCTCGAAGCCGTCATGACGCAAACCACCGTGTTGCCGGTGAAGTTCGGCGCCATCGCGCCAGATGAAGCTGCCGTGCGCCGCATGTTGATCCAAGGGCGGGATGTGCTGAGCGAACGGCTGGCAGAGTTCACCGACCACTTGCAAATGGAAATCGTGGTGCTGTGGCGTTTGGACCAGGTGTTCTCCGAAATCGCCACCGAACGCGACATTTTGCAATTACGCGAGCGCGCAGGGGCTAGCGGCGATGAAGCCAACGCCCTTCGGTTAGGACAGGCTGTCAAAACAGCTCTCGAACGCCGCCGTACCGCGCTCAATGATGAAATTTGCGATGTTCTCGGTACGGTCGCAACCGATATGGCCGCCAATCCGCTTATGGACGACCGTATGGCCGCGAATTTTGCGCTGCTTCTCAACAAAACCGACGTCGGATCGCTGGAAGGCATGTTGAACCGCCTCAACACCGAACTCGACGGCGAAGTGAAGCTAAGCCGCGTAGGGCCGCTGCCGCCGTCCAACTTCGCCACTGTGGAAGTCAGCTTCGCTCAGGTCGACGCAATCACATGGGCCCGCGATACGCTGGAACTGGGCCAAAAAGCGAGCCGGAGCGAAATCAAATCAGCATACGAGCGCCTCGCGCAGCCGTGCCGCCCCGATCCAGAGCAGGGGCGCGATGGTTCCCCTGAGCGCATGGGGGATCTCGCCAAGGCTTACCGCTGTCTGATGACCTACGCCAAGGCCCAGACGCAAACGCAAGATCAAAAGCAGAACCAAGACAGCCCCGAATGGCTGTTCGATGCCAGCACCGCCGCCGACATGGTGATGATTAACGTTGTACGGCAAAGCATGAACGCCCCGGAAGTATCGGGGACAACACAGGAAAATGCCGCATGAGTTTTTCTTGGCGAACATTTTTAACCGAAGGTCGCGCAAACAGCATGCGCTCGCGCGTCGCTTCTCTCGCAGCGGCAGTCGTTCCCGCAGCGGCTCCGATGCTGTCATCAACAATTGCAAGGTCTCAAGAGGCTGCCGTTACGCCAGTTCCTGCTTCGGCTTCGGTGCCAGCTCCGACAGTTGCCGCCCCCGAACCTGAAACATTGATCTATCTTTATGGAATAACCCGCGACGACACCATGGCGCGTAGCGCTGTGCCTCTAGTTGAAGGCGTTATCCCCGGACTGCGCGTGAAAGTCCTCTCGCTAGGTGATTTTGCGATACTGTTCAATCATGTGCCAAAGAACGCCGTTCCCGTATCTGGCGGCGGTTTGGATACTGGCGACAACAGCAAGGACATTTCACGGCGTCATCATCACGTGCTCGAAAATCTATCGCTGGTGTGCACGGTCGTTCCTATGCAGTGTTGCACCACCTTTCCGAGCATGAAGGCCGTTGTATCGCAATTCGCCAATCTCAGTTTCCACGATGCGCTTATCCGCGTTGCAGGGACGCAGGAATGGTGCGTCAGGCTCTTCGCCGACATGCGGAAGTGCTGCGAGTTGGCCGAAGGAAACCCAGCCATCACACCTCTGAAAGCTGATTTGGTTGCCGCCGCAACGCCTGCTCAACTGTCCACTGCACGCAGCAATCTCTGCGATGCGATAGACGAGGAAGTTTGCGACCGCTTGGCGCTCAGCGCTGGTGATGTGCATCGCCGTCTTGGCATCATCGCGCGGGCAGCCAAATCTAACCTGCCCAAAGGCAACGGCAGAGAGGTGCTGGACGGCAACGCTCCCGCGCTCATTCTTGATGCCGCCTATCTGATCGAGAAACGCGACGAAAACGCATTTCATCGGTTGCTCGCCGAACTCAACAGCGCGCTATCGGCGGACGGCCTCTCACTGAAATTCAGCGGTCCGTGGCCGCCATATAGCTTTGCCGCTGCGGATGTCGAAGAACCATCAGAATTTGTCGCCGCCGCTGAGTAAATCTGTTTTCCGTCGCCGCCATGTTTGAAGGAGGCCGCATGTTCTATTTGTATGGCATCATCGACAAACCCAACACTGAACTTGCCCTCCCTCAAGGCTTCGGTGACGACACGGTTGAGGTTGTGATATGCGGCGACGAAGGCGCGGAAGTGGGCGCGGTTGTGAGTGAAATCCCCTCAGAACCCGCACGCGACCGCAATAGCGCCCATACCCACATGAACGTCCTCACCACGCTCATGCAGCACTGCATGATTCTGCCTTTGCAATTCGGCATCGTGTTTCTATCGCGTGACGAATTGGTGGAGACGGTTAACCGCTTGCATGCCTCTCTCTGGGAAGATTTGCGCCGCCTCAACGGACAGGTTGAGGTGAATGTCAAAGTCACGGACCGCTCGCCGCTTCTCAACAAGCCGGTGTGCGAGGTCGCCGGAGAACCAGGGGAGGACGAAACCCCATCCCGCAACGAAGAACCCTCCGTGCGCTATGTCACCAGCAAAGGCGCCAACATCAAGATTCGCGCGCAGCAATCTCGCGGTAACGAGCTGCTGGCGGAAACCATCCAGGCTCCGTTTGCAGCTATGGTCACCGGCAAAATATGGAAGGCTGTGCCTTCACCGTCCGGACGGCCGCAAATCACCGCGAATTTCCTGTTGCCACGCGAGCAATTCGACGCATTCCAATGCGGTGTGAAAGACCTGAAAGAGACCTCGCCGCGTCTTGATGTGCGCATCACAGGGCCATGGCCGCCATTCTCGTTTATCAGTGAGGAAGGCGCGGTGAAGGCTGTGGTAGAAGCTGCAATCGCAGAGCAATCGGCAGCGGCTGAGAACGCGGCCGTAACAGTGGCAAAAAATGCGGCCACAAACGAGGCGGGTTAATCGCCCCTGTAAGTTCACAACCGCCTTAGCTGACGTATTTTCTGGTCATGCACTGATTTTCAGCCGGCATGTCATGCCGTATGCAGATTAAAACAGCGGAAATCGCTTTGCAGATTCTTGGTCCTTTTACTCTGTACTAGCCGAGGAGGGTGGCCGCGTCAAAGGACCAAGAATCTG
>JARRLC010000116.1:0-8121 GCA_037387425.1 Alphaproteobacteria bacterium
GGCAAAACGGTCAGGGCTCAAAGTATGGCACCGCGCAGAAGGAGAAAAGATTGTCCACTTCGTACATCAACTGGCTCTCTCACTTCATGGCGCTGGTGCCGAAAAGAAATACGATCCGAGGAACTGGTCAAGACCAGCATCCAGGCAGCTGGTGTTGAGCCGAACGTTCTTTGAGACGCTCACCAAACGGATCGAAATCATCCGGCAACTGAAGCCCGGCCCGTCAAGTGACGGAAGCGAATATGATGCAACCGAAGCCGAAGATCGGCGTCGCAAAGCGCTCGGCGTGCGGAACAACTCCCGCTATCTGAACGTCGGCGTGGACAATCAGGTGACCTGGCCGCGAACCGAGACCCTTGTTACCTTTGATCGTTACACAATGGTCTTGTTGCCCAAAACGAAGGACAACGTGCAGTCCATCAGCATGGACCTGACTGCAAACAAGCTGAACGGGCAGAAAGCGCTCACCATCATCAACCGATTCCTGAGCCTTCTCTGCTTCTGCGACGACCAATACGCGGTGGCCCAGGATGGCTGGTCAGGCAATCCCATTCCTATTGGCGTGCCGCGACGGCATCTGGCATTTACGACCACGACGCATTGGGTGTTTGACGGAAGATTCCTGATACCGACGAAGCCCTGCGGGCGCTTGCCCTCTACCGGGAAGGGCGGAACGCCGAACAGAACTTCCTCGTGAGCTACGCCGTCCTCAGCTACTTCAAGATCATCGAGATTGTACATTCAAACATAGAGGAAGCGACAGCGTGGCTGAAACAGAACTTCGCGGCAGCATCCGCGACGATTCCGCCAGGGCAACAGTGAACGCCGGACATGGCTCGCGAAATGCGCACGTCCTCCATTCTGGAGATTTCCGCAGATGGAAGTCGAGCAGGCGTGACATTGTCGGGCGATGTCTCTTCTCGACCCGCAGTGTTTCGCTTTGCTGTTGCCAGCAGCGCACGTTCCCGCTCCCTCACGCTGCTATCCGTTTGAGCCAGCCGCGATAATGCATGACGTGCCCAATGACGGGGAAGGCGAAGTCGATATCGAAGACGAAGCGCTCTCCGTCCGCGCTCTCGAAGCATTCGATGGATGGCGTTGTCCAGCGCGGCAATGGCAGAGCCAGGAAGCGCCAGCGCACCAGCGACCAGGCGAGCCCCTTCTCGCTTGGCGTCAGCCGGAAATACAGGCGGAACAGGCCGAAATGCTCGAACAGCAGCCCCGCGCCGCTGCCTGTCCCCGCCATCATGGTGCTTGCATAGCGGCGTGAGGCGAAGCGCCGGTTCCACCTTTCGCGGCCAGTGCCATCGGGGTGAAGCGCTACCGTCACCGGCACATTCCGGCCTGGCTGCGGCAAACCCGCAAACCAGCTTAGTAACGATGCGGCCGGATTGGTGCTAGCCGTGATATCGGACAGTCCAGCGGTCTCCACGCTCTCGCGGAGACTGTGCAGGTCGCGCACCGGAGCTGGCAGGCGATCGAAATCTGCGCCCAGCAGGCGCTGAAACGGCGATAGTGTCATAGCGGCAGCTCCTCGATAAAACTAGGTACCCACAGCGTCGGGCGGTAGATCATCAGCGTCACGATCAGCACCATGGCCGCGAAAGCTGGCCAGCCGAGCGCGAACCACCATCCGAAGTAGCGCTTGTATGCTGGTGGTAGCGGCTCACCAGATGCAACGGCAGCCTCGGCCATCTGCTTCATACGCAGTTGCAACCAGACAACGGGCAGCCAGCACGCCCCGGCGATGGCGTAGAGCACCAGTGTCCACACGATCCAGCCGCTGACCAGCGGCCAGCCCTTCAACCACGCCAGCCACACGCCTGTTACTGGTTGCAGGATCACCGTAGGCGTCGTGAATAGCCAGTCGGCCAGCACCACATTGCGGTTGGCGACCGCGATAGCGCGCACATCACGGGAAAGATTGCTGGCCAGCCCGTGGAACGCAGTGCCGAGGCCGGTGCCAAACAGCAGAATAGCGCTCAGTATATGGATCAATCGTACGAACCATTCATCGAACATGTCAGTCCTCCAGGGCCATCATGACCAGTGTTGCCGCCGCGATGGGCAGATTTTTCAAAAGCGGTGCGAAAGGGTGGAGCCAGTACTCGGCCGGAAGCCAAGCAGCCAGCAGTGTGAACGCCGCCATTGCCGCAAGTTGCACCGCGCCAACGGCCACCGGCCGCCAGCCGATGAGCAGGAGCGCGCCGAGCAGTGTGTCGAGCGCCGCAGCTCCGAAGAGCGCCATATCTGCGGGGAAGCCAGTCAACCCGATCTCGGCCATCAGCCCATAGCTCTTCTCCAGCGGATAGAGACCGAAGGAAAGAAGGCCGGTAGCGATCCACATAAGCGCCAAACTGATACGCAGAAGCGGACGCAGAAAATATGCCCGTGCTGCCTGCCTGTCGGCACTATCGGCTGGATCAAGCGCCAGGGCTTCGGCGAGTGGGCGCGGCGGTCTGCCGAGAATGCGTGTAATGCCATCAGCGTTGGCAGTGTTGCCGCGCCGGAGCATGGCGAGCGTTTCCGGATTGAGCGGGCTGCGGGGGAATATGCCGCCAATAACCGCCATCGCATCGAGGAGGCGTGCAGGCATGCGCAACGTGAAGCGGACCGGCCTCCCTAGCCATCGGCCAAGCACCGCAGCAACGGCGTCGATATCCATCGGCTCGGGGCCGGTGACATCGAGAAAGCGCGGCGGCGGCTTGTTCCCCTCGGCAAGACGAACCACCAATGCAGTGACATCGCTGATATGGATGGGCTGCACACGGCCTGCACCGATGAGCGGCGTCACCGGCAGAGCAGAAAGGGCCGAAAGAATGGCCGTGCTCGCTCCCCCACGTCCGATGATAACCGATGGACGCAGCACGCAGCATTCCGGCAGGGTCCCATCGGGATGTGCACGCAGCGCCTCCTCGCCAGCGCCTTTTGTGCGCTGGTAGCGTGTCTTGCCATCAGGCGACGCCCCCAGGGCTGAGACGTGGATTAGCCGGCGTATACCTGCTGCGCTGGCGGCCTGTAGCAAAGTCTCGACACCGCGATGGTGTACGGCATCCATTGCCCCGCCTGCCACCAATCCCGCACAATTGATGACGGCATCGACGCCAGCAAGCCGGGCGTGGAGAGCCGCCGTGTCCATTTTCGCCAGGTCGAGTTCGGTGCGGCTAGGCGTCTCGACATCGTGCCCTGCCGCCATCAGCGCCGCTGTAGTGTGACGGCCGACAAATCCTCTCCCGCCAATGATCAAAATGCGCACCCATTTCCTCCTCAGTTCCAGGTCTCGCATTTCAGTAACGCAAGCGCCGTGCCATCGGTCGAACGACCACACAGCAACGGTTTTTCAACCGAGATGTTAACATCGTTTACAATATCCGGTAGGCTGACTGTTAACGGCGGATACAGGGAACCAGAGGATGGGACAGACCGCGCTACAGTTGGCGATGCTGATGACCGTGCTGGGCAGCGCAAGTTTGGCTGCGTTCCTGCTACTCCGAGCGGGTGGAGCGGCTGGCTCGCGTCCACTGGCGGCGTTCCTCGCGCATGTCGGACTGTGGGCGTCAGGGGTGCTGTTTCCTGGGAGTTGGGGCACGGCGGCCATGACGCTGGAGGCGCTGGGCGCAGCGATATTCGTGCATTTCGCAGCACGGCTAACGCAACGAGGCGCACGCTTCCTGCCATGGGTTTATGCCGTTGGCGGTGCGGCGACACTGGCGGCGTTCATATATGGCCCTGGTGAATTCATCAGTTGGCCGGGCGCGGGTATTTTGTTCCGTCATTCAGGAGAGGGGCTTATCAGCGCCACCACGACGATGCTGCTCGCTGGGCTGGGGCAGATGCTGCTCATCGGTGCATGGCGTGGTGCGCGCGGACTGCTACGGCGGCAATTGGCCGTGGTCATGGCGTCGTCCGGACTGGGGTTGGCGTCGGTCATGGGGCTGGCGCCGCCGGTGCTGGGCATTGAGGTTTATCCCTGGCCGCTCCTGCTGCTCCCCGCTTATGTAGCGGTGCTGACTTACGGTGTGCTGCGCTACGAACTTATGGCCGATCTCGAACGTCGCCGCGCCGAGGTCGAGCAGCAGCGGCTGGCCGAGTTGGGCGCGCTGGCGGCGACCGTCGCCCACGACCTGCGCAACCCGCTCAACATCATCGCCATGGCGGTAGCAGGCGCCGAACCGGCGGTGCGCGCGGAAGTGCGGGCGCAAATCGACCGCATGGATGCGCTCGTGCACGATCTGCTCGATTACGCCAAGCCATGGCGTATCGACCCGGCCGCTGTGCCGTTGGCGGCTTTGGTAGCGGAGGCGGCAGGCGAAGTGACGGTAGAAAACAGCATCGCCGCCAACCTCGAAATCCGCGCCGATCCATTGCGTCTGCGCCAAGCCCTCGCCAATCTGCTTGCGAACGCAGCGGCGGCGGGCGGGCGCGTTGCCATTCTGGCGGAAACCCTGCCAGACGCAGTGCTGGTGCATGTCTGCGACGATGGCGCGGGCATCCCGCCGGACATCCGCGACACGTTGTTCCAACCTTTCGTCTCGCGTGGCCCTGGCGGCACCGGCCTCGGCCTCGCCATCGTGGCGAAAGTAATGGCCGCGCATGGAGGTAGCGTGGCGCTCACCAACCGCCCCGGCTGGACAACTTGTTTTACTCTGAGGTTCCCCAATGAACACTAACCGCATCCTTCTTGTGGACGATGAACCGGCGTTCCTGCGGCTGGCGGGAGCATGGCTGACGGAGCAAGGATATGAAGTTGTACTTGCGGAAAATGCCGCGGCCGCGCGTGATCGCTTTGCCGCCACCCGGCCGCATCTCGTCGTCCTTGATCTGGTCATGCCGCCGGAACGTACCCCTGAAGCCGGTCTGGCGCTCATCCCCGAATTCCGCGAGGCGCCGGTCATCGTATTGACGGCGCATGCGGAGCACGAATTGGCATTGCGCGCGGTTGCGGCAGGTGCGTGGGATTTTCTCGCCAAACCGGTGGAACCAGAACTTTTGAAATTTGCCGTGTCGCGTGCGCTGGCAAAGGGCGCGCTGGAGCGGGAGCTGGCGCAACTCAAGGCGGCGCGGGATATGGACGATGGCATTGTAGGCGTCAGCCCCTCCATGCAGCGGCTGAAGGAGCTAATCCGGCGCATCGGCCCGGCGGATATCCCGGTGATGATCCTCGGCCCCAGTGGCACGGGTAAGGAACTGGTGGCGAAAGCGCTGCACAACGCCAGCGCGCGAGCGGCAGGCCCACTCGTGACGATGCATTGCGGGGCGATTCCGGCAGAACTGATGGAAAGCGAGCTGTTCGGCCATCTGAAAGGCAGTTTTACCGGCGCGCATCAGGATCGGGCTGGCCTGCTGGCGATAGCGGATGGTGGCACGCTGTTTCTCGATGAAGTCGGCGAGACACCTCCTGCGATGCAGGTGAAGCTGCTACGATTTTTGCAGGAGGGAACCTATACGCCGGTTGGCGGTCGCGAGCCCCGGACAGCGGATGTGCGCGTAATTTCCGCCACGCACCGCGATCTGGAGGGCATGGTCGCTCAGGGCGAATTTCGCGAGGATTTCTTCTACCGCCTCAAGGGAATGATGCTGAGAACGTTGCCTTTGTCGGAACGGCGGGAGGATATCGCACCGCTCGCAGTGCGCTTTCTCGGGGAGGCTGGCGCCTTGCAATTCTCCTCCGATGCGCTCGCATGGCTCGCCAGCCAGGAATGGCCAGGGAATGCGCGCGAGTTGAAGGCGGTGGTGACTTGCGCCGCCGCACTTGCCGGTTCTACCGAAAGCGGCGTCATCGCCCCGGACGATCTAGTGTTTGCCCGCTACGGTGATGCTGTTAAGCCGGAGCAGGCGTCCGCCGCCGGAAATCTTACCGAGGCGATAGCTGGACTGGAACGGCGCATGATTACTGTGGCGCTGGCCGCAGAGGGCGGCAACCGCAGCGCCGCGGCGCGCAGGCTCGGCGTGTCGCGCGTGGGGCTTCTGAAAATGATGGCCCGGCTCGGCTTGAGATAGTCGCGGCGGCATCGTGGAAAGCGCGCGCAGACGCGGTTCGCCGCCGCAGTCTGAAGGCGATTTCTGGTCTTGGGGATACAAGGGTACTGGCGATTTCCGTCACGAACCGCCGTTTCCCCCTTCGGCCCACGACTCGCTATCGAACCGTCAGGCCGACAGCTGCCGTTCAGGTTTCCGCAGCGACGAACGTCAGATGTTGAGCATATCGCAACTACATGTCGTATATCAGCAGAAGAGCCATTCACTGAACCTCAATCTTCTTGGCCTTATTTTTTCTCCCCCTTCGCCACTGCTTCGGTAAGTTTCGTTTCCAACTCAGCCCGAAATGGTTCGAACCACTGAGCAGCGATATTCATAACTTCACTATCGAGTGCCTGGCCAACATTCGCCTGCTTTTGGGAAAAAGGGGAACGGTAAAATGCAATCAAGGCGTTTAGCTCGTCTGCCGTGAAACGGTTACTGTAACATGCCGCCAGCTTCTCGAACCGGAGGGCTGCCCTGCTTTTGAACGACTGTTTCGTTAGACCTTTTGCGCCAACGGCTTTGCCCCCAGCACCGGGCAGAACTGCATCAACCGGAGTTTCCCCCAGAAGAGCGGCAGTAACGGGATCGACTTTCTTGAGAATATCGACCAGCGTTCGTGACATTTGCATGCGCTCTGGCGCTACTGCACAATGAGAACCATTCAAAATATTCGCGACCGTCACGGGGCGTGCGAGAAGTTTCTGTCCGACCGGCGAACGCCAGAACGCAGCTCCAGTATTCAGTTCTTCTGTGCTGAAATGCCTCGCATAGACAATGGCGACCTGTTCGGTAAGCTCACCCAGCCGAGCCATGACCTTGCTCATGATTTTTGATTGGACGCGCGCAAAGGTATCGCGAAACCTTTGCCGTGCCGCCTCGTCAGGCAGCCGCTCGGCGAACTGTGCCATGTAGTCATCGCTTGTTGGCTGATAGAGCTTAAAGCCGTCCTCAAATGTTTGAGTTGCGCGGCTCGCCTCCAATAGCAAACGAGCCGCTTTCATCCTTTCTGGATCCACATTGCCGGTCTGTGCGAAACCCGGCGCATATGCACTAAGCAGGAAAACAAGCGCGACAATTGCACGCTGCGCCAATAGATGAGATCTCATACAATGTCTTTCCGTGTGGTTGTCTCGAGCTTCAACCCCTTCAATCAGGGTACGTTTCATTATTAAGTGATCTTGATGAGGGCGAACTAAAGGCACGCACGTTAAAAGTTTCGTCGCGTCGTTCATCGAGAACCCATCTTTCGGATGATAAAAGATGATATGTCAACGGAGAGACGGCTCCGATGCGTTATCTGAGTGGCAGTATCCATGTGGACGCGGGAGAGAATATCTTTGTCGCAAAATTATCTGATCGCGTTTTCTTATCACTGCTTTTGGGAGGAAATGCCAATGCGGTGGCTCGTTGATATAGATGCCGCGATTGAGGACGACACCCTCACGGCTGAAGCTGGAGCAGAGCTAAAGCGGCGTGCGAGAGGGACAACGATCGATTTTGCCATCAATCTCGTGCTGTTCGCTGGAATTGTCATGGTCATTGCCGGCGCTGCAACTTGGCTAGAAGATCGCTTGACACTTGCAGCGCGGGGCGCCGTGGTCGCCGCAATAGGGATTTTCGCAATTATCGAGGGCGGAACGCGGTTACGATTGATGTGTAAAAGCCAAGGCTTGATCTGACAGTAGGTGTCTGATTACTACCTCTCTTCTTTCGGACACGTTTCTTCGCTACACTTCCTTTCAAATTTTAATGCATTGCCTATGAAGATTGAGGCACATGCCAGAAATCAGCAGACAGGATTTTACCAATTACCGGTGCACTTCATTCTTCACTCGTCGTCGCGTACTAAAAAGCATCGGTATTGGCGCCAGTGCTACTATCGCAACGGGTATGCTGGTCGAATGGTTTGCTCCCGATACAATCTGGCGACTTATCTACGATCAGTCGATCCGTACCTTCAAGGGGCATACCGACATTGTTGCTTCTGTCGCCTTCTCCCCGGATGGCCGCACCGTTCTGTCAGGCAGCTTTGTCAAAACGCTGTATCTTTGGGATGTGTCGTCTGGCATTTAGATACGCACCTTATCTGGACATACT
>JARRLC010000117.1:0-8099 GCA_037387425.1 Alphaproteobacteria bacterium
GAAGTAAAAAAGAATCAATTCTTCAAGAATTAGGTCAGCTCCTTGCAATATTTCCGTCTTGTATACTTCTTTCTACCGTTGCATTCTGGCGCATATGCCCATAAGGATAAGAGAGCGCCGTTTATAAATGGCTCAAATCTAATGCTTCAGACACGCGTTTTTTACTGATGAGTTAAATTGAGCCAACACTTGTAACTGTCAGGTTTGATCCACTCGGCGTTTTACCTGTATGCTGACGGTACGTTTTCCCTCAAAGGCAGCCATTATGCATGTTATTGACGAACAACGCCGCCAAGCAGAACACGCCGAAGCCGAGCGTCTTTTCCGTATGCCATGCCGTTTTTTGAAAGGTGTGGTGAGCGTTGATGGATTGCCGATTGACACCATTCAGGAAGTGGCGTTCGCCGGGCGTTCCAATGTCGGCAAATCGAGCCTTTTAAACGCGCTGATAGGACAAGGGCGGCTGGCGCGGACATCCAACACGCCGGGGCGCACGCGTGAGCTGAATTACTTCATCATGGGCGATGCGCTACATATCGTCGATATGCCCGGTTACGGCTATGCGCGCGCCTCCAAAAGTTTGGTGGAGGGGTGGAACCGTCTTGTGCAGGACTATTTGCGCGGACGTCAGCAACTGGCGCGCGTGTTTCTGCTGATCGATAGCCGTCACGGCATCAAGCCGAACGACCGCGAAATCATGACGCTAATGGATAAATCTGCTGCATCCTATCAACTCGTGCTGACTAAAACTGACAAGCTGAAAACCAGTGAAGTAGACGCCGTGCTGCGCGCCACCATGGCGGAAGTCGCCCGGCATGGCGCCGCCTATCCAGAAGTGCTGGTTACCTCAGCAGAAAAGCGCCGTGGGCTTGACGAGTTGCGGCAGGCGGTGGCGCGCGTGCTGGTGTAAGAAGAGAACGATCGGCGCTCGCCTTCAACGATATGTTTCATATTGCTTTTACGCCTCAAATTCGGCGCATCGCCAGTGTACTGCTGCCCCTGCTGAGGAAAGACAGTGCGGAAACAACGAATTGAGAGACAATATGAAACTTATTCACATCTCTTGCGCGGCTGTTTTGGTGGCGACGGCGGCCCTAAGCAGCGCA
Source organism: Alphaproteobacteria bacterium (assembly GCA_037387425.1). GTDB lineage: Bacteria > Pseudomonadota > Alphaproteobacteria > Rhizobiales > Rhodomicrobiaceae > JARRLC01. Next base: position 1,107 of record JARRLC010000117.1, read on the forward strand.
AACGCACAGTCTTTGAAAGTACGCAAAGGCATGGCTGAGCAAGAAAAAATGCTCGTCGAACATGTCGAAAGTCTCAACAAATCTTGCGGAACAACTATCGCAGTGAAATTTGATTGGAAGGACGCACCCGCAGCCGATTTGGAAAAATATAGCGCTTCCTTGTTTTGCGATGCAGCATTGTCAGGCATCCGCCGTACTTGCGCAAACCAGATTGGCAAAGATGCTGTAAAGCAAAAGGTTAAAAGCGTAACTTGCGGTTTCGGTCCTAAGCGCGCCATTTCACTAAAGGATGGCTTAGTGGATTATAAGATCAACTTCTCTACCTCAAACGACACCGACTTTGTTTATGAATTCATGCAGAACAATCTGTAGTTTTCTTGCACAACAAAGCAGACAAGCTTTTGATCTATAAAGATAACTCAAGCCTGGCATTTTCGAATGCCAGGTCAGTTGGATTACGTGGTAAAAATCTGCGTCAATCCCGACATAGGTGCTAAACCAGAATTTAATAAAATTGATGCAAATAATGATGTGAACGGATAATATTTTAGGAAGTGCATAGCAGTAGTGTTATAAGCAGCCGTAAAGCGATAGCGTTTGCAAAACATGTGGGTTTTTCAGCGGCTGTGCGGGAGGTCTTGACGCTGCCTTAAAGAGAGTTCACGGTTGTCTTCGGCGTGGGCGCTCCATTTACATGCGATTCTTGTTGGGGAGTTCTCCCCAAAAGCTGTGAGCTTCGGTCGCTGTAAGTTGTTTATCTGTATGCACGATTCCGGGACGAGGATATTTTACGTTGAACGTAAGCAACAGGCGCTAAAAATGACAAAAAGAGTGTCTATAGAGTTCCTCATACCCTAACCACTATGATAATGCGGAATAAACCGCTCAACAAAAACGGAAAAAATATGGCCGCCGAGAGAGTACAAAATCTTCAGGACACTTTTCTAAATCATGTCAGAAAGCAAAAGACACCTCTCACGATTTTTCTTGTGAATGGCGTCAAATTACAGGGTATCGTCACTTGGTTTGACAACTTCTGCGTTTTGCTGCGCCGTGACGGGCATTCGCAACTGGTCTATAAGCACGCCATTTCTACCATTATGCCAGGCGGGCCTATCCAGCTTCTGGACGGCGATCAAAACGAAAACGGAGGATCAGCCGGGAATTGACGGTTTAACGGTCAGGCCGTGAAAAACGACGAACGGCGGCATATAAATCATACTGGGGAGGCTGTTTCACGGCAGATGCTTGCGCGCGCTGTTGTGCTTCATCCTATGCTGCGTGGCGAACGCGGACTGAACCGCATAACCGCTCCCCCAGATGCGACTGGGCGAAAGACGTTCTCCAGCGAGGCGAGTCTGGAAGAGGCTGTTGGGTTGGCTCAGGCTATCCGGCTTGAAGTTTGCCACAGCGCAGTGATATCCCTTGCCCGGCCTCGTCCTGCGACGCTTCTTGGAGCAGGAAAGGTTGAGGAATATCACGCTATCATTGCCGAAACTGACGCAGAGTTGGTGATCGTCGATCATCCGCTTACCCCCGTACAGCAACGCAATCTTGAACGAAGCTGGGGCGTCAAGGTGCTGGACCGTACCGGTCTCATCCTGGAAATTTTCGGCGAGCGCGCCCGCACCAAGGAAGGCCGCCTGCAAGTGGAGCTGGCGCATCTTCTCTATCAACGCAGCCGCCTCGTGCGCACATGGACGCACCTGGAACGCCAGCGCGGCGGTTTCGGCTTTCTCGGAGGCCCAGGCGAAACCCAGATTGAGGCCGACCGCCGTATGATCGGCGAGCGCATCGACGCCATTCGTACCGATCTGGAGGTTGTGCGCCGAACACGCCGTCTCAACCGTGAAGGACGCAAGCGCGTGCCCTTCCCCGTGGTTGCGCTGGCGGGATATACCAACGCAGGCAAATCCACCTTGTTCAACGTGCTCACGCGTTCCGCCGTGCAGGCCGAGGATAAGCTGTTTGCCACGCTAGACCCGACCATGCGCCGTATTGAGCTGCCAGGTCACAAGGTGATCTTGTCCGACACTGTGGGATTTATTTCCAACCTGCCCACAACACTGGTGGCGGCGTTCCGCGCAACTCTGGAAGAAGTTTCGGAAGCTGATCTTATTTTGCATGTGCGTGACATCGCCTCTGCTTCCAGCGAGCAGCAAAAAGACGATGTAGAAAACGTGCTCGGCCAGTTAGGCGTCGAGACCGGGGGGCATGCGGAAAAAATCATCGAGGTATGGAATAAGGCCGATCTGCTGGACGATGCGCAACGTCAGGCCTTCGTTGCCCGGCTCGACAAGGCGGAGCATGCGCCTGTTCTGGTCTCGGCTGCCACTGGTGAAGGCATGGATGCGTTGAAAACATGTATCGCTGAGCGGCTGGCGGTGGGGCATGCCACCCACAAAGTTCGCTTGGAGGCCAAGCAGGGGGCTTTACTACACTGGCTTTACGAGCATGGCGAAGTCCGTAGCCGCCATAACTGCGATGACGGCGCTATTGAACTGGAAGTGCGTATGTCAACAGCGGCATTTGCACAGTATAAACACATGCTTTTATAAAGGTACCATATATTTATACTAACATTTTGATATATATCAAATAGTTGTTCTATATGTTTCAGTATATTATCGTAATTATATTATCTAGCATGCGCTTAAATGGGATTAAGTTGGTTCGTATGCCTTATCCGCATTTTGTTACGTTTAATGTAATTTGAGATATGCTTCCCTGCATAGTTGTGGAGCAGAGCATTTGCGCATGTATGCTTACCCACAAACTTAAGGATATGATATGATCTTGCGACAATAGGTCCGCGGAACAAAAAACGCATCGCTTTGTCTAGTCAAAGAATTGTATTAATAATTATTGTATTCAAGATCGGGCTCAAATGTTATGGAAAATGCACGTTCAGAGTATACAGATCCAATATCAGATAATGATGAGTCGCAGGCGTTTTTGGCTACGCTGGGGCAGCGAGTGCGACAATTGCGTAATGTTCGCGGCATGTCTCGTAAAATGCTTGCACAAATCTCGGGCATTTCAGAACGATATCTGGCGCAATTAGAAAGCGGTTCAGGAAATCTTTCAATCACTTTGCTACGCCGTGTTGCAGAGGCTGTGGACGCGCCTGTGGAAGAGCTGATTTGCGATATGCCATTTCCTCAGGACTGGCCGATATTGCGCGAGCTGTTGATGCAAGCCTCGGACACGGATCGTGAGCGTGTGCGGCTGTTCCTCAGCAGAGAGGATGATAGCGCTGTGCCGGTAACGCGCCCGCGGGTCGCTGTCAGCCGTATCGCCCTTATCGGTATGCGGGGGGCGGGTAAACGTGCGCTTGGCCGTAAGGTGGCGGAACGGCTCGGCTGGCAATTCATCGAGATCAAACAGGAAATTGAAACGATTGCGGGGCTGCCTGTTGCAGAGATTTTCCGCCTGTATGGGAGCGAAGGCCATCGCCGTTTTGAACAAAAAGCTTTGGCGACCATTGCGAAACGTCCCGGCCCTATGATCGTTGCAGCGACATCGGGGATAGTCGCGAACCGGATGACGTTCGAAAATCTGCTGGTCGCGTTTTTTTCGATATGGCTGCGCGCTAAACCGGAAGAGCTTATCAATCGCGTTCGGGAACAGGGGGAGCCTTCATCCATGATGGATGGCGATTGCAGCGCGTTGGATGAACTGATGGTGATCGCAGAAAGCCGCGAGCCGTTATATTCGCGGGCACGGGCTATTCTGAACACATCGGAACGCGGCGAGGAAGAAAATGCGCTGACATTACAAACCCTTATTGAGCGCTATTGTGAAGCGCACTGTCCCTGGGTGGACAAAGGGCTTTCCCTTGGCGGGGATAAACCGGCTTCCGAATAAAGAAAGCCGGTTTGTCCGCACGCCGCATAGGCAATGTTGAATATCAACGGCCTTTAAAGCCGCATTAGAGCATTTTCAGCAAAAGTTGCGAGACTTTTGCGCTCGCGAAAATGCGATAGAATAAGAAATCAGAGCATTTTCAGCAAAAGTTGCGAGACTTCCAGCGCTCGTGAAAATGCGATAGAATAAGAAGTCAAAGCATTCTCAGCAAACGTTGCTGACTTCCTGCACTCGTGGGAATGCGATAGAGTACGAAGTTAGAACATTTTTCCGATCCAGTTAGATCGGAAATCGCTCTAATACATTTCAATCCCTATCGCGGTCGCCTCACCGCCACCAATGCACAGGCTTGCCACACCGCGCCGTCCGCCGCGCCGCTTCAACGCGTTGAGCAGCGTAACGATAATGCGTGTGCCGGATGCCCCGATTGGGTGACCGAGCGCGCAGGCACCGCCATTCACGTTGACGATGTCGTGTGGCAGGCTCAAATCACGCATAGCCGCCATGGTGGTAACGGCGAAGGCTTCGTTGATTTCGTAGAGGTCAACGTCGGTATTTTTCCAGCCAGTCGCTTCGAAAAGCTTGTTAATGGCCCCAACAGGCGCGGTCGTGAACCATTCGGGTTCTTGCGCGTGGCTGGTGTGAGCGGAGATTTTTGCGAGGGGTTTGAGCCCCCGGCGTTGCGCTTCGCTTTCGCGCATGAGTACAACTGCCGCCGCGCCATCGGAAATGGACGATGAGTTAGCCGCTGTGACTGTGCCGCCCTCGCGGAAGGCTGGTTTCAATTGCGGAATTTTCTCGGGCTTGGCCTGGAACGGCTGCTCGTCTTTATCGACTGTGACAGGGGCCTTACGCGAACCTGCCGTGATCGCCACGATTTCGTCGATAAAGCTGCCATCGGTATTGGCTTGCTTGGAGCGCGAGAGCGAGGCAAGGGCGAAATCATCCTGCTCGCGGCGGGTAAAGCCATATTTCGTGGCGGTCTCCTCGGCGTAAGTGCCCATCAGGCGGCCGGGTTCGAAGGAGTCTTCAAGGCCGTCAAGAAACATGTGGTCCATCACCCGGCCATGACCGAGACGGAGGCCATCGCGTGCTTTGGGCAGCAAATATGGGGCGTTGGTCATGTTTTCCAGGCCGCCAGCTACGATGACCTCGTTAGGGCGCACCTGGAGCGCGTCGTAGCCGAACATCACGGATTTCATGCCGGAGCCGCATACTTTATTTATGGTGCTGGTTGGAACGGAATTGGGGATATCCGCCGCCAGCGAGGCTTGACGGGCAGGGGCTTGGCCCTGTCCCGCTGTGAGCACGCAGCCCATTAGCACTTCGCTAACGCTGGAAGGCGCCACGCCGCTTTGCGACAGCGCCGCCTTGATGGCCTCAGCGCCCAACCTGGAAGCGGGGATGGACGAGAAAACACCTTGAAATCCGCCAATTGCGGTGCGCATCGCGCCGACAATGACGACCGGATCGTTATTATTACTCATGAGATCACCTCTGATTGAGAAACGGACGATTAACTTTATTGCAGATTGTATTTAATCAGCGTTAACAATCCAAGGTAGAAAAATACCTATCTGGCTAAACGTTGTTATTTTGCCTTTTCTTAAGCGTGGCCCTCTATCTTGGGTTGCGAATATCTTGAGGTAAGCGCCTGCTTAATAGCGCTTTTAGAGGAAGTGGCATTTCCTTTTCCTCACCCCGCTTAAGAGGAACCGTCTGCATGGGCATCATTCGGCGCGCTTTGCTGCTCGCCTCGGCGGAACGATATATCGTCATGTCGATCAATCTCGGCATGATGCCTATCGTTGCACGCCTGATGGGGCCTTCTGAATTCGGAATTTCTGTCTTGGGAATGGCGGCGTTGATGCTGGCGGAAGCGCTCCGCGATTTTGGCGGCAGCGCTTATATCATCCAGGCGAAACGGCTGAGCCTTGCGGAGATCCGCACGTCCTTCACCATCATGGCGATTTGGACGATCTCGCTGACCATACTGTTATTTCTGACCGCCAATGTGATTGCGCAATTCTATCATGAACCGGGGCTTGCGCGTTATCTGAACGTGGTTGCGATGACCTATCTGTTCGGGCCGTTCGTGTCGCCGGTATTCGCATTGCTTCGCCGCGAAATGGAGTACGGCAAGATCGCCATCGTCACCGTAACCAGCACTTTTGTGTATGCACTGGCGGTTATTGGACTGGCGGCGCTGGGCTTCAGCTATATGAGCTTTGCGTGGGGTAGTTTCATCTCGGGCGCGGTTGGCGCGGTTTTGGGGCTGCTTTTTCATCGCGATTTCTCGATCTTCCGGCTATCGCTCAGCAAATGGCGCCGTCTTACGCAGTTTGGCGGTTACGAAAGCGTTGCGGCCATGCTGACGAATATCCGAGAGTTTTTGCCGTTCCTCATTTTTGGACGCCTGCTCGACGCGGGCGCGATTGGCGTGTTCCGGCGCGCGATGACAATTTGCACGCTGCCGCAACGGGCGCTGTTGGGCGGTTTGGAGTCTATGGTGCTGTCAGGGTTTTCCGCCCATGTCCGAGAAGGACACGATCTGCGCGACGCTTACCTGCACTCGGTGAAGATGGTGAGTGTGGTGCATTGGGGCAGTTTGATGGTCGTGGCGCTGCTGGCCCATCCAATAGTCGCCGTGCTTTTGGGAGCCCAATGGATGGCCGTCGTGCCGCTTGTGCGCATCATCGCGCTGGCAATTATGCTGAACTTCTCGGTAAATCTGACATATTCAGCGCTCGTTGTAGCGGGAAACATCCGGCTCATGATGCTGTTGAATATTGTGGTGGTGCCGCTAATGGCGTTGTTCGTGTTTGTTACGGCGCATTGGGGCGTGAAGGCCGCTGCTTACAGCTTTATCCCCATTTATGCGCTGGAAATTGGTTTGTCGCTGTATCTGGTGCGCGCTTGTGTTCCGTTTACGTGGCGGCAGCTTGCGGTTGCGTTATGGCCAAGTGCGGCGGTGACGATGATAACTGGCGTTGGGCCGACACTGGTTGTTATCTGGGCTGGGTCGATGGAGCTTTCGATTTTGGATGGCTTTTTCGCGGGTGGCTTAGCTGGCGTCGGATGGTTCGGCGGAATGTGGCTTGTCGAGCATCCGTTGTGGGATGAGAT
>JARRLC010000118.1:0-9049 GCA_037387425.1 Alphaproteobacteria bacterium
GTTGCCAAAAGTGATAACCGGCGTCAAATTCGCCGACGGCATTGAAGTGAAACAAAAAAACACCGCCGCCTGATCAATGCCAAGCCCGTCACCAAGATTCCTGCATAGCTCGGAGGCGCGCAAGGCGGTCTATGCCAATCGTATGCCCCTCATCCACAAACGCGACCACACGTTCACGGAGTTCAACCGGATGCGGTTTGCCCATCTCATGCCTCCCAGTGCCCTTAAGCCAAGGGAATCATGATTTGCGCCCAAGAGGAAACCTGAATCTGGTTGGAGGCGTTATGCTATAGCCTATCGCAACCTTTGAACATTCGTTGCGATATATCAGCGATTGCCGCTGCCATGTCGCCAGCACGACTTTCCCGCGTTGATATTTTCGCTACTCCGGGGCACTGCACCAGCAGCATCAACAGCATCATAAAGCCGAGCGCCATTGTCATGAATAGCTTGACCGTGACTTTTGGCTAAAATATTCTGACTATTACTATAGGGTATGGGGGGAGAAGGTAGGGGATGGCTGATATCTCTGTTTCCACGTTGGTAGCCACGCTGGCTTTTGTTCTGGGGATTTTGTTTGGAGCCACTGTCAACCGTACCGGTTTCTGCGCCATGGGATCGATCTCGGATATTGTCTTCCTGGGCGACTGGAGCCGTTTCCGAGCGTGGATGCTAGCGGGCGCTGTGGCCATACTGGGCACCCAGGCCCTTCATTTGAGCGGCCTGATCGACACCGGCAAGTCTATTTATCTGACACCAAATCTCGGATGGTTGGGCGCGATTATTGGTGGTTTGATGTTTGGTTTCGGGATGACGCTTGCCGGCGGCTGCGGCTCCAAAACCCTGGTTCGTCTGGGCAGTGGCAATTTGAAATCGCTAATCGTATTCCTAGTGCTGGGCTTTTGCTCTTACATGACGCTGCGTGGCCTGCTTGCTTTGCCCCGCCTCCAGATCGAGACCGCCAATGTCAATCTGTCTGACCTCGGTATTGGCGGGCAAGGCATTCCAGACCTGGTGGCGGCAGTCACCGGGCTTGATAAGGAAAGTCTGCGTCCCTGGCTAGCTGGCATCGTTGGCCTCGGGATTTTGGCTTGGTGCTTCAAGGACAGCGCATTTCGCGCCTCAACCCGCAACGTTCTGGCGGGCATTGTGCTGGGCGCCATCATTGTCGCCGGATGGGCCGCCACCGGCATTGCTGGTGCTGACGATTTCGAACCGACGGCATTGGCCTCGTTCACTTTCGTGGCCCCAATCGGCAACAGCATGCAGTATTTGATGACCTACACAGGCTCGACAATTAATTTCGGAGTAGCCTCGGTGGGCGGCGTCATCACGGGTTCCTTCCTGACTGCCGTCCTGACGAGAAGCTTCGCGCTCGAAGGTTTCGCGGACAAAAATGACCTGCTGCGCCATCTGACCGGCGCCGCTTTGATGGGAATTGGCGGCGTCCTGGCCCTTGGATGTACCATAGGACAAGGCGTTACCGGGCTTTCTACATTGGCTTTGTCTTCCTTCATTGCCCTTGCCAGCATCATCTGCGGTGGCGTTCTAGGCATGAGGTATCTCGCAGCGGGCAGTCTAAAAGCTATTTTCTCACAATCACATAGCTGAGAGCGAAAACAAGAAACTCACAAAAAGGTGAACTCTTTGAGGTGGTAACACATGTTTGAATAACACCGTTCTAAGGTTATGCTGTCATAAATGCAGAATTTGCGAAGCAATGAATTCCCTAAATCTCATGGGATACATGAGATATATAAAAGAGCCAACAGGCCAACAAAACAAAGACGATAATAAGATCGGCTTAGATCCGATCTAGGGAGGTTAATAATGCCAAAAACAGCTTGGGCTCTGTCTAGTTCTGCATGCCTTGCATTATTATTTGCCTGTTCGTGCGCCTTGACCATTCCGGCTCAGTCCAAAGAACTCGTATCCTATAAAATCGCGGATGGCGCCATCTCTAAATCCTTAACCGGAACGAAGGGAGACCCGGCCAATGGCCGCAAGGTCGTAATTGATAGCAAGCGTGGCGGCTGTCTGTCTTGTCACAAAATACCGATACCGGAGGAACAATTCCACGGTGAGGTTGGACCTGATCTCGCTGACGTCGCCTCACGACTGTCCGAAGGTCAAATGCGTTTAAGGTTGGTTGATGCCAAACATGTCAATCCCGAGACCTTCATGCCTGCCTTCTACAAGATCGCGGGACTGCATCGGGTGCAGAAAAAATTTAAAGGCAAAACCATCCTGACCGCCCAAGAGGTGGAAGATGTTGTCGCCTATCTAAAAACGCTAAAAACCCCATAGAGATCAAAAGCTTAGGCGCAAAAAAAGCAAATAGGGATTTCTACCCAAGGAGGAAATGCATGCCAAATGCAGTTGACCGCAGACAGGTTCTACTTGGTGCGGGAGGGATCGGCTTGGCCGCCATTACCGCAGCTCTGTTACCCGCCCAGACATTGGCGGACACAGCCGCCGCCAACGAAACAATCTCAAAACTGATCGACGGCGCTACGCCGAAAACCGGAAAAGTTACGCTCAAGCTCCCTCAGATTGCCGAGAACGGTAATACGGTGCAGTTCTCGGTCAAAGTCGACAGCCCAATGTCGGATACCGACTACGTCAAGGCCGTTCACGTGGTTGCCGAGGGCAATCCAGCCCCGGAAGTCGCCTCTTACTTCTTTACATCGGACAGCGGCAAGGCGGAAATCACGGCGCGTATGCGTCTTGGCAAGACACAGACGATCCGCGCAGTTGCTGTCATGAATAATGGGGCAGTTTATGAGGCGCGCGAGGAAGTGAAAGTTACCATTGGCGGCTGTGGCGGCTAGGAATAAGGGAGTAAGAACATGGCTAAAATCGCAGCTCGCGTAAAAGTGCCTGCCCAGGCCAAAAAGGGTGAGATTGTTGAGATTAAAACAACGGTAGCCCACAAAATGGAATCCGGCCGACGCAAGGACAAGCAAGGCAAGGTCATTCCCCGCAAAATCATCAACAAGTTCGTGTGCACCCTGAACGGTAAGAAAGTGTTCTGGTCGGACTGGCATCCCGCCATTTCCGCCAATCCCTACCTGTCCTTCTATATTCGGGCCAAAGAATCTGGAACCTTCGAGTTCTCCTGGTACGACGACGACGGCAGCGTCTACAAGACCACGGCCAAAATGGCTGTGACCTGATCTCTTACCCCACAACAAAAGTCCGCAAACAAATGCGGGCACGACAATAGGGAACTTGCAGGGAGGAAACTATAATGAAACGTATACCTGCTGCCGCCACGCTTTTGCTGGTACTTGGAGCTATGTCGCCTGCCTGGGCTAATGATGCCAAGCCAGATATTTCCAAATACATGGTGGGCGAGAAGAAGTCTGGCTACATCTACGCGGAACCGGAAACCCGCTCGATGCAGGACGATGATTTCTCCAATCCGGGCATGTTATGGGTCGATGCGGGGATGGCTGAGTGGTCGAAAGTTGACGGTGAAGCCGGTAAATCCTGTCAATCCTGTCACAAAGATGCTGCCAAGAGCATGAAGGGCGTGGGCACACGCTACCCCATGTATGACCCTGGCAAGAAAAAGCTGGTTGCGCTTGAACACCGTATCAACATGTGCCGCAAGGCCAATATGAAGGCCAAGCCTTTCAAATGGGAATCAAAAGCGCTGTTGGGGTTGACTGCATACGTCAAAACGCAATCGCGCGGAATGCCGATGAAAGTGTCCATCGACGGGCCGGCCAAAGAATTCTTCGAGAAAGGCAAAGCGTTCTATTACCAGCGTCGAGGGCAGTTGGACTTGGCCTGTTCTCATTGCCATGAAGACTTGCACGACATTCATATCCGGGCGGAAAAGCTGAGCCAGGGTATGAACAACGGCTTCCCAACCTACCGCCTGAAAAAGCAAGGAATGCTGTCATTCCAGAAGCGTATCCAGGGTTGCAACAAGAATATTCGCGCCGAGCCTTACCCGCCCGGATCGGACGAATACACGAACCTTGAACTATACGTTGCTTGGCGCGCCAGTGGCTTGCCGGTCGAAACGCCGTCGGTTCGTAAATAACGGCAACTGGAAAAGGGACGATTCCCATGCTGACGAGGCGCGACTTCGTGCAAGTGGCGGCCGCCACCGCGCTGGCCTTGCCTTCGGGCTTGGCCAGGGCGGCGGCCAAACAGACCATCACTCAGAAGGATCTCTTGGATTTCAAGCCGGTGGGGCAGGTTACGCTTCTCCACTTCACCGACATCCATGCCCAGTTGAGGCCGATCTATTATCGAGAACCGTCGATCAATTTGGGTGTCGGGGCGGCCAAGGGCCAGGTGCCGCACTTGACGGGGCGCGCCATGCTGGATGCCTTTGGCCTGAAGGCGGGATCAGAAGCTGCCTACGTGCTGACCAGCGAGGGATTTACCGAACTCGCCCGACAGTATGGACGCGTAGGCGGCCTCGACCGGATGGCCAGCCTCGTGAAAGCCATCCGCGCGGAACGCCCCGGCAAAGTGCTGCTTCTTGATTCCGGCGATACATGGCAGGGGTCTTACACATCGCTCAAGCAGCAAGGCGGCGATATGGTGGAGGTCATGAAGCTGCTGGGCGTCGAGGCTATGACCGCCCATTGGGAGTTCACGTATGGCGAGGCCCGCGTCAAGGAACTGATTGGCCAATTGGGCTTTCCCTTCCTGGCTGGCAACGTTAAGGACACCGATTGGGATGAAGATGCCTTTCCGCACACCACCTTTTTCGAAAAGGGCGGCGTCAAAATTGCGGTGATCGGCCAGGCTTTTCCCTATACTCCCATCGCCAATCCGCGCTGGATGATTCCGAAATGGAGCTTCGGCATCCGCGAAGACGAAATGAGGACGAGGGTTGAGGCGGCCCGCAAGGCTGGCGCCCAACTGGTGGTGGTGGCCAGCCACAACGGCTTCGATGTCGATCGCAAGATGGCCTCCAGGGTCGAGGGCATCGACGTTATTTTGACAGGGCATACCCACGACGCCATTCCCAATCTGGTTAAGGTCGGCAAGACGCTGCTCGTCGCCGCCGGTTCGCATGGCAAGTTCCTGGCCCGCCTTGATCTCAATGTCAGGAACGGAGAAGTGGCGGGGCATGCCTTCAAGCTGATCCCGGTGTTGTCGGATGCGATCGCGCCCGATCCCGAGATGGCGGCGCTCATTCAGAAAATCCGTACCCCACACGAGGCTGAAATGGGCAAGGTGCTGGGCCGCACGGAGAGCCTTCTTTACCGGCGTGGCAATTTCAACGGCACCTTCGACGATCTGATATGCAGCGCGCTTCTGGAAGAGCGAGACGCCGAGATTGCGTTGTCGCCTGGTTTCCGCTGGGGGGCGACCCTGCTGCCCGGACAGGATATCAGTCTGGAAGATATTTACAATCAGACCTCTATCACTTACCCGGCTGCTTATCGTTCAAAGATGACGGGACGGATGCTCAAAAACATCTTGGAAGATGTGGCCGATAATCTGTTCCATCCCGATCCTTATTACCAGCAAGGCGGCGACATGGTGAGGGTGGGCGGCATGAGCTTCACCATTGATCCCTCGGCCAAAATGGGAAGCCGCATTTCCGATATGCGTCTCATAAAGAAGGATGCTCCCATTGATCCTAGCGCCGAGTACGCAGTGGCTGGTTGGGCCTCGGTCAATCAGAACACGGAGGGGCCGCCGGTCTATGATGTGGTGGCCTCCTATATCGAACGTAAGAAGAGCATCCGTATTCCGGAAAGCCAGGCCGTCAAGGTCAAGGAAAGCTAGGAGGAAAACGCCATGGGCGATATTGGTCTCGTTGCTGCCTTTTCCGCTGGTTTCCTGAGCTTCATTTCTCCTTGCGTTCTACCGCTGGTCCCGGCCTATCTGTGCTTTCTGAGCGGCGTATCGTTTGATCAATTGACTGACGAGAAGCCGGTGGCAAGAGGGCGGGTCATGATCTCTGCCTTTGCTTTCGTACTCGGCTTTTCAACTGTCTTCATAGCTCTTGGCGCTTCAGCCTCGATGCTGGGCGGCCTCATCGCGAGCCAGTTGCGATGGCTGTCAATCGTGGCCGGTCTGCTGATTGTTGTATTGGGCATTCACATGTCTGGGCTGCTTCGGTTGTCTTTTCTCAATTTTGAGAAGCGTTTGCATGTGAATCGTTCTCCCGCTGGTCCTTTAGGCGCTTTCGTGGTTGGCTTGGCCTTCGCATTCGGCTGGACACCCTGTGTCGGACCGGTGCTTGCCACCATTCTGGTGCTGGCTGCCGGTCGCGATTCAGTGAACGAGGGGACCATCCTGCTCTCTGCTTATGCTGCAGGGCTGGGTATCCCTTTCCTGCTGGCAGCCCTGGTCACAGGCCCTTTCCTGGCTGCCGCCAAACGGTTCAAACGCTACATGCGCATATTGGAGCTTTTTACCGGCGCATTGCTGGTTGTGACGGGCCTTCTGATCCTGTCAGGCCGCATGGCCGATGTCGGCAACTGGCTGCAAGAAACCATCCCTGTTTTGGGGCGGGCAGGATAACGAAACAAAACTAAGGGAGGAGGCTCGCTAAAGAGCAAGATAAAATTCTGGATCATTCTGGTAACGGGTATCCTTATGGCAGCGGTCAGCCCCGTTAGCGGGATTACTGCCGAAAAAAGCAAGCGCCAGGGAACCGCTGCCAAGCCGGCGCCCGATTGGAACAATCCGCGCAAGCTGGTTTTGCAACTGGACAAAAACGATCCCCATTTTGTCAAAATGGTTTTTAACAACGCATCCAATACCATGAAGTATTACGGACGGGATAATGTGAAGGTCGCCATTGTTGCTTTTGGCCCAGGCGTTCGCGCCTTCCTGAAAGAAAGCGCCCCTTTTGCGGAACGCACCGCCAGCCTGCTTTACGATGAAATTGAGATCGTAGTCTGCGGAAACACTATGAACGCGATGCACAAGACCAAGGCTGATCTGCTGCCGAACATTCCCATCGTTAAGGCAGGTGTTCCAGAACTGATTGAGCGCCAGCTCAGTGGCTGGGTATATGTTGCACCCTGAGGAGGAATATGCCGTGAAAATCATAGCGCCTATGTTGCTGTTGGCGACGCTTCTGTTCCCCCTGTCTGCCCATGCTGAAGAGATGCAGCCCGGCGACGATGGTCTTTACCATCCCTCTTGGTTTCTCAATAGCTTTCTCGACTTGCGCGACGACCATGCCGAGGCCACCAAGGAAGGCAAAAATCTGGCCATCATCTGGGAGCAGAAAGGCTGTTCCTACTGCAAGAGGATGCATACTGAATATTTTTCTGATCAGAAGCTGGTTGGTTGGATATCCGCTCACTTCGTGATCGTACAGCTTGACCTGCACGGCAGTCGCGTCGTCACTGATTTTGACGGCGAGGCTCTACAGGAATCTGAGTACGCCCGCAAGCATGGAATCCGTTTGACGCCAACCATTCAGTTTTTCCGTAAAGACTTAAAAAACAAACAAAAGGACCAGGAACGAGAGGCTGCACGTATGCCCGGTTTGCTTGAGCCCAATGACTTTATCGGCATGTTTCACTATGTTTCCGATACCGATGGCCAGGGTCAGAATTACCGTAGCTACATGAAAAACTGGCGCCCTTGATGTTTTATCCACCCGGCTGACAATTTGTTGAGAAGTCGCAGTGGTCTTTCCCTTCCAAGGGCTGTGTTTCGGCCGGATGTGATCGCAAGGGAGGGAGATCAACAGCTTCATCATCTAGTGCAGTGTCTCATTCAATAGATGCAGGCAGTCGGCGGAGTTTGGCGAGGATCGTTTCGGCTGGTTTGGTCCAGACGAAGGGTTTTGCCGCTTTGTTGTGCTCCCGAATGTAGCGGCGGATGGCGTCTTGAAGGTCTGAGACGGACTTGAAGGTGCCGCGCCGGATACGCTTACGGGTAATGGTGGAAAAGAAGCCTTCGACGGCATTCATCCAGGACGCTGATGTTGGCGTGAAATGGAAGCCCCAGCGCGGATGATCGGCGAGCCATTCCTTGACCTTGGGATGTTTGTGCGTGCCGTAGTTGTCCACGATGGCATGGATGATCTTGCCGGGGCTGGATGCGGTCGAGGGCCTGGATTTGCGTTTTCTCGTCGATGGACACCACGACGGCATGAACCGGCGGGTTCATGTAGACGCCAACAATGTCCTCCACCTTCTCAGCGAAGGCCGGGGCGCTGGATTGTAAGCATCCGGTGAGGGCCGCAGGGTAGGAACGCTTTGGCAGAGTGTTCGATGAGCTTGGCTATATCGTGGAAGACGTGAGAGATCGTGGCGATGTTTCAGGCGGTTATTGCTCAAGCGGCCGCCTGCAGTTTCAGCCGCGCCCACTCCCATGGCAGCAGCTCATGCAGCCGGTTTTGCGGCATATCGGCGATGCGGGCAAGCACATCGGCCAGCCAGGCGAGCGGATCGATATCGTTGAGCTTTGCTGTCATAATCAGTGTCGTGATGGCTGCCGCTCGATTAGCGCCGCGTTCGGAGCCGGCGAAAAGCCATGACTTTCTTCCCAATGCAAAACCGCGCAGGGCTCGCTCGGCGGCATTGTTCGTCAGGCAGATGCGGCCGTCGTCGAGGAAGGCGGCGAAGCGATCCCAACGCTTGAGCATGTAGTCGATCGGCTTGATAACCGAGGACGAGCGCGACAGGCCAGTTCGCTCCTCGGTGAGCCAAGTTTTCAGATCGGCGACAAGAGGCGCGCTTTGTTCCTGGCGGACGCGCAGGCGTTCGCTGGCGGGTAAGCCGTTAACAGATCGTTCGATGTCGAACACCGCGTCGATGCGCTTCACCGCTTCGAGCGCGATCGGCGAGATTGCTGGAGCTTTTTTGCCACGCCGCGCATTGGCGGCAATGTCGGCGAGTTCGAAAAACTTGCGCCTGGCGTGCGCCCAGCATAGCGCCGAGGTGACCACTCCATCGGTTCGCTCAGGATCGTAAAGCGAGTTGTAGCCCGAAAAAGCGTCAGCCTGCAGAATGCCGGTGAAGCCTTGCAAATGGCTCTCGGGATGCTCCTGTCTGCGATCCCGGGAAGCGTAATAAAGCGCGGCCGGCGGCGAGGTTCCGCCAAA
>JARRLC010000119.1:0-12477 GCA_037387425.1 Alphaproteobacteria bacterium
AAGACGCCATCATCGCCATTCAGGATATGGGCGCGGCGGGGCTTACCTCGTCATCGGTGGAAATGGCGAGCAAGGGCGGCGTCGGTATCAAGCTGGACCTTGACCACGTTCCGCAGCGCGAAACCAACATGACCGCCTACGAAATGCTGCTGTCCGAGAGCCAGGAACGTATGCTGATGGTGCTGCGTCCCGGCTCTGAGGCGCGTGCGGAAGCCATTTTCCACAAATGGGAACTGGATTTTGCTGTGATCGGCGTCACCACTGGCACCAAGCACCTCGTGGTGAAGCATCGTGGTGTAGTGGAGGCCGATATCCCCATTTCCGCGCTTGCCGATGAAGCGCCTTGTTACAACCGTCCCACGGCCAAGCGGCCAGCCGCTCCGGATATCCGCCCGGAAGACGTGCCAGCTCCGGCCAGCCTGCGTGAGGCCCTTTTAGGGCTCATCGCGTCGCCGAATTTGTGCTCGCGCCGCTGGATCTGGGAGCAATACGACCACATGGTCATGGGCGACACCGTTGAGCGCCCCGGTTCCGACGCTGCTATCGTCCGCGTGCATGGCACAGATAAAGGGTTGGCGCTCACTTGCGATGTGTCTCCCCGCTATTGCGCCGCCGATCCGTTTGAGGGCGGTAAGCAAGCCGTGGCTGAATGCTGGCGCAACCTGACTGCCGTTGGCGCCACTCCGCTAGCGCTGACCGATTGCCTAAATTTCGCGAACCCCGAGCGTCCGGAAGTGATGGGCGAGTTCGCCGCCTGTATTGAAGGCATGGCCGAAGCGTGCACGGCGCTGGATTTCCCGGTCGTGTCGGGCAACGTGTCGCTTTACAACGAAACCAACGGTGTGGGTATTCCGCCTACTCCGGCCGTCGGCGGCATTGGGCTTATTCCTGAGCTGAAACACATCGCGCGACTTGGCGGGCTGAATGCCGGGGATGTCATTTTCCTGGTCGGCGATGACGGCAAAGCGTGTCATCTGGGGCAATCACGTTATCAGCACTGGGTCACGGGGGAATATGCCGGAAAGCCGCCCAAGGTCGATCTGGAGGCCGAACGTCTGCGTGGCGATTTTGTGCGCGGGCTTGTGAAACGCAACGTTGCGACCTGCATCCACGATGTGTCCGACGGCGGCTGCCTGGTCGCGCTGGCCAAGATGGCGCTGGCTTCGAATATCGGTATCGTCGCGAGGAAACCACGTCAATTGGCCGCGCCGATGTATGCTTACGCTTTCGGCGAAGACCAGGGGCGCTATCTCGTCGCGGTGAACGGCAACGATCTGCACTACATGACCCAGATCATGGGAGAAAAAGACATTCCGTTCATTAATATCGGGCGTGCTGCTGGCGTGCATCTGGAAATTCCTGGCGAAGATCCGATTCCGCTCACCGTGCTGCGCCGCGCACATGAAGGCTGGCTGACGGATTTCATGAAATAAGCGCGTTAGAGCACCGGGCGATTAATCTGAAACACTTGCCAAAAGCACCTGATATCGGCAGACACATTCAAAAGATTCATATGTCAGCGCACTAGCTCTTTGTTTATGCATCGATTTTACCAAACTCCGGTGTAACCTCCGTTTGGATCGATGCACTAGGCGGCGTTTTTTTGTGTGGGACGCGATAGATGACATTTCTCTGGCGGGGTTTGCGTGGGCTTATCCCGCCTTACGTGAGGGGTTTTGTGGGCGCTTTGCCACGCCACTTTGCGCCCTCATCACAACGCTGCCACCACTAAATCAACAAACATAGTTGAATTTCCGGGGGTACATTCCCTATGTTATTGCTCGGATAACGTAGCCACACAGGAATGCCCTATGCCAATGCACGCCGAAGATATTGAACGTCTCATCAAAACGAAACTTCCAGATTCTGTCGTCGTCATAGAAGACTTGGCTGGCGATGGCGATCATTACGCCGCACGCGTCACTTCAGAAGCGTTTCGCGGCAAGACACGCGTGCAGCAGCACCGGTTGGTTTATGAAGCTTTGCAAGGCCACGACCTGCACGCTCTTGCACTGCATACGTCTGTTCCTGACGCCTGATAAGCGGCATGGCAACGAATACTACTTCCAACAACAGTTTACTTACGAGGAAAACATGACGCAGTCCAAGCATGAATGGATCGATGAACTGGTTAAAAACAACGATGTTGTGTTGTTTATGAAAGGCACTAAGGATTTTCCACAATGCGGCTTCTCTGGACGCGTTGCGCAAGTCTTAGGATTTCTTGGCGTAAGCTTCAAGGACGTCAATGTTCTTGATGATATGGACGTCCGCGAAGGCATCAAAGCTTATAGCAATTGGCCCACAATCCCACAGCTTTACGTAAAAGGTGAATTCGTCGGTGGTTGTGATATTGTCGGCGAAATGTTCCAAGCGGGCGAGCTGCAACAACTACTTACCGCGAAGGGCGTGTCCTACACCAAGGCTTCTGCGTAAGCTTCGCGTCCGACCTAATACAGCGCCGCCCGTGCGATGATAGTCAACAGGCCCTAAAGAACAAGGATCGTTGATGAAGGGCGGCGCGCGTTTTCTGTTATTAAGCCTGTTGCTGGTCGGAGCAAGCGTATGTCTTGCGCTTGGGCTGACCATGCCCATTCTGCGGCTGACACGCTTTTATATATGGACGGATGTACATTCGCTCATATCGATCGTAGGTGAGCTGTATTTACGCGACGAAGTCTTCCTCGCGGTTGTTATCATGTTGTTTTCTATCGTGTTTCCGATTCTGAAACTGCTTTATCTCTGCGTGCTTCATTTTGGAGCGTATGTATATGATGGCAGCCGCCGTCCTTGGCTGAAGCGCGCCGCGATACTCGGCAAATGGTCAATGCTGGATGTGCTTTTGCTGGCGCTGCTCATTTTTTATGTAAAGACAAGCGCTCTCACCGATGCGGTTTCCATGTCCGGCATATATATGTTCGCGGCGTCGGTGGTGCTCACCATGGTGGCGCACGCATTTATTGAACATGAGGTTGAACGCGTAGATAATACCCACACTTTCCCACCGCCTCATCACGATGCTCTTGATAATTCTGATAACAAAAGCCAAACGTAACTTTGTGATATAAGTGCTCAGGCGTTATCTTCTTGAGAAGCAACGGAACCCATGCACGGAAAATCCATACTACTGATCATCAGTGGCGGTATCGCTGCCTATAAGTCGCTGGACTTTATCCGGCTCGCCCGGAAAAGCGGCGCGAAGGTGCGGGCGGTGCTCACCAAATCCGCCACCGAGTTCGTAACGCCCCTGTCGGTCAGTACGCTTTGCGAAGCCAAGGTCCATACCGAGCTGTTCGACCTGAAGGACGAAACCGAAATCGGCCACATCCGCTTGTCGCGCGAGGCTGATATTATCGTCGTCGCGCCAGCCACGGCTAATATTCTTGCGCGCATGGCGCACGGCCTCGCTGACGATCTGGCCACATCCGTGCTGCTTGCTGCGAACAAGCCGGTGCTGGTGGCCCCCGCGATGAACTGTAAGATGTGGGAGAATCCGGCCACTGAGCGCAACATCGCGCAACTTCGTGCAGATGGCATACATATCGTCGGGCCGAACGAAGGCGATATGGCCTGCAACGAATGGGGTATGGGCCGCATGGCCGAACCCGCTGAAATTCTCGCTAGCGCCCAGCATCTGCTGCGAGAAACACAGGACCGCTCGCTGGAAGGCAAGCATATCGTGGTAACTGCCGGTCCAACCCACGAACCGATAGATCCTATCCGTTACATCGCCAACCGGTCGTCGGGTAAGCAGGGCTTTGCCATCGCCGCCGCCGCTGCCTCAATGGGGGCGCGGGTAACACTGATAACAGGACCGGTAAGCCTGCCAACGCCGCCGGGCGTGTCCGTTGTGCCGATCCGCACCGCGCGCGAGATGCTCGTTGCCGTGGAAGCCGCCCTGCCCGCAGATGCCGCCATTTTCGCTGCTGCCGTAGCGGATTGGCGGTCTGACGCCACCCAGGGCAAAAAAATCAAGAAAACCAGTAAGAACAGGCCACCCGCATTAACGCTGATTGAAAATCCGGATGTTCTCGCCACAATAGCCAAGCGCACGCGCGACCGTCCGTCGCTGGTGGTGGGTTTTGCAGCCGAGACGGAAAGCGTCTTAACCCACGCCAAGCAGAAATTAACCGCAAAAGGGTGCGATTGGATCGTGGCAAACGACGTAACGGCCGAGAAAGGTGTCATGGGAGGCAACAACAATCAGGTGCATCTGGTGACCGCAAAAGGTGTGGAAGCTTGGCCGTGGATGCATAAGGAAACCGTAGCGGAAGCGCTGATGCGCCGCATCGCCGAGCATTTCAGCGGCGCCGCTCCCTCAAAACTCAGAGCAGCGGAATAGCCATGATGGACCAGCAATCGCCGTATTCCCAGAACCCGTTTGTGCGCGTGCAAATCTTGCCGCATGGCGAGGGGCTGCCGCTTCCGGAATATCAGACCGCGCACGCCGCGGGGATGGACCTGATGGCCGCGCTCAACCAGGGGGAAAGCAAGGCTTTGCAGCCAGGGGACCGCGCGCTTATCCCTACGGGGCTTGTTATTGAGCTTCCTGCAGGCTTTGAAGCGCAGGTGCGTCCGCGCTCGGGGTTGGCGCTGAAGCATGGCGTTACGGTGCTTAACAGCCCCGGCACGATAGATGCCGATTATCGCGGCGAAGTTAAAGTGCTGCTTATCAATCACGGGCAGGACGTCTTTACCATCGAGCGCGGCGAGCGCATCGCGCAAATGGTAATTAAACCGGTTGTACAGGCGACGCTTAAAGCAGTCGCCGAGTTGAACGACAGCGTGCGGGGAAGCGGTGGCTTCGGATCGACTGGGCGTTAGTGGCTGTGTCGCACATAACGCAGGGTTCTGCCGTAGAGCTTTCAGGGTTTTCGTCTTGAAACGATGGAAGCTCAAATATGGCTCTAACCTCGGATGAAATCGCCCGATACAAACGCCACCTGCTGCTCAAGGAAGTGGGCGGTGCTGGACAGCAGCGGCTGAAGCAATCGCGTGTGCTGGTCGTCGGCGCCGGAGGTCTGGGCTCGCCCATGTTGCTCTATCTCGCGGCGGCAGGCGTGGGACGCATTGGCATACTCGACGACGACCGCGTTTCACTCGACAATCTCCAGCGGCAAATCGTGCATGACACCGTACGCATAGGCGATCCCAAGACGGAGAGCGCTAGCGCCACGCTCGCCCGCGTTAATCCGCATGTCACGGTGGATGCGATGCCCGAGCGTCTGACGGCGGACAACGCGCTGGATATCATCGCACGCTATGACATCGTGGCGGATGCTTCGGACAATTTCGCCACGCGCTATCTGGTGAACGACGCGTGTTATTTCGCTAAGCGGCCATTGGTTTCCGGCGCGGTCGGGCCGTTTGACGGCTATCTCTCCACATTCCGCGCGTGGGAAACGGACGCAGACGGCAAGCCGCGCCCAAACTATCGCTGCATCTTCCCGGAACCGCCTTCGCCGGAAAGCGTGCCATCATGCGAGGAAGCCGGAATTTTGGGCGCGGTTGCAGGCGTTATCGGCACGCTTCAGGCGGTGGAGGTGCTGAAAGAGTTGCTCGGCATCGGGGACACACTTTGCGGCAGACTGATGGTATACGACGCGCTCGGCGGGCGCTTCGAGACGGTCAAGATCGCGTGGGATGCGGACAATCCGTTGACGGGACGCAACCCGACCATCACGAATCTCGCCGTCCATCGGAAGCAAAGCTGATCGCGCGCATTTTTAATGGGCGTGCTGCAATCACCTCTCCTTGCCGTAGGTCTCCACGCAATATTTGCCGATATAGTCGTTGACGCCCTTTTTAAAGTCGTCCTGGAAGATGCCAAACGTGGAGATCATTTTTGCGGCGGTCCACACAGCACCTTTGATCACTGCGTTACCTTTGATCTTACCTACACCAAGTTTTACATAGGTTGCTTTGCCATCACGAAAATCTATCGATGGTGTCACAATAGCTTCCATAGGGTATTTCTTGTCGCCATTCTTGACTACGCAGGCAATGGTGTGAGGAGTTACCTTCAAAGTGTATTTTTTCTCTGTAATAGCTCCAGTCAGAAGCTTGCGTGACAGGTCAAATTTTGCCGAGCAACGCGCGTCGCCGAACGGCCAGGCAACTCTAGTTTTCTTCCAGGCTTCCCGGATCTCAGCTTTCAACCAGGTTTTAGTGAGGTCGCATTTCAAGCTGCTGTCTTTGGCTTTATCCAGGTGCAACACTATGTCGCAGAGCTTGCGGTCGCATTCCATGATGCGCTTAAGTTCGGCTTTTTGCTCGGGTGTAAGCACTTTGGCGGGGGCGGCTTTGTCTTTGGATGCAGCGGGCTGATCTGCAGGCGCTTCCGCAGCTTGCGCCGCCGTTCCGGAAATAATCGCCAGCATCAAGCCGGTTACCGCCAACCTGGCCCATCGACATATTGAAATTTGCAGCATATCGCTCTCGTTTATTGCCTGTACCCTTTAGCATAAAACGATTCGTAAATCGTTGTAGCTGTGTCCTGAATAACGCTATGCTCCACGCGTTCGCAAGTCTCGGAAAAGCGAATGTGTAAATATGAAGCAGTTCCTTGCATGGCAAAACCTGCTATCAGACAGTCAATTGCGGTTGGTAAATTCCTACCGCTCGTTGGAGAGAGAAATAGCCGGGGCGTATTAGGATCAGCTGAGTATCAGCATACGGAGGCTGCGCCTCTGTGAGACAATTCGCACAATATGAGCAGGTCTATACTGCTATCAGCGAATTTTTTGAGTAGAGAGCATAGTCTATGCTCATTGTGCTTTTACTGAAGGGCATTTTTCTGCTCTAACACGTAAAACGAATCTGACAACGGGCGGCTCAACGCCCAGGGGGCGGAATGATATGATAGTGGTAGCAACTACCGCCGAAAATGGCGAAGAAAGTCGCGTTGCTCTTTCACCGGAAACAGTTAAGAAATTCAAATCGCTAGGCTGTGAGGTGAAAATCCAGACGGGCGCGGGTGCGCGTTCGCATTTCCTCGATCAAGCCTATGCTGACGCCGGTGCGAAAATCGTCCCATCGGCTGTTGATGCGCTGATGGAAGCCGACATTGTGTTGAAGGTGCAGCGTCCGACAGCAGATGAAGTCGGCGCAACCAAGCCGGGGGCCGTTCTGGCGGCAATGCTTGATCCGTACTCCGGACAGGAAGGCATTTCCGAGCTGGCCAGCGCCAAAATCGACGCCTTCGCCATGGAGTTTATGCCGCGCATCACACGGGCGCAAAGCATGGACGTGCTGTCGTCGCAATCGAACCTCGCGGGCTACAAGGCGGTGGTCGATGCCGCTGCGCAATTCTCCCGCGCATTCCCGATGATGATGACAGCGGCGGGCACAGTTCCCGCCGCTCGCACATTTGTGATGGGCGCAGGCGTGGCCGGATTGCAGGCCATCGGCACCGCAAAACGCTTGGGCGCAGTGGTTTCGGCTACAGACGTGCGTCCTGCGGCCAAGGAACAAGTGGAATCGCTGGGTGGCAAGTTCATCGCCGTGATGGACGAAGAGTTCAAACAGGCTGAAACCGCTGGCGGCTACGCCAAGGAAATGTCGGACGAATATAAGCGTAAGCAAGCCGAACTGGTCGCCGAGCATCTCAAGGGGCAGGATATCGTTATCACCACCGCGCTCATTCCAGGGCGTCCGGCTCCGAAGCTGATTTCCAAGGCCATGGTGGAAAGCATGAAATCCGGCTCGCTGATCGTCGATCTGGCAGCAGAACGCGGCGGCAACTGCGAGTTGACCAAGCCCGGCGAGATCTACACCCATAACGGCGTGACCATCATGGGCAAGCTTAACCTCGCGGGCGAAGTGCCGGGCAATGCTTCCAGTCTCTACGCGCGCAACCTTTTCGCCTTCGTCGCGCTGCTCATCAACAAGGAAGAAGGCGCGCTGAACATCAATTGGGATGACGAGATCGTCAAAGGAACCGCGCTGACACGCGGTGGCGAAGTCGTACACCCGAGCCTCACGGGAGGAAAATGATGACCACACGTTCCAATCATCGCATTACGGCGCTTAGCGCGGCTGCGGCTGCCTTGACGCTGCTGCCAACAGCGGCCTGGGCCGGTGGCGAAGGCGGCGAAAGCGTGCTGATGTTCCGCCTGTCGGTTTTCGTGCTGGCGATCTTTGTGGGCTACTACGTGGTGTGGAGCGTGACGCCCGCACTACATACGCCGCTGATGTCAGTGACCAACGCCATTTCCTCGGTAATCGTGGTGGGCGCGCTTCTGGCGGTCGGCATTGAGGCCGGGTCTCTCGTTGACGGTGCTTCAGATAGCAGTTTCATGTCGAAACTGTTTGGTTTTCTGGCGCTCGTCATGGCGTCAGTGAATATCTTCGGCGGCTTCCTGGTTACGCAACGAATGCTCGCTATGTACAAGAAAAAAGAGAAGAAATAACGCCACTGACGGGGGATTTAAATCATGTCGCAAGATCTTGTGGCGGTACTTTATCTTGTTTCTGGTGTGTTGTTTATTCTGGCGCTGCGCGGATTGTCCAGCCCGGAAAGCTCACGCCAGGGTAATGCTATGGGTATGGTGGGTATGGCGGTGGCGATTGTCACGACGCTTACCGTCGCCGCGCCCTCACACTCGCTCACTTGGGCTTTGATCGTCGGCGGCTTGGCCATCGGCGGCAGCGTTGGCGCTGTTGTCGCGCGGCGCATTCCCATGACGGCGATGCCTCAGCTTGTCGCAGCGTTCCACAGCCTTGTGGGTATGGCGGCGGTGTTCGTGGCAGCGGCGGCTTTGAACGCGCCGGAAGCTTTCCACATCGGAACGCCTGGCAACATCAAGGTGGCAAGCCTTGTGGAAATGTCCATCGGCGTAGCGATTGGCGCAATTACGTTCTCCGGCTCGGTCATCGCGTTCCTGAAGCTGGACGGGCGTATGTCGGGCGCACCGATCATTCTGCCTGCGCGTCATGTCATCAACATTGCGCTGGCAGCGGGTATCATCGTGCTGATCGTGATGTTCTGCATGTCCGGCTCGCAAACGCTGTTCTGGGCGATCACGATATTGTCGCTGATTTTCGGTGTACTCATCATCATCCCGATTGGCGGCGCGGATATGCCGGTGGTCGTGTCGATGCTGAACTCGTACTCAGGCTGGGCGGCAGCGGGCATCGGCTTTACGCTTGGCAACAGCGCGCTGATCATCACCGGCGCACTGGTCGGTTCGTCGGGTGCGATCCTGTCTTACATCATGTGTAAGGGCATGAACCGCTCGTTTATCTCGGTGATCCTTGGCGGCTTCGGCGGCGAAGCTGTCGCGGCTTCTAGCGGCGGCGAACAGCGCCCCGTTAAGCAAGGCTCCGCCGACGATGCGGGCTTCATCCTCAAGAACTCGTCGAAGGTCATCATCGTGCCTGGCTATGGCATGGCGGTTGCGCAAGCTCAGCACGCACTGCGTGAAATGGCTGACACGTTGAAAAAAGCCGGTGTTGAAGTGTCCTACGCCATCCACCCGGTGGCGGGACGCATGCCTGGCCATATGAACGTGCTTCTGGCCGAAGCTAACGTGCCTTACGATGAAGTGTTTGAGCTGGAAGACATCAACAACGCCTTCTCGCAAGCTGACGTAGCTTTCATCATCGGCGCGAATGACGTTACCAACCCAGCCGCTGAAGAAGACCCGACATCACCGATCTACGGTATGCCGGTGCTCGAAGTGTGGAAAGCGGGTACAGTGATGTTCATCAAGCGGTCATTGTCATCTGGATATGCAGGCATCGACAACACGCTATTTTATCGCGATAATACGATGATGCTGTTCGGCGACGCTAAGAAGATGACAGAGGAAATCGTTAAGTCCTTCTAATATAGCGGCGCTGCTTAAACGACTATCAGCCTCCCTCTGCTGCCAGCCATGGTACGCGGAGGGAGGCGGGGTAGTAAAGGAGAGGGGAATGCGCCGTTTCTTCGTTGCACTGTTTATTGTCTCACTGTCTGCTGCAGGCGGCACATGGTACTGGAAGACCTACTATCCTGAAGGCGGGAGACCATCTATACATGCTACACCGCCGTCCAATGGAGCCATGCGCTCACTCAGAGCCCCCAGCGCCCGTGAAATGATGACGCCAAGATCATCCGGCCGCCAAGATCTGGCTATGACAGTATCCATCCTATCATCCGTGGTCTCAGCCCTGGCAGCGGTAGCGCAAGCGTGGTTCGCACGCAAAAGAGTATAACAAAGAGGAAACAGGCACGCGACAGAAACAAGAGACAAATGAGGCGGTTGTAGAGAGTGAAAAGCGTCTTGGGATATCTCATAAAAATTACGCTTGTTTTTGTCGTCGTGTATGTTGCAGTTACGGCGTTTATGTATTTCTTTCAGCGCCGGTTGACCTACTTGCCCGATACGACTCGATATTCACCTGCTCAGCATAGGCTTTCTGGCGTTACTGAAGTCATTCTCGATACCAGCGATGGGGAACACATTATCGCGTGGTATTTGCCAGCCAAGCCCGGCAAGCCGACACTGCTATATTTCCACGGTAACGGCGGCGGACTGCTCACCCGTTCCGACCGCTTCAAGCTCTTTCAAGACGTGGGGTATGGCGTGTTCATGCCATCCTATCGCGGATATTCCGGCAGCACTGGATCGCCATCGGAAAAAGCGAACATCGCAGACGCGACGTTGGCATATAACCACTTGATCAAGCTGGGCATTCCGCCTGAGCGTATCGTACTTTACGGCGAGTCACTGGGCACGGGCGTAGCTGTTCAAACCGCAGCGGCGCATCGCGTAGGCGCTTTGGTGCTGGATTCGCCTTACACGTCGCTGGTGGATGTCGCGAAGCTTAGCTATCGCTTCCTGCTAGTGGACACCCTCATGGCCGACCGGTACGAATCGAAAGCGTATATTGGCCGCGTGCATGTGCCCCTGCTGATCATGCACGGCGAGCGCGATGTGGTTGTGCCGCCAAAGTTCAGCGCTGAGCTGTTTAAGATGGCCAATGAGCCTAAGAAGCGTGTGACTTTCCCAAAGGCTGGACACTCCGATATTCATTACTTCGGCGCGTTTGCCACATTGCAGCGTTTTGTGAATACCCATCTGAAATAGGGGGCTTCCTCAGCTCCGCTTGCCGACAGCTCATTTTGAGGAAATTTGCGTGAACTTCCAACAAGCCGCGCTTACCGTGCTCTCACATTCCAGATGGCGCTCGTACAAAATATCACTTCATGCGTGTTTTTGTTGTTGACAGCGTAACGCTACTCGTGTATGAAATAGATACGATGCAAAAAATGGGTAATCGGACGGGGGAGGCGATCACTGCACTCCAATCATTGCCCATCGCTTAAGCCGTCCGTCCACGCGAACCGCTTTATCTTCCACTCCTATCTCCCCGCCGCACATAAAGCGGTTCGCGTTTTGCATGCGAAGCATTTAGCGAGGTCTTTTGTCTCCCTCCTCTAACATGCCCCCCTCGTCGCCGAGGGATTGGGACGCCATCGCGCGTGATTACGCCGCTGGCGCGCTCACCATTACCGAAATTTGCACGCTGCACGGTGTCAGCCCTTCCGCGCTTTACAGCCGCGCCAACAAATTGCGCTGGAAGAAACGCAATGGCCGCGACGCTCCGAAACGCGCGACGAACGCCTCAGGTAAACGCGCACCGAAGGCCGCTGCGAAATCTTCCGCTTGCAAGCGCCGCGCGAAACAGCCCCCCGACCTTACGCAGCGTCTGCTAACAGCTTTGGACCAAAAAATGACGGAATTCGAAACCCGCATGGCGGAAGGCGCCCCCCTCTCCGCCGCCGACAGCGAACGCGACGCTCGCACCCTCAACACATTGGTGCGCCTGTTCGACAAGCTGAAAACGTTCGGTGAGAAGACGGCTGGCGCTGAAAAGTCAGCCTCACTAACAGCTTCCGCCGCCAACCAACCATCCCCCTCAGGAACCGACGCCCATGACGCGGACCGCCTCCGCCACGAGCTTGCGCAACGCCTTGAGAGACTGGGGCGCGAACTCAACAGTCGCTGACGCCTTTTCGCGCTCGCTCTCAGCGGCGGAAGCCATCGACCTTGCCTACAACTGGGAAGTCTGGGCGCGCGACGATCAGCTTCCCCCCGATGTCGCGCCGAACGGTCAGCCCTGGACGACATGGCTCGTGCTCGGCGGACGCGGCGCTGGCAAAACCCGCACCGGCGCGGAATGGGTACGCGGCCTCGCGCTTGGCCTTGCGCCGTTCGCGAGCTGTCCCGTTGAGCACATCGCGCTTATCGGCGAGACGCTGGGCGACGCCCGCGCGGTGATGGTGGACGGACCTTCCGGGCTGCTCGCCATCCATCCGCCAGCAGAGCGCCCGGCCTTCAACGTTTCGCGCCGCGAACTGCTCTGGCCAAACGGCGCGGTCGCGCGGATTTTCTCCGCCGACGACCCGGAAAGCCTGCGCGGTCCGCAATTCGGCGCAGCCTGGGCCGACGAACTCGCCAAATGGCGCTACGCCGAACGCACCTGGGA
>JARRLC010000120.1:0-7625 GCA_037387425.1 Alphaproteobacteria bacterium
CGCTATCATTTCGGGTTCGACCCGGTGGGACTTTCCCGCGCGCTCGTGAAGAACGCGGCTGCTGGTGAAGTCGTGCAGGGCGGTTCCACCGTGACCCAGCAGCTAGCGAAGAATTTGTTTCTTGAGCCGCGACGTGTCTGGAAGCGCAAAGTAGAAGAGCTGTTCATCGCTACATGGCTGGAAACGAAATACTCCAAAGATGAAATCATGGAGCTGTATTTGAACCGGATTTATTTCGGTTCTGGCTGCTATGGTGTCGGAGCAGCGGCGTATCACTATTTCGGCAAGAAAACCGAGGCGTTGAGCTTGGCGGAAGCCGCGTTCCTAACCGCGCTCATCAAAGCGCCATCAATGCTTTCTTCACAAGACAATCGCAAGGCAGCGCAAAAGCGCGTTGGGTTAGTGCTGCAAAACATGCGCGATGATGGTTTCATCACCGAGGCCGAGTATAAACACGCGCTGGCGTATCCGGCGACGATTCGTCCCGAGAAGCCCACGCCTCCCGGATTTGAATACGTCGTGGACTGGATCGTGGCAATGGTGCCGACCCTGACAGGCAAAACCGAGGTAAACCTAACAGTCGAAACCAGCTTGGATATGGAACTGCAACGCATGATGGACACCACCGTCAAGCGTATGATGGCCGAAAACGCCAAGCCGCTAGATGTCAAACAAGCCGCACTCGTGATGCTGTCGCCTGATGGCGGTGTGAAAGCGATGTTCGGCGGCATGGATTACAAAAAAAGCCAGTTCAACCGAGCGGTTAAGGCAAAACGGCAACCGGCCTCCGTGTTCAAGGCGTTCGTGTATCTGGCGGCCATCGAAAGCGGATTAAAACCCGACAGCCTCGTGGATCTGGCGCCGTTGGAAGGCGAAGGCTGGGCGCCGAATAAGGACAGCCCCCACAAAACGAGCGGTTTGATTTCGCTGAAAACAGCGCTTGCGAAATCTTCGAACACGGCGGCGGTACGGATCATGCGCCATGTGGGAGCCGATAAGGTGATCGACGCAGCGCACCGGCTGGGGCTTACCTCACGGCTCAATGTCGGCCCGACGCTAGCCCTCGGCACGGCGGAAACCACGCTTCTCGACATAACAGCGGCCTATGCCACCTTCGCGAATGGCGGCGTCAAAGTACTCCCATATATCGTCACTCGTGTGAGCGACGATGAAGACCGCGCCCTGTTTGAACGCAAGCGCAACGACGACAAGCAGGTGACGTCACCTGAAAACGTGGCGCTGATGAATGAAATGTTGAGCGCCGTTGTTACCAGCGGCACGGGGCGCAATGCACAGTTGCCGGACCGTCCGGCGGCGGGAAAAACCGGCACATCCAGCGATTACCACGACGCATGGTTCATCGGTTATACTGCCGATTACGTCGCGGGCGTGTGGCTCGGCAACGACCGTCATACACCTATGAAGAAGGTGACAGGCGGTGGCCTTCCAGCGAAAATCTGGCGTGCGGTGATGGAAGAAACGCATTGGAACTTGCCGCCTCGCCCCTTGCCGGGGATGGTAGCACCTGCCAAACCATAAATTGCTTTTCGCAGCGGCAGCGGCAGCGGATTTTTCGAAAGATTTCACATATGGATGCATTCGGCATTTACATTCACTGGCCTTATTGCGCATCCAAATGCCCCTACTGCGATTTCAATTCGCATGGTGGTGGACGCGCTATCGGCGAGGATCAATATCTTGCCGCTGCGCTTGACGAACTGACCTACTATGCCGCGATAACGCCAGGGCGCAGCGTTTCCAGCGTATTTTTGGGCGGCGGCACGCCGTCGCTAATGTCGCCCGCCACGGTTGGGCGTCTGCTGGATGCCATCGCCGGGCATTGGAGTGTTGCCTCAGACGCGGAAATCACCATTGAGGCCAACCCCTCCAGCGTTGAGGCGGCGCGCTTTGCCGGATATCGCGCGGCGGGCGTAAACCGCGTGTCACTGGGCGTGCAGTCGCTGCGTGATGACCAGTTGCGCGCGCTGGGACGCATCCACACCGCTGACGAGGCTCGCGCAGCGCTGGAGGTCGCCAAGCGGCACTTCGCACGCGTGTCGTTCGATATGATCTATGCGAGAGGAAATATCGCTCGCGCCTCTGAAGCCTCATCCAGTCAAACGCTGGCGGACTGGCGCACCGAGCTAACTGAGGCGCTCAAGCTGGCGGCGGGACATATCTCGCTCTATCAGCTCACGATTGAACCGGGTACGCCGTTTTACGCCCAAGCGAGCGCGGGCAAGCTGGATGTTCCGGCAGGAGAGGAAGCCGCCGCGTTCTACAACGCCACACAGGAGCTGTGCGAGACGGCAGGACTGCCCGCCTACGAAATATCCAACCACGCCGCTGCGGGTGAGGAAGCGCGCCACAACCTCTTGTACTGGCGATATGGCGAATATATCGGCGTGGGGCCGGGCGCGCATGGGCGCATCGTGGCGGAAGGCGCGCGGCTGGCGTTGGAGGGCGCACGCGATCCGGCGACGTGGGCCGCACAGGTGAAGGCTGCGGGACATGGCGGCGTTGTGC
The DNA here is from genome assembly GCA_037387425.1 of Alphaproteobacteria bacterium. Taxonomy (GTDB): domain Bacteria; phylum Pseudomonadota; class Alphaproteobacteria; order Rhizobiales; family Rhodomicrobiaceae; genus JARRLC01. The sequence goes on from JARRLC010000120.1 coordinate 2,527, forward strand.
GCGAGAGGCTGACGCCGCTTGAAGAGGCGCAGGAAATGTTGCTCATGGGGCTACGCCTTCGCGAAGGGCTGGATTTGGGCTTGTTGGCCACCCGTACCGGATATCGCATCAGGGAGGAAACGTTAGAAATGCTTGATGGTGAGAGGCTTATTACTTGGCAGAATGATACGAGCCGCATCGCCGCCACCGCCAGCGGACGGCTGGTGCTCAACGCCATCATCGAAGCACTCGCCGACGCGCTTGCGCCTATTAAGCAGTGAGCGGTTTGCTACGATCGCGGGCGGTCCACAAGGCTTCGGCTTGCGCTTGCGCATCGTCCATAGCGTCGGTGCGTCCCACGAGCTTCAGCGCAATGGCCACGGTGCCAGTAATGGCGGCCTCGGCATATTCATCTGTGATCTCGCCAGCCCACAGCGCCGGAAGACGGGCCACATCCATGTTTTCCTCGGGCGTCTGGCGCGGCTCAGGGATAATCGCTGGCCATTGTTCTGAGCTCAACACGCCGTTGTGCAAGGTTTTAACCTCTGTCGGCTTGTTGGGACGGCGCTCAATCTCGCCACCTTCGCCACGAAACACCGCCATATGCGGCTGCTCAAGAATAGCTCCAGCCTTTTGATGGATGTCCATATAACCGGGGTGGAAAACGCTTTGCAGCATCGCAGGCGCACCAAATGGATTGAGCTTGCGAGCCAGCGTATGCACAGGCGAACGCAGACCAAGGATGTTCCGCAAGCCCAGCATCTCTTGCAGCTTCATGCTGATGCCCTCAAGCGGCAGATAGGCGAAATTCCGCGCTTCCAGATGCCCGGCGGCTTCAGCAAAATTAGCTGCAACCGGCATCCCCAAACGTTCCAGAGTATCCTTGGTGTAAAGCCGGCCCTCAGTGTGGCCATCAGTACCATGCATGAACACGCGCCAGCCATTCCGCGCCAAGAGCTGCGCCGCCAGGATAAACCAAGGAAGCTGACGCTTTTTGCCTGCGTAGGATGACCAATCAATATCGACCTTTGGCAGCGGCGAAGGCAGAGCCATAGCTTTGCGGCACGCCCGCACGAAACCTGCGATTTCCTCCGGGCTTTCCTCCTTCACACGGAGAAGCATGAGGAACGCGCCGAGCTGTTCTGGCCGTACATCGTCGGCCAGAATCATGCTCATCGCCTCTTCGGCTTCCTCAACCGTTAGAGAACGCGTAAGCGTCTTGCCCCGGCCAAGAATATTGACGAAACGGGCAAAAGGATGAGGAGCTGGCATCGCGAACGTCATGCATTTATCTCCGGTAAGGCGCTCAGCTTTGACGCTGATGTTGGTGCGGCAGGAACGGTAGCAACTTCAACGCTACGCCTGTTAACAGCATAGCAATTGACACGCCACTGATACCAAGCAGCACTTCCGGTGTCGAGGGCCAGTATTGTGCCACAACGCCATCGCCGAATGTACTCGTTACCTCCATTCCGGGGAACAGATTAAGTGGATAGGCTTGTGCGCCAATGATCGTCACATACATATTGGCCACGCCACCAATCAGGAACAACAGCGACGCTACGGCAATCGCATGCCATGAGGTTCTGTCTTTGGAAGGGAAGAACAAAATTGCGAGCGGCAGCACATTGCCAATCAACACATGCCCCAGCCAGAAAACCGTCGTGTATATACCGCCGCCAAGCAGCATGAAGTGTTCTACATCGCGATAACCAGCAGCGTAGATCTTCATGATGTGATGCGCAGCCGTGAAATATAACACTGCCAGCGAGAATATGATGAGTAGCCCGCGGAACTTACGCAGCATCTCGTTGTTGATCAGGTCTTGCCGGGTTTCACGGCTCATCATCAAAAGCACCGGAATGGTAAAAGCCAGCCCGTAGAGGAACGATGCGGCGATAAAGAACGGCGCCATAATCGCTGCCGAATACGCCTCACGCGCAATAAGGAAGCCGAAAATCGAGCCGGTACCGGTCGTCAAAATCAAGCGCCAAACGAACGCTGAAGCGCCAACCGTCTTGGTGGGCCAGCTCTTGCGTGAGATACGGCGGTCCATCATCACGAACAGATACGCGCCAACGAGGACCATAAAGCCAGTGTAGAGATAGATGTTCCAGGCGAAGATCGAGCGGAAATTGTAGGTCGTCATCGCTACGATAAGCCGATCAAGGCGGCCCAGATCAAGAACCAGTACAGCGAGCCCGCCAACCAGCAGCGCAATCGCCAAAATACCAGACAGACGCGCATAGGGCTTGTAGTCCAACCGGCTGAACACCGAGGAAAACGACGCCACGTTAAGCGCGCCAGACGCCGCTACGATTAGGAACACGGCAAAAACGTGCGGCGTGCCCCATACAATCTGATTGTTCATACCGGTGACAACGTGTCCCCACTCCACCATGTAGAACGCCGCGCCTAACCCCAGCACGATAACGAATACATGCAGGCCAAGCAGCCCCCAGAAGAACAAGCTATGATCTTCCAATTTCTGGTATGCGACTTTTGCCATAAGTCTACTTCCCCTGGCGAAAACGCCTTAATGCGCGGTGCTTTTCGCGCTCACGAAATCCCTTGATAATGAACGCCCGGCTCACATCCCAGATCGTCGCGGATGCGTGACGTGCGATATGTGGCTACGCGCTTGGCGATCTCGCTTTCCGGATCGTTAAGATTGCCAAACAAAATAGCCCCCTGCCCTTTTTGCTGGCACGCTTCCACGCAATGTGGCACGCCCCCGGCGTCAATACGCTGGACACACAGATTGCAGGCTTCCACGGTGCCGTGTCCGCCACGCGGATATTCGCGCTTGTCCTCGTCGCTGCCTCGTCCCCCGTGATGCACAAAAGACCGCGCCTTATAGGGGCAGGCCATCATGCAATAGCGACAGCCGATGCAAATATGCCGGTTCACCAGAACGATACCATCAAACCGCTTGAACGACGCGCCCGTGGGGCACACGTCCACGCATGGCGGATTGGCGCAGTGCTGGCACATGACGGGTGCTGAAAAGCTCGCGCCGCTCTCCGGGTCCTTTACGTTGACCTTGCGAATCCACTGTTCATCGGTAGGCGAATAGCTCTCATTGTGCCAGCCATAAGCCTTACCGCAGGCATCAACGCAAGCCGAGCAATCAGGGGTGCATTTGGTAGCGTCAATAAGAAGCCCCCAGCGCGGTGTTTTAGCGGCGTTAGCTGCGCTCGCTTCTCCGCTCATAGAGTAAAGCGTCACGCCTGAGGCCAGTGTCGTTACCGCCAGCGAGGCGGCGCTTTTCAAAAAATCGCGGCGGCTACTCATTTGGACGCCTCCTTCAGGTATTTCGAAAGCGCGGCCACATCATTTTTCTTGCCGGCTTCGTTTGCTGCTGCGCCTTTTTTCGGATCAGGCGTAGAAGCGTGGCACTGGAAGCAATCGACGCGCACCGCCGCATAATCGTGGCAGACGCGGCAGAAATGCTTTGGATGCTCAATAGGCGCGAACTTGCCAAGCTTGGCGTCGTTAATCTCGACCGCATGGCAAGAAATGCATTCCTTAAGACCTTCCGGCTTACCGCGTTCAGCCTTGTACATGGTCTCAACGCGCTGATGCTTAAGGATATTCATGTGATTGCGGCGCATGAATTTGCTGTCGCGCACACATGGTCCTTTTCGAGCTTTCGGTACAGCCGGGCCAGCTATGGCACTGGCCGGCTTAACCTCTGACGCCGTCTGTTGAGCCAGAGCTGGCGCAGCGGAAAATACCGCCATTACCAACCCCAGCATGACGGCAAACGCTAAAATTTGCGTTCGCTTCATGGTGCTTATTCCCCCAGCCCCATTTGAATGTAACCCGTGGGGCAGACATCATTACAGATGTGGCACCCCACGCATTTTGAGTATTCAGTCTGTACATAGCGCCCGACCGCACGCTCCTTTTTAGGGAGACGGAATACGGCGTCCTGAGGACAGAAGACCAGGCAACTATCGCACTCAAAACACAGGCCGCAGCTCATGCAACGTTTGCCTTCGGCTTGGGCCTGTTCCTCGGTGAAAGGCGTGATGCGCTCGTTGAAGTCGCCCAGTACGGCCGCTGCATCAACGTGGCGCTCCTCACGCTTATTGCGCTCGATGTAATCGAAGTGCCCCTTGTACAGATCCTTGTGCGAAATGATCTGCGTTGAGGCGCGGTCTTCGTAATTGTGAATCGCAAACTTGGCTTCCGACGTGCCGCGCTTTTGCTCGCCGTCATACTTCTCTACTTCAAGTCCGCGCTGTTGCAGTTCTTCGAGCAGATTAAAGTGATGCGTATCAACTTTTGGGCGCTTATCATTCGGCGCACCATCAAGAAAATGCGAAATGGTTTCCGCTGCGATGCGCCCATGACCGATAGCAGTCGTCAACAGATGCGGACGCACCGCATCGCCGCCAGCGAAATGCTTTTCCTTGCCGCGCACTTTGTATACGCCGTCAATAGCGATACTGCCGCGTCCATTGTCGAGTTCTTCCAATCCGTTTGCGAAATCTGCCATCTGCCCAATAGCAGACACGATCATGTCGCAAGCGATCTCAAACTCTGTGCCCGGAATGGGGCTCGGGGTCATGCCGTTCATGGTGCACTGGCACATTTTCAGCCCCGTGGCCTTGCCGGTGGAAGCATCGAGGATCACTTCCAAAGGCATAACGCCGCCCTTAATGTCGATGCCTTCGCGCTTGGCGTCTTCGCGTTCGCGTTCTGCCGCCGTCATCTGCTCAACGGGGAACAGTGACGTCAGGGTCGCCGATACGCCTCCGCGCCGGAGCGTTCCCGCCACGTCGCGCGCGGTGTAGCCAAACACTTCAGAACCGCTGGCGTCGTGCTGCGCGGTGCTATCGATATGCCCCAAACGCCGTGCAACGGAGGCCACGTCGATAGAGGTATCGCCACCGCCTACTACAACGATGCGCTTGGCGGTGGAGAACATCCAGCCGCGGTTAAACATATCGAGAAATTCAATGCCGCTGACGCAATTCTCAGCGCCCCAACCTGCAACCGGCAGGCCGCGCCCTTGTTGCGCACCAATTGCCCAGTAGATCGCATCGTATTGCGCTTCCAAATCGGCAATGGAAACGTCACGCCCGACCTTGGTATTGGTGCGCACTTCAACG
>JARRLC010000121.1:0-12924 GCA_037387425.1 Alphaproteobacteria bacterium
TCCCAACAGGAGTTGGTGGCGTGGCTATATGTCAGATCTCAGTTGTTTAGCTCCGTACGAAAGAAAGAGGCAAACGGCTTTGATAAATGGGGGCTGCGTCAGTTTTGCTCTATCCACCGCCCCAATGTGCCGATGAGCTTGGGACAGAGGCTTCAAAGCTGGCTGGGAAGCTGATTGGTGGAGCGCCGCCACATCCCGTTGGTGCGCGGTCAACTCACAGGCGGGGCGCTTCATTACAAACTGTACGATGCCCCCAAAGAAAACGCCGGTGGAAAAGGGCCGCTTTACGAAGGCTCCGGCGCAATACTTGAGTGAGCGTCTTACTGGACGCGGGACAGATGCGTATTTCGCCCGAGTTGGCTGAAGAGCTGCGCCTCGCAGCACGAAAAGATACTGCGCTATAAATACAGCTTAGCCGCAATTCTCAGAGCCCTAAATCTTACTATACGCCGCCGTCTTGCTGGGTAGCCTTCTCAGTGCCTCACTGAGAAGCCCATGTCACCAGCACGCGGGCAACGCGGAAGCCCTTGCCATCCGGAATGCCCTCGGCTTTCGGGGCTGGATTAGGCGGACAATCGTTCGTCTTATCGCCACCGCCGCCTTCCTTTTCGTTGAGCCATTCCCAGCCGGTTTTCTTCTCACACTTGGGATCCTTGACTTTGGCCACCACCGGAGCTTCCCCGTCGCCATTGACGGTCGCATCGTTTAAGGGAGGCGTGACCAAACGATAGGCTTTTCCGGTTTTGCGCGAAAGCCAAGCAACATAGGCGAGAGCTTCAGGGAGGCTGATATCTTGTACAGCACTTGCCCCCTCCACATCTGAAGACGGACGCGTATAGTGTGCGCACCCACCATCGGCAGCGCAAGCTTCCCATTCCTTCACGCTGATTTCGTTGCTGCTAACCGCGATTGGCAGACGTTCAAACCCAAACTGCACGGTTTTCTTTTGAACTTCCTCGCGTAGGACTGTCATTTTCGGACATTTTTTACAATCGGCAAACTGTTTGCCTCTCGCATCTGCGGGTGTTGTCAAATTTGACAAGGCTGTTTGTTCTAACGTCTGCTGAGTTGACAGATTCTGCTCTGCGTTTGCCTCCTCAACAGTCGTGCCATTAGCAAAATTTGGAAGAGCCGCCACGGTTTGTGGCTGAGAGGTTTTCTTTGCTTGCTTCTGCGATCGTTTGATCTCAACCACGGTTTCAGACGAGCCGCCCGTCTCAGGAACAGACGCCATGGCATTATTTTGATTTGCTCCACCTGTGGCAGCGCGATCAACGGGAGGAGAACTGGTTTGTGCAACCGCAACCGGGGTTTGAGGATGTTTATTTACAGAAGCACCCCAGATAACCCAGTAAAGCACCACCGCCGGAGCGACGCCTAAAAGCAGCGCAAGCACACTTAAGCGCGTCCACTGCATTTTCTTCGACTTCTCGCGCTTATCCGCGAATTCCAGCCATTCGAGATACGCTTCACGGCGTTCGGCGTCTTTAAGCCCTTCATACGCAGTGTTCACGAGTTTGAACTGATGTTCAGCGTGCTGATCTCCGGGATTACGGTCAGGGTGGCAATTTTTCGCCTGCTCGCGAAATGCCTGCTTAACCGCTTCATCGTCGGCATCTCGGCCGACCCCCAAGATTTCGTAATAGTTCTTAGTGCCCATGATCAGGTAAAACTCTTGCCGCTACACAATGCATACAGCGATATAATCCAAAAACACAGCGCCACGCACTCAACACGTGCTGCTTGGTGAGGTAGTTCCGTTTTGCGGGCGATCTGCCGCGCATTTTAAGAAACCAAGCAATTTTGCGGTGTTGCCCCCAAGCCGTACACACCTTTTCGCACTAGCGATGCACATTCTTGTTGCGACTATGTCAAAAACATGAACGCTGCGTTCTTTTAGCACAAAAAGGGGCCTGTTGGGTTAGATTTATCGCTGATAAGGCGCTGTCGAATTACATCAAGTGCAATTACAACACACATCGCCTGATGTTTAGTTCGCCGCCGCCTGGATAAAAATCCCAGCGAGGAGAACCCGCTCATTTGATAGTTGGTCATAAAATCGGTTTACACGGCCTTCTCACCTCATAATTTAAGTCCGAATTTACCTTTACGCCCTTGAATAGGATAACAGACGCTAAATAAGTGGCAGGTCCGTTCCAGAATGGGGCTATCCGGAACTCTATATTAGCTCTTGAAGAGGTGCTTCGGGAACTAGGTATTTTTCAGTTTCTGATTAATTTTGAGCGCTTTCGCAAGAGACAGTTAATATGAAAATTTGTCACGACAAGGCGTTATGGAAGTAAGTTCAAGCTGTAGGTTACTCGTATGTGTGCCGATATCGTTGCGTCTTTTACGCTTCCCAAGGTCAAGTCTGAGATTTCCGCCAACGCTACACCTTCTTTTGAAGATGTTTCGCCAAAAGCGGAAAGGTGTGCTAGCCCGCACACGCGTTTCCAATCAGAACTCTTGGCGCTTTTCGTTAAATCGGAGCTGACGGCGTCGCTGGCCATTCCGCTATTGGCGGTTGTGGTGGCGATGGGGCTTCTGCCATGGGCGCCGCTTGTTAGCGTGTTACGCTGGCTGGCGACGCTATTCATCGCCAAGGGTGTGCTGATTTACATCTGCCGCCGCTTTCAGATGCTGGATCGCGACATGATCGATTTCAAGCGCTGGCGGCGTTATCTCGCGGCTGGCGAGATGTTTTACGGCACGGCATGGGCCTCCATCCTGTTCGTTGAATTTGCTGCCGATGATCAACGCTCGGCATTTTTCTTCGTGTTTGCAGCGATCATGATCGTGGTAGCCATGCGCACGATGTTCGCCTCCAGCGTGCTGCCTATCCTTTATGCCGGGACCGTGCCGATGACTTTCGCGCTGGTTTTGCGTTTCGCGTTGACAGGCGAGCCGTATTACTGGGCGATGGCAGGCTTGGCGGTCGGCATTCACGTCTATTTGGTGTTTCTGGCGAGCGGACTGCAGTCTACGGTTGTCGCCATGCTAAAATACCGAGCAAGAACGGATGCGCTCGTTGAAAAGCTAAAGAGAGCCAACGCAGAATCTGATGAAGCCCGCCGCCGCGCTGAGACAGCAAATAAAGCAAAATCGCAGTTCCTGGCGAATATGAGCCACGAGTTGCGCACTCCGCTTAACGCTATTCTCGGATTTTCCGAGGTGATGAAAGACGAAATCTTAGGCCCGCTTGAGAACGACACCTACAAAACTTATTCGGACGACATCCATAAAAGCGGCCAGCACCTGCTAAATCTGATCAACCAAATTCTGGATTTGTCACGTATTGAGGCAGGACGCTACGAATTGCAGGAAGAACCAGTGTCGCTGGCGAAAGTCATGGATGACTGCCAGAAACTCTTAAAGCTGCGGGCTGATAGCAAGGGCGTACGCATTGTCGAACAGTTTAATAGTGAGATCGCACCGCTCTGGGCGGAACAACGCGCAATCCGGCAGATTTGCCTGAATTTGTTATCGAACGCAGTTAAATTCACTCCGGCCAATGGCGTGATTACATTAAGTGCGGGAATAACGGCCACCGGCGAACAGTTCCTGGCAGTGAAAGACGATGGCCCTGGCATTCCAGAGATTGAAATTCCGCGTGTGATGAGCCCGTTTGGACAAGGAACGCTTTCCCAAGAAACGGCTGAAGGCGGCAGTGGCCTTGGTCTCCCCATCGTCAAGGGGCTGGTGGACCTGCATGGCGGGCGGTTTGAGTTGAACACCCGTCTGAGGCATGGAACCGAGGTAAAAATTGTCTTTCCGGCACATCGTGTGATGCAGCCAACGCTTTTCATGAGCAAGCACAGCCACTCATCAAGCTTGCCGGAAGTGGCGACTATGCAGGTTGCCGGGCACGGATAAATTTTGAAACGGTGGGGCAGCTATGCCACAGCAGCTCCACCGAAACGCATCGTTAGTCACCCTTTTGCAAACCAACACTTCGCAGTTCGGCATTCAGTTGCTATAAGTCTTTATAACTGGTGTGTAGTTTTGGGCATTCAGGTTAAGGGTGGTCCGTGGCTGTTTGGCTAGCTATATTGTGTCTCATCATCGCTGCTATTGTGATGATGTTCTCAAATGATACGGAAATCGTTATTGGACTATCGCATACTACGGTGGCGCGCATAGCTGTTGCCCTGTCGGTTATCATTTTTCTCGTAAGTACATATACTAAGGCTAACCGAGACCTGATTTACTCGTTTCTCAAACAAACCGTCATGTGGGGCTGTCTGTTTGTAGCGCTGATGGGCCTGTATACCTACCGTGGCGAATTAGCAACTATCGCTGATAAAATCGCAGCAGATTTTCACGCGAGGGATTCCTACGTTACCGTCGCCAGCCTCTACAACCCCACGTCAGCCAGAATAAAACGGAACTGGTCAGGGCAATTCATTGCTCAAGCCAGCATTGATGGCCAGCGGGTCGATATGCTGATCGATACCGGCGCTTCTATGGTCGTTCTTCGCTATGAAGATGCTAAGCGCCTGAATCTTGACATGAAAAAATTAAAATATACCGTACCGGTGCATACCGCCAATGGCTCAACTTTTGCGGCCCGAGTACGCCTTCGCGAAGTGTTCGTCGATAAGGTGGGGCTGACCCAAGTAGAGGCGCTTGTTGCAAAACGAGGAAGTTTGCATCAAAGCCTTCTTGGTATGAGTTTCTTAAGTCGTTTGCGGTCATATGAGTTCTCCAGGGATCGCCTGGAATTAAGGGGCTAAGGCTGGAGACGTACCGCGTAACGTGTAGGTCTCGTTGATTGAGGAGCAAGCAGGCATGGCATTCCATGGTGGGATGCGGCGTGCCGTGAATGGAGCCGTGTTAGGGCTCGCGTTCGCAGGTGCCGGGGCGGGGAGTTTTTATTTCTTTGAAGACGTCTATCAGGCGGTCGAACAACGCTGGCCTGGTATGGCCTCTAGCGTTGCGGAACCATCGCGGGAAGCGCCGTTAACGGTTTCCTCGGTTTCCTCCCAAAACAGCGAGCAAACCAAAAACGAGATGGGGGTTGCCTTCAACATCCCCGAAATGCGCGCATCGCTGACAGGATTTTCGCCTGACGCCGGCAAGCGCCAAAAACCACGAACCACCATCAGAAAAGTGACGCTGGCAGCCAACACCTACGGCCACCACGTCGTAGAAGCCGAAATCAACGGCGCAAAAGTCGAGCTATTGACCGACACCGGCGCAACCTATGTCGCGCTCAACTACCGGACCGCGCTTAAACTCGGGTTCACTCCCAAATTGCTACATTTCACCAGCCGGTCCACAACCGCGAATGGTGTTGCGCGCGTAGCTCCCGTCACGCTCGATTCTCTGCGCATCGGCAGTATTATGTTGCGCGAAGTCCGGGCCGTTGTCGCCGAGCCAGGGAAAATGACGCAGAACCTTTTGGGCATGAGCTTCATTAGCCGCCTGTCTAACTTCGAACTCAAAGGCGGCACCTTGGTTATGATTCAAAACGACGCGCAATAAATATGAACTGGCCTGAAATATGGGCAGGCCCAAAAGCTATGCACATAAAGAACGAGCGACGCTATGCCGCCGCCGAAGATATCCACTGCCTTTGTATGAAAAACGGAAACCGCTAACTTATTACAAAATAAGTTGTTTCATGGCATTCCCCTGTGAAATTCATCATCTTTCTTCTGGGGAATAGCCGCCTCATAAAAGCCAATATAACATTCAAATCTTGGCAACATGGTCCCGTCCATGCCAAAGTGCCATCATATGTATGACTGGTGGGGGAGCGTTAATTTTGGCCAATCCTGATCATCTGGAACAACTTTGCCAGGGGCCAAAGGTCTGGAATACGTGGCGTGAGGAAAACCCTCAGATCGTCCCTGATCTGAGCAACATGAATCTTGCGCTCAGTCAGCGCCAGTTTGGTCCCAATGAGGGCGGCCCCATCAATTTGCGGGCCGTTAATCTGGAAGGCGCAAATTTGCGTTTTTCTACCCTCACCGAGGCGGATCTGGAAGGCGCGCGACTTGTCAGCGCTGATCTGCTGCACGCTAAACTTGACCGCGCCAGACTAACCGCCACCGACCTCACCGACGCGATGCTGGATCATGCCGATCTTACCGACACGCTTTTTGATCGCACCGTCGTGACAGGCGCCAGCTTTTTAAACGCGCGCAATCTTACGCAGGATCAGCTCGAAAACGCCTATGGCGACGCCACAACGCGTCTTCCCCCCTCGCTGTCAGCGCCTGAAAACTGGTTCCCCATCCATCACGAGCCGGAAGACGAAGAACCATATTCCGGCTATTACGTCGCAGACGCCGAACTCGATGAAGAGCCCGACCTATACGATATTCTCGGCGTATCCGACACAGCATCGCAAGAAGAAATTCGGACGGCCTATCGTGCGCTCGTTAAAAAGCTGCACCCTGATTTGAACCCAGGCGACAAGATTGCTCAGGAAAAGTTCAAGCTCGTCTCCATGGCCTACAAGGTTTTAGGCAACGCAGATAAACGCACACGCTACGACCGTGACGAAATCGACGGCGAAGGCCGCGTCCGGCCTGAGTACGAGGCAAGACAGCAATTCCGCAAATATGCTTTCCGATATTACGCGGCGGCGGCCCTTTCGCTGTGTCTAGCCATCGGCGTCCTGGTGGCGGTCTGGTATATGGTGCTGACAGCAAGCAGACCAACTGTCGTGAATTCGCCCGAAATACAAAATTCGGTAAGGGTCACCAAGCAACATGAACGCTTGGGAGAAGTCTCCCCTATCCGCATGATGCCCAACGGACGGCTCGAAGCGCCCAAAATGCTGGCGCGCTCCCCTGATGAGAAGCCCATTGTCAAAACCGCGGAAAAACTAGACACATCACAACAAACAGAACAACAGACACAAAAAGCTGCACAAATATCCTCTGCACCCCCTTCTTCAAATAAAGCCTTCTCAGAAGAGAGCGGCCCAGCGCCTTTATCGGCTGCGGATAAGCCGCCTGTGATCGCTCCCGGGAAGATGAGCGCTCTGAAGAAGGAAACCACCCGCCCTCTTTGGCAACAACATAGAAAAACCGAGACTGGAGCGCCGCAAAGCGATCCGGTCCAGACGCTCACGTCTGCATCACCGTTTAGCCAAGGCACGCAAACTCAAGAAGAAACGCCGGGCGCGGAAAAAACGGGCAAGAAAACGTCTCGCGTGGAAACATCGGAAATATCAAAAGCGGAAACACCGGAAGAAGAAAATCAGAACCGGTTATCGCCGCGCCAAACGGTCCATGCAGCCTTGTTCGTGCCGCATAGCGGGGCGCGTGATCAGAACACGCCGTTGTTCGGCAGTTGCGCCATCGAGCAGGTGCAGGTGGAAGGCACCCCGTTCCAAGAAACACAGATCACGGGAAGCATTGCAACGTTCTCGCTCATTACATATGGGGCGAAACTCGCAGGCGGCGAAAGCCGACATGCTACCGGTCTTGGGGCCCCTCATCGAAATGCTGCTCATCTGGGACTAAACGCCAGAACGCACCATTCTCAATCTGAGGAAACATCCTCCAACGACCGCACTCCTTACGTTTAGGAGGTCGTAGCAAAAAAGCTGAGATTTGATCATCTGTTCCCAGTTTCACCATCTTTAAAGGGAACAAGCTTGTCTGTCTCATGCTCATAACGTTTCGGAGGGGCTTCCCTCTGAAGGCAGTTGTGTTTCACTATTAAGAGATATTCTTTATACAAAATGTCAGCACCAACGCGAAATGGACAAAATGCTCGTGTCCTTATCTTCAGATCGCCTATCAAATCCGCTACATGCCCATCTGGCGATTTGGGAACTCAAGAGGCGCCAAAAACTATTAATCCCCTCCACTACGCAATAGTGCATAGAGGAGCCTTATAAATGGCGTAGACAGATTAGGGATAGACTCTATAGGACAGCCAATGAGCTGTTTAGCTAGGCTGGTAAATCGTAATGGACGATAAATTGCACGGATCAAATAAGTCCCGCTCAGCTTTACTACGAAGCCAAGTGACGGGTTATGCCATGGCCGTTGATTATTGGAAAGCGGGACGGCTGGCCGATGCGCAAATGATCTACCGCCAAGTGCTGGCGGCCCAGCCGGATCATTTCCACAGTCTGCACCACCTCGGACTTATCGAACAGCAGTTGGGCCAACCCGAACGCGCGGTCGAACTAATCCGCCATTGCCTCGCCATCAAGCCCGACTTTACGGAAGGTTGGTCTGACCTGGGCTGCATTCTCCTGAGTATCGGCCGTGAGGGAGAAGCGCTTACCGCATGCGAGCAGGCCGTTAGCCTTGATCCGCAATTCCCGCCAGGACACGCAAATCTGGGCAACGTTCTTCTAAAAATGGGGCAGCGGGCAGAGGCAATGGCCTCTTTGCTGCTCGCCATTAATCTCGACCCCAAACATGCACCTGCTTACGCCAGCCTTGCCGACGCAATGGCGACCGAAGGCCGCTTGGAAGACGCGTTTCAATCCTGCACCAAAGCCCTGGCGCTCGATCCGTACCTAGCCATGGCGCATGCCGTGAAAGGGTTCGTCATGCATCAGCGCGGCCAGTTTTCTGAAGCCAAGGCCGCTTTCGTACAGGCCCTGCAAATCGACCCGAACTACGCTGTAGCGCATACGCGTCTTGCCAATACCCTGCGGATTGAGGGGCGTTTTCAAGCCGCCATTGCCGCCAACAAGTGCGCCCTCGACATCGACCCGACTTGCGCAGAGGCGTATTGCAATCTTGGCGTTACATTGCAAGCGCTCGGACGCAACGATGAAGCATTGGAAGCTTATCGGAAAGCCATCGACTTACGGCCAGAATTTCTGGAAGCGCACGCAAATCTCGGGATGCTCTTGCACCGTGTTGGCCAGTGCGATGAAGCCATCGAAACGTTCCAGGCAGCCATCTCATTCGATACGACCGGCGAGTTCGCGCTTCCCAACCTCATAAGCATCTTCAAACAGACCGGCCGCCTGAACGAAGCCAGCGAAAGTTACCGCCAACTCATCGCATGCAGAGAAGGCCAATCCGCTTCGCTGCTTTACGATTATTGCAGTCTGCGCCGCGAAATTTGCGACTGGTGGGATCTTGAAGCCGAAGAAGAGCGCGCCATCGCAGCAGTGCGTGTCCGGAATGAGCGGGTGCCGCCTTTTATGTCACTCGCCATGCAATGTTCTGCGGGAGATCAGCAAACGGTTGCGCGAGCATGGGCGCAAGGCTTCGTTCTTGGAAACGCTCAGAAAAACGCGCCAAGCGTAGCGGTGAACCCAACCGGGCGGATTCGCATCGGATATCTGTCGTCCGATCTATTCAATCACGCAACCGCACGGCTTATCGCGGGACTGATAGATCAACACGACCGCAAGCGTTTCGAGATTTTCGCCTATAGCTGGGGATGCGACGATGGCAGCGAGCTGCGCGCACGGCTGACCGACTCGTTCGACAATTTCGCCGACATCCGGCAGACATCGCATGGTGAGACCATTAGCCGTATTCGCGACGACGGCATCGACATTCTCGTCGATCTGAAAGGCTATACGCGCGATGCACGCACCATCATCATGGCCAGCCGCCCAGCGCCGGTACAGGTGAACTTCCTCGGTTATCCGGGGACGATGGGGGCAGATTTTATCGACTATATCATCGCCGACCCCTATGTGCTGCCCATGGACCAACAGCCGTTTTATGACGAGAAAATCGTTCATTTGCCGAATTGCTACCAGCCGAACGATGTGAGCGGACAAACCCCCATCGAACTCACGCGCGCGCAATGCGGATTACCCAAAGATGCATTCGTGTTCTGCTCGTTTGTCGGTGAATACAAAATTTCGCGGCAAGTCTTTGCAGCCTGGATGAAGCTTTTAACAAAAGTTCCGGGCAGTGTGCTCTGGCTGCTTGAAGTAAACGAAAGCGCCAAGGTCAATCTACAACGCGAAGCAGGCACACAAGGCGTCGATGCCTCGCGGTTAATCTTCGCGCCCAAAGTACCGATGGACGAACACCTCGCCCGCTATAAGCACGCAGATCTGTTCCTCGACACGCTGCCGGTCAACGCCCATGCGACAGCCAGCGAAGCACTCGGCTTCGGCTTGCCGGTTTTGACATGTGTTGGCAAAAAATTCGCCGGGCGCGTCGCCGGAAGTCTGCTGAAGGCGGCGGAACTCCCCGAACTCATCACCGAATCTTTGGAAGATTATTCCGCGTTGGCGTTGCGCCTAGCAACCGATGAACGCGACAAATTGAGCGAATGGCACAAAAAACTGGAGCTCAACCGCAATACCGCACCGTTGTTCCAACCTGAACGCTATGCGCGGGATATCGAAGCTGCGTATGCGTATATGGTGTGGCTCTACGCGAATGGCCGCAAGCCAGAGAGCTTCGCCGTCGCCGACCTTCCC
Organism: Alphaproteobacteria bacterium; assembly: GCA_037387425.1. GTDB lineage: Bacteria > Pseudomonadota > Alphaproteobacteria > Rhizobiales > Rhodomicrobiaceae > JARRLC01. The sequence goes on from JARRLC010000121.1 coordinate 10,376, forward strand.
AACACCCTGAACACACAGCGTTCGACCGGAACCGCTTAACAAGATTAAAGTCTTCCGCTTTCTGGTCGTTTTGCTTTAGTCTTCAACCTATGAATGGAACCGCAACGACTATGGTTGCCAAAAAAATTACGGGGAAGATGCGCCAACCGTTTCCGACGCCGAATATGACGCGCTCCGCACGCGTCTGGAGGCGCTGGAGGGGGCGTTTCCAGACCTCACCACTACCACGAGCCCCACGCAAACGGTGGGCGCTGCCCCGTCTGAGAAGTTCGGCAAGGTCTCGCACAAAGTGCCGATGCTCTCGCTTGGCAATGTCTTTAGCGACAGCGAAGTGCGCGATTTTCTTGACCGCATCCGCCGCTTTCTTGGCCTCGCCGAAGACGCCCCGCTGGAAATCACCGCCGAGCCGAAAATTGACGGGCTCAGCCTGTCGCTGCGCTATGAGCGGGGGCGTCTGGTTTCGGCGGCCACACGCGGCGACGGCGCAGAAGGCGAGAACGTCACCGCTAACGTCGCCACAATCGCTTGTATACCGAATGAGATTTCCGCCCCCGATTTCCCCGATGTGCTGGAAGTGCGTGGCGAAGTTTACATGGCGGCAAAAGATTTCCAGGCGCTCAACGAGCGTCAAAAGGCGGAAGGGAGCAAAGTTTTCGCCAATCCGCGCAACGCCGCCGCCGGATCGCTCCGCCAGCTTGACGCCGCGATCACTGCCAGCCGTCCGCTGAAATTCTTCGCCTATGCCTGGGGAGAAGCCCCTGCCCTACCCGCTGAGACACAATACGATGTGGTCCAGGCGTTTGCGCACTGGGGATTCCCGGTCAATCCGCTGATGAAGGTGTGCCAGTCAGTAAACGATATGTTGGCCGTTTACGCATCAGTTGAGGAAAACCGCGCCACGCTCGGCTACGACATAGACGGCATCGTCTACAAGGTCAACAGCTTGGAGCTGCAACGCCGTTTAGGGTTTGTGTCACGCTCGCCGCGTTGGGCGGTGGCGCATAAATTCCCAGCGGAAAAAGCCGTCACCGTGCTGGAGGGCATAGAAATCCAGGTGGGACGCACGGGCGCGCTGACGCCGGTCGCCAGACTGAAGCCGGTCACGGTGGGCGGCGTCGTGGTGCAGAACGCCACGTTGCATAACGAAGACGAAATCGAGCGCAAGGGCGTTTGTGTGGGCGACTGGGTGCGCGTACAGCGCGCTGGCGACGTGATCCCGCAGATTTTGGAATATCTGCCGGAAAAGCGCCCTGAGGGAACTGAGCCCTTCGTGTTCCCTGAAGTCTGCCCCGTATGCGGTAGTCATGCTGTGCGTGAAGTCAACGAAAAGACCGGCAAGCTCGATGCCGTGCGGCGTTGTACAGGCGGACTCACCTGTCCTGCGCAGGCCGTGGAGCGGCTGAAGCATTTCGTTTCGCGCAATGCGTTTGACATCGAGGGGCTGGGCGAGAAGCAGATCGCGGCGTTTTTCGCCGATGGGTTGGTGCGCTCGCCCGCCGAAATCTTCACCCTGGAGCGCCGCGACAAGGTGAGCCTCAAGCGCATAGCCAATCGTGAGGGATGGGGGAAGCGCTCGGCGGATAATCTGTTCAAGGCAATTGATGCGCGCCGCAGCATTGGGCTGGACCGTTTCATTTACGCGCTCGGCATCCGCCATGTGGGCGAAGCGACGGCGAAGGATCTCGCCAAAACCTACAGCACGTTTGAGGCGTTCCAGACGGCCATGATAGCCGCCAGCGATGCGGGCAGCGAGGCTTACGCCGATCTCACCTCAACGGACGGCGTCGGCGTGGTGGTGGCGGGGGCAATCATCGCGTTCTTCGACGAGCAACACAACCGCGACGCCATCGCCGCACTTCTGGATGAAGTGACCGTGGAGGCGGTCGAAGCGCCCGACACCAGCGGTTCTTCCGTGGCCGGCAAAACGGTGGTCTTCACCGGTACGCTCACGAAGATGACCCGCGCCGAAGCCAAGGCGATGGCTGAACGTCTGGGCGCGAAGGTCGCCGGGTCGGTGTCGAAAAAGACGGATTACGTGGTGGCGGGCGCCGATGCTGGCTCAAAGCTGAAAAAGGCGCAAGAGCTGAGCGTCGCCGTGCTGAGCGAGGACGAGTGGCTGGCGCTGGCCGGCGGAGAATAACCGCACAAGCTCACAGCGCTCCACATCAAATCGAATGCCCGTTTTTCGCCCGGAATTCTTCGCGGAAAGGGCTGGCGGGGTAGGTGCCGAGCACATGGAATTCCGAGGAGTTGAGCTTACACACTTCTAATGCGCGCTCAACGGCTTCGTCTTCCGGGTGCCCCTCAATGTCGGCGTAAAACATGGTCGCGGTGAAATTGCCCTCGATCAGGTAGGACTCGAGTTTCGTCATATTAACGCCGTTCGCCGCAAAACCGCTCAGCGCCCAGAATAACGCCGCCGGGATATTCTTCACGCGGAAAGTGAAGGTTGTTACCACCAGGCCATCGCCGAAAGGCACGTGGTTGGCTTCCTTGGATAGCACAATGAAACGCGTCGTGTTGTGTGCGGCGTCCTCAATGTTCTTGCG
>JARRLC010000122.1:0-7419 GCA_037387425.1 Alphaproteobacteria bacterium
CCACACCAAACTTATCACCAAGTTTGACAAACATAACCGTTAATTACCCAAATGTTACCACAAATTATAATACAAATATTACGCTAACTTCTGCAAATAGTGGTATTATAAACTCTGCTGCCACACCCTCAGGTGATTTTACAAACATTGTCCATTATACAGCATCTGCAGCTAAAGACGGAGGCTCTACTCCTCTTGTTAGCTTAGACACAAGTACAGAAAATACCGCAACATCTACTGCAGTAATAGAACCGTTTTCAGGCGATGTTCAAATAGAAATAATATTAGAAACTGATAATGGTGGAAAAAAGCTTATTGAAGGCAGCTACAGCGACACTTTAACAATGGAGATTGGCTCGTCTCTTTGAAACACGGAATAAATGCTGTCTATTATTAGCTATATCAGGTTTTCAGGCCAATATTGAGGAGCAGCATTTTGCTGTTCCTCAACTGAATACCGGTTCGTCCGATCATAGTAAAGTAAGCAGCGTTTCTCATCGTTTCGAAGTTCGCCTAAATTATACAATTTTAGATGCGGCGGAATGTGGCCAATGCGGAGCAATTCATACGGGACTCCCCCGAATAACACGAAGCTTCGCATTGGCCATCCACTCCGCAATCGCATGAAATGGACGCCAGTCGCCATGAAACACACTAAGAAACACAACCAATACTGCCTTGTGATCAATACAGCTATCAAGCCATCCAGACAAACCAAAGCGCTTCACGCTATTCATAAAATATTTCTTGCCCCCTACCCTCTTCTGGCGTTTGCCATTTTCGCCGTTTGCTTAAGCCTGGCCACGCCTGTGCTGGCCATGTCCGTTACTCCTGTTGCAATCGATATGACGACATCTGGCAGAAAAGCCCGGGGCCAAATCACCATTGTCAACGATGGTACGAAGCAGCTTCCCGTCGAAATTCTGGTAAAACGCCTCGAACTGGATGAAAACGGCAATAAAACCACCACACCGGCGAACGACGATTTCTATGTTACTCCGGTGCAAACGTTAATCGATCCCGGTGCGACCCAGACAATCCGCCTCCAGTGGAAAGGCAATGCTCAAATCCCGTCCTCGCAGCATTATGCCTTCTTGGTCAACCAAGTGCCGGTGACAATGCCAAAAGGGCAATCGGGCGTGCAGGTGGTGTTCAACTTCGAAACCATCGTGAATATCGCGCCACCAGGCGGAAAGGCCAGCATTCAGCTGCTCGAAACCGACATCGGGAAAGACAGCAAAGGGATAACACGCCCTGCAGTGCGCGTGAAAAATCCTGGCAACAGCTACGCCAAACTGTCAGATGCAACCATCAAGTTGTCTAGCGGTTCCTGGTCAAAAACGCTAACGCCCGGCTATCTCCGCCAATCGATGGGGATGGGCTTGCTACAAGCAGGCAAAACCCGGCGCATTTTATTGCCGGTCGATGTACCACGCGGCGTACGCCAAATCACTGCAAGCATTGAGTATAAGCCGCGAAAGTAAAGCAATTTATCTGATAGCGCAAAGAATAATCGCTGATACTACAAGTATACATAGCTAGTACGCTGCAAGTTCATAAATGTGCTAGTGCACTGACGCATTCAGAAGATTCATACATGAGTGCACTAGCTCTTTGTTTATGCATCAATTTTTCCAAACTCGGCTGCAGCCTTCGTTTGGATCAATGCACTAGCGGCATACTGAGTACGAACTCGGCTAGCGGGCTGTACTAGTGGATCAAACCTGACATTTGATACCAATGCTACGGAACCTAACGATGAGCCAACGCATTCAGATGTCAGCTCAATTTGATCCATAGGCAAAAATTCTAGTGGTTCGAAGCGTTAGATTTGGACCACTAGAGCGTAATGAGTTGACAGGTGCGTCATGCGGAACGGCACGAAATTTGGAACAATCAAGTGCACGCATCCCTTAACGCTGGCAATCGTCTGTGCGCTCGCAGCATTGACTTTGGCGGCCCTCCCGACGAACGCCATGGAAAGCACGCCGAAGTCAGATCGCTTGGCCATACCCAGCCAGCCACCAGCAACAGTATCGAACACAGCCGGAAAAGTAGACAGATTGCCCCTGACGCATCCGCAAAAGCATCAGCATATCCCTGCCCATTTGCGCTCAACGACCACCAAAACCAAGGCCGTCACCAAGACCAAAGACGCTTTCACAACCGTGACCATCCACGCTCCCCCCGCATCCACTGCCGCGTCAACCACACCGGCTTCAGCCCCCGCCGCCGGCAAAATCCAATGGTCGAGGGGAAGAGAAAAACAATCCCCCGGCCAAGTCCAATGGTCGCGCGGCAACGGATCCTCCGCCCCTGTCGCTAGCGCCCCACAGAACATAACCATCCCTTTACGCGACAGCGGCTTCTATCTCGGCGATCTTGAAGCCCGCGTCTCTCCTCAAAACAGTGTGAGCGTTTCCCTCAAGCAATTCGCCAAAATCGCCGCCCCAATTCTGCGCAGCGATGCGCTCGAAACCTTGAAACGCCTTCCCACCGGAGCAGACGGATATGTCACGCTCGCCGCCGTGAAAAATGCTGGTTTCAACGTAAGTTACGACATCAGCAAAGTGGAATTGCAGTTCGCCCCCACCATCGACCAGCGCGCCAAATCTACGCTCAACGCCAGCAACATGCGGGCGCAACCGCAAAGCGCCAACCTTTCGCCCCCCGCCGCAATCGCGGCTTATCTCAACATGCACACGGGCGCGGATTATACCACAACCACATTATACAACGACGAAGGCGTCGCCGACGCCCGCATCGGTTTCAACGGCGCGATGCGCTGGCAAGATGTGGTGTTCGAAAGCGCGGCCACTTACGATCTGATCGGCGGTTTCACACGAGGCGCGTCCCGCTTTGTCTACGACATGCCGGACGAAGCGCTACGTTTCTCCGCAGGCGACATATCGCCGTTGAAAAGCTCGTTCCAAGGCGGTGCGGAACTCATCGGCCTGTCCGTCGAAAAGTCGTACCAAAAGCTTCAACCCTCGGCGAGCATCCGCCCAACAGGCAGCCAGTCGTTCCGTATTGAGCGCCCCTCCAATGTCGAGGTTGTTATCAACGGGAACGTCGTCCAGCGCCTGCAACTGCGCCCCGGCGACTACGATATGAGCAATCTGCCGCTTGCTGCAGGCGCTAACGACATCGAACTGGTGATCGAAGACGATATGGGCCACAAGCGCACGGTAAAACTCTCGTTATTTTCAGGCCGCTCGCTGCTCGCGCCAGGCGTCGCCGAATGGGCGTTCAACGCCGGTTTCGTCTCGCGTATCAACAACGAGGTAAAAAACCACCTCAATCTCTACTCTGGCGTGGAATACGACTTCGATACGCCAGTTATCAGCGGCTTTTACGAACGCGGCCTTACGCCGTCAATAACCGGAAGCGTCCACTTGCAGGCCGATCCAGACACTGTGATGGGCGGCAGCGGCGCGTCGTTTCAAACGCCTATCGGCTTCTGGACCGTGGACGGCGCAGTAAGCCAATCGCAACAATTTGGCGGCGGACTTGCCGGAAAGGTCAATTACGATCTTTCCAACATTCAAAGCAGCGACGGCATTCGCCGTAACTTCCGCGCTGCCGCCGAATATCGCAGCGAAACGTTTTCACCCATTGGCGGTATCGACCCGCAAAACAACACCCTGGCCATCCTCACAGCAGCCTATTCACAGGAACTGCCGTGGGATCTGTTTGGCGCCTTTACGGCAAGCTACCTGCTAGGACGCGGCCCGGCTTCCGATAGATACGGCGTCAACGCCTCGTTTAGCCGCAGTTTTGGACAAACCCTCAGCGCAGGCGTCAGCGCTGGCTACCAGCAAACCCTCAGTGGCGATGATCGCGACACTGTCAACGATGGTTTCAAAGCCGCTTTACGGCTCACATACCGCATTGACGATGCATCCAGCATGGACGCCGCATACGACGCCCGTTACGGCCAATCGCAAGTCTCCTACCGCCGCCAAGAGGGCAAAGGCATCGGCGCATGGGGCGTTCAGGCCGATATCAGCAGTATCCCCGAGACCGACAATAACAAGTACGGCGGCAACGTTAGCAAGAACGGCAATGACGACTACGCCGTCAATGGCTCGCTAACCTACATGGCCGAGCGTGCCAACCTGGCGGTCTCACAGCGCACCGCGCTGGCGGGCCTCAACACCGATGAAACCGTGCAGCGCACATCTGTGACGGCGGCTGCCGCGCTTGCCTTCGCCGATGGACGGTTCGCGCTGGGGCACCCGATTTCAAACGGCTTCGCCATCATCGATACGCATAAGAACCTTCCCGACAGCGATATTTCCGTTGGATCGCAGGACACCACACGAGCAGTTTCAGGACTGTTCGGCCCGGCACTAATTTCCAATCTGTCCCCATATGGGCAAACAAGTATCACATATGATATAAGTAATCTCCCCATTGGATATGATCTGGGAACAGGTGCGTTTGACCTGTATCCTGGTTATAAGAGTGGCTATCGGCTCACCGTCGGATCTGACTATACGGTGGCCGCCATGGGGGTGCTGACCGATCACAAAGGTCAGCCCATCAAATTACTCACCGGCACTGCGTACGAGGAGAAGAAGCCCGATGGCCGGAAAGTTACCGTGTTCACCAACCGCGACGGCAAATTCAACGCGCAAGGCTTATGTCCCGGCCGTTGGATACTTGACATGGCCACCTCCCCAACAACGCGTTTCGTGCTCGACGTTCCCGAGGATGCAGTCGGCAACGTAAAACTAGGAACGCTCAAACCAACTGGTGGCTCCCAATGAAATCCGTTTTCAGATGGTTTGCCAAGGCCGGACGGCGCCTTGTCAGACCCATTACCAACGCGCAAGCCGTCATCAAAGTCTTCTCAACCGCCGATGTATTTTCGCTGACGCTGTTGCGTTCGCTGCTAGTCGGCTCGACATTGCTGATTTTGCTCGCCAATTCTTCGGCGTGCGCTGCCCCTTGCCAAGGCCAAATCGGCCAGGACACGAACGTGATCGGCGAAAGCCAATACGACCCGTTCAGCCCGGTTCCCATCACAGACGCCTTTCAAATCCCCATCCGCAACATGGGCGATGACGCATGCTCCTATGCGCTTGTGTTCCGTAGCGAAAAACCGGATTTGCGGCTTAGCGGCTCAGGCACACTGGCCTACACCCTCACTAACGGACGCAGCAAGCTTGTAGCCCTGCCAGACCAAACCGTTAACCCGCCACTTGCCCGAACAAAACGCCCGCTCGCGCCAGCAGATACCGGACATATACGTTATCAGGTGCAAATTCCGCGTGGGCAGTTCGCCGCGCCGGGCACGTACCACGACACCATCGGCCTGGAACTATACGCGCTGAATAGCGATGGCGGCCTTTCCGGCCCGCCGTTGCATAACTCGAAACTGACGATCAGCTATAAAGTTATCCGCGCCATGAGCGTAAATATTAAAGGCGGCGGCACATCAACGACCGTGAATTTTGGCGCGCTCAGCACAGGGCAAAAACGGTCGGTGGAAATCCAGGCGCGCAGCAACGAAACGTATCAGTTTCATGTCAGCTCCGACAATCGCGGCGCTATGAGGCTCACCCCGCCCGCGCCAGAACGGAAATGGCGTGTAAACTATCGGGCGGCGCTCGACGGCAAAACGCTCGACCTCGCCAGCGGACACGTATTGCACTCGCAACCGCCCACCCGTCCGGGAAACGACGCCAACCATAGGCTCACCGTCACCGTGGGTGACACAGCGGCAAAACGCGCCGGACATTACGAAGACATCATAACCGTCGAAATTCGCGGCGCTACGCTGTAAGTTTTCCGCCTACTGAGTATCAGCATACTAAGCCAAGCTTAGAGCCACAACCGGCTAACCCCGCCCCCAAAGCGCGTCCCCATAGCCTAACAAGGCGGTTATCGCTTATCGCTGCGCCTGCACACCTTGCGCCAGCGTCTCATACGCATCGGCCAGCCCTGCGCCAAAACGCTCATCCGCCCCCTTTGGGCCAAGATCGTGCGCGGTCTTCATGAGAATGCGGCTCACATCTCCAGGCTTCAGATTAGGATCGTGCTCCATCATAAGCGCCACTATCCCGCTGACATGCGCAACTGCAAACGATGTCCCAGACAAAAAGTCGTAGCCATTCGCCGTCACCGGCACCAGGATATCCACGCCGGGCGCCGCCACGCTGATATATTTTCCCCGGTTCGCATACGCATAAAGCCCGTCTTTTGCATCCGTGGCCGTGATGGCGATCACCTTGTCATGCGCAGCCGGAAAAGCAGGCGGCGCTTTCGGTCCGTTATTGCCAGCCGCCGCCAGAAAAACCGCGCCCTCGGCATAGAATTCATCAATCATCTGGATCAACAGCGGATCGCGCGGGCCAGCAAAGCTCATGTTAAACACGCGCGCGCCCTTCGCGAACGCCTGATTCACCGCCGAGGCCAGCGCCAGCGATGTGGTTACCGGCGGCGCGTTGGGTATTTCGGGTGCAAAAGCCCGCACAGCGATGATTTTCGCATCCGGCGCAAGCCCTCTGAGTTCGCCGCGCGAGGCAATCACCCCGGTAATGGCAGTGCCATGATCATCCGGCTGGAAAACGTTGTCGCCCTGGGCCATGGCGTCCAGCACCTCAATGTTGGCGCCGCGCAACTCCGGGTGCGTGGTGTCGACGGCGGAATCAATAACGGCAACGACGACGCCCTTCCCGCGCGCCAGCTTCAGCGCCTCAGGAACATGCAGTTTTTTAAGCGCGTATTGCGCATCCGCAAGAGGCGGGCGGGATGAGGAAGACGCATCAGTTTTTGGGCTGGGAGGAGAAGTCGAATCTGGCGGCTCATCCTCGGATGGCTGCTTCGCAGCGCCCTGCAACACGGAATAAAAGTTGGGTTGAGCAGAGCTCACGCCGGGCATGCGGGCTATCGCTGCGACCAATCCTTCCACAGCGCGGTTATCAGGGATTGTGAGGCGGTACACACGCACTCCGCCCAGTAAACGCAATGTCGTGCCTTCGTGCACGGTGAGATTGAACGAGCGCGCCAAATTTTGCACCACGTCATCGGGATCAGGGCCGCGCAACATCACCAGCAACTCAGCCGGGCGAAAACGCGGTATGGAAGCCGTTTCGGCAGCGGCAGGCGGTGGTGACGCCGGAGGCAGCACCGTTCGGGGCGGGAGCACAGTTGGCGGCGTCACACGCGAGGCGCGGGGAGGAGGAGGCGGAACGACACGCGTTGATGGTGGATCATCGGGGCTCGGCAGAGGCACGACCACGGGATCTCTCGTAGGACGTACGCCGCCTCTGCACCGGCCTCGTCTCCAGCGTTGACCGGGTAAGCAGCAATGTTCACGGCTGTATATTTTGCCGGGCGGGCAGCAGACGGGCGGCTCGCCGGTCCAGCCGGGTTTGCATTCACGCGGAGGATGCGGCTTATCCCAGCAAC
>JARRLC010000123.1:0-7379 GCA_037387425.1 Alphaproteobacteria bacterium
ATGCGGATCGTGGTGCCCGCTTCCACGGTGCCGGTGGCATAGACAGCCTGAACGGCTGGTCCTCGCGAAGGCTGTGTCACTTCAACCATGTGCGATGCTTGCAGACGCCACAAAAGCCATCCGCCGATAAGCAGGACCACAGCCACTACTACTATTTGCCAAAAGGGCTTTCGCCGGATCATCTCGCCCCACTCACACGATACTAACTCTAAACTTCAACTGCTTTTGTTAGATAGAGGGCTAGAGAATAGCAAGAGGAGTTTCCGCACTGCGGCATTACCACAGATGCACGCCTGTCATTTTTTACGCTCGTCACCTGAAACTTTCTCGAAAAACCGACTTATCGGCCCTGAAAACACTAGGCTGAATACCGTCAAACCGCCTGCGATGAGGGTCACTATACCGAAATAAACCGCTTTCATCGAGAACGGACTTTCCGCCTCCGCCAATAGGTTCATGCCGAGGAAGCCGGTCGCAATCGTGCCGATCATGCCGAGGATGGTCACGACCGTCAGCCGGTGCATAGAGCCGGACTGTTTCCGAAGCGTGTTACTATCAAGGTAGTGCACCATATCGGTGATTTCGCTGCGGACTTCTTCGTGCAACTGGTCGATAACGAGATGCTCGCGGACCATATGGAACATATCGCGTATATGCGAGCGCCCAGAGATTTGGGTGAAATAATATCGTTGCGAAAAGCGCAGGAAATTTTCCTGGAGTTTGAAAATCCCGTCACGGAAAGCTTGCACCGATTCCGGAACGAGCGGTTCGAGCCGTTTGATCCACCCCACCATGCGGTCCGAGATCATCAATAGCGACGACTTATGAAAATGCGCGATGAGAAACAGCAGGAAATATTGGTGCCGGAATTGGCTGAGCAGACCGCGTTCCAGGTCATTCATACTATCGGAGACGCCTGCCGATACGATGGTGAACGCCTCGCCGCATGTTAAAAAACGCGTCTCAATGCCTGGCGCGTCGAGACCGCCTGCATAAAGCCGCTCATATTTGTGGTGCGTTTCAAACCTTTGCAAAAAGCGCTCGGAAAACGGCAGCGTTTCTTTATCGCGTGGCGGTGGTGAAGTGGCGAGCGACAGGGATATGTAGTCAGTCTTACGCAGAACCTTCAAGTCTTCAAGCGCGATATATGCCATTACGGGCATACGATAATATTCAATTTCGCGTATACGCAGCGCGCCTGGCGTATCGCTCGCATCGTTAACGATTGGCGCGAGAAAAAACTCCCAATGGCTGGCGATGCACGAAGCGCGGCGTTCTTCTACAAAGCGCAGATAACGCTCGCGGACATGATAATCAGACGTGGCCAGCACTTTGTCGTCATCGCCAAGCCACTCCACGAGCACAGGGCAGTGGATCGGCCTGCCATCCTGGCGCCACCCAGCCGGATAGGCGCGGCCAAACCGCTGCATCAGCTTTTGTGCAATATTGAGGGGGATATTTTCAGCAGTAATTTCGCAAACGAGAATAACCGCGTCCACATCGTAGAAGAAGAACAGGCCCGTATGCAGTACATCGCAGATTACGGGGGCATCATCAGGACTTGTCTTCACCCGGACGCGCTTGATGTCATGCCGCTGATAAACGCGCATGGAGATATCGCCCGGCCGTAACTCGCCGCCCATATTCGCGCCTCGGGAATCGCCGTAGATAAAGCGCTGCACATGCGGCAGGAACGAAATAAATTCACGATAATGACGTTCGTCAAACTGATCTCCTGTGCCTCCGAACTTGTCGCCTTGCGAAGTCCACAGGGTGTCGCCCATTTCTTCCAATATGGAGTGGTAGCCATGCGGGGCGCCGTTTTTGTTGGTCGATATCAATTGCAGCGGCCATAGCACAATTTGGTGAAACTTGCGCACGTTAGGCTGCTCACCGAGCGCTTCGTCCGAAGCTTCCCAGGTGTGACATTCGAAACTGTCGCAAGCGTGGAACTTGGTGTCATCATGCATAGGCGGTTCAATCCCGAATACTCAATATACGCCGAATTGAAACGGTCGTTCTTCGGGAGGCCGCGGACGAAGATGGCCGTTTCGCCAGCTACAATGCCAGAAACACACAAATGTTCTGTTACAACGCAATAGGCAAACAGTTGGGAAAGCGAAATGGAATGCGGTGGTGGGGAGCAGAAGCGGGAAGGGTGCTTGTGACTAGACTATCAAAGCCGCAATACATATCTGGCCGCGACAGCATGAAGTGTCGCGGCCATTCATATGTGATAAGGAGCAGCGCAAGAATAATTGCTTTAAGCGCTTACACCCGTATCGGTTACACGGCCCGTTGATAAGTCAAGATACCAGCCATGTACTTTTACTTCTTGGCCGCGTGCGCGCGCAGCTTCTAAAACAGGCGAATTGTAGATATTCTGAACCTGTTCTTCTACGTTTAGATGCGCCAAGCAATTCACGCGCTCTGCCACGTCAGCATGTTTGCTCAGTTCATCTTGTTTGCGTTCAATAAGTTTATCGACGGGTTTCAGCCAGTCGGCGATTTCATCATGCGCGACACCTTTCAATGCTGCGGTTAATCCACCGCAACTGGAATGCCCACAGACGACGACATGCTTTACTTTCAGATGTTCGACCGCATATCTCAGCGACGCCATAAAAGAAGTATCGTCAGGAGTAGCCAAGTTGGCGATATTGCGCGTGGAAAACTCTTCTCCCAGATCCAGGCCGGCGTGCTTCAGGAGCGAAACCCGGCTGTCTGAACAAGCAATAATAAAGAAATCTGGCGATTGACCAGAGGCAAGTTTGGTAAAATAGTCTGGATCTCCGGCAAGTTTTTCACCAATCCATTTTGCATTGCGTGCTGATACTTCTTCAAAAGCGCTCATAGCTGTCCCTTACCTCCTAATGACCGTATGAAGGCTGCGACAATAGCGGCCTTTTAACGTTCTCTTCTTCCCGCCCCAAGCTGACACGGTGGCTATATGGCGTGAATTCTGCAACGCGAATATATCGATCGCTGCATGCGCGGCCAAGCTAGCCTTTGTGCCCTGATGGCGAAGGGAAACCAATCATCGCACAGCAATATGCTTGATAATTTAAATGAGACAACAGGCATTATATGCGTAGAGAATATTTTTTAGCTTCTCAAAGTGTTCTCAGATAAAGATGGACCCTTCCCGTTTCGAAGGCTGTATTATGCTCGAAACCATGTGATTTCAAATGTTTACTCATTTCATCCAGCGTGTTTTTGCTAATAACATGTTCGTGCGTTGCTACAATAATCTTCACTACGCCATCTAGCGGCGCAATCTTTAAAATTTCTGCTTCTGCTCCTCCAACATCCATTGTGATGCAATTAGGGCGAAACTCATTGATGACTTCAGCGATACCGCAAGTTTCAATCTCTTCGCTGGCATTGGTTTGCTTGTTGGTTTCCTCGCCATTCGTTGTGCCCTTCTCAAGCAGGCTGGAGGATAGCAAGTTAGGTGCGACATATAGACGCTTCTTGCCACCAGACGCAGAAATTGCCTGTCCGCGAAGCTGGGGCGTTATGCCATTGAGTTCAAAATTCCGGCGGATAATTGGCAGATTGGCGGGGTTCGCCTCGAACGACAGCACGGCATCGGCCCCGCACCGCTGTGCGCATAGCACGCTGATAAAGCCGGTCCCCGCGCCGATTTCCAGCACGCGGTCGCCCGGCCTCACCACTTCGCGGACCAGCAGGCTTTTGCGCTTCTCGTAGCGTTCTTTATACAGCGCACGAACCACGTCCGGAGGCATATGCTTGCGATTTACCTCCAGCTTGACGCCATCAATGGCAATGACGCGCGGCTTACGGAATTTACGCGTCTTGACGCGCAGATAGGTTTGTAACCGCGACGTATGCTCCTTATCCTTCTGCGATGGTCGGTGAGACGGCAACGGCGCCAGCCCACGCGCAAGCCGCGATATACGCGTGAGTCGTGAAACGCGGGGCGCGGCAATCGCCTCTTCCAGAAAGCTCACATACTGACGGCAAATGATGTCCTTGGAAAACTCGTTTGCCCACTTGGCGTTGCCGTTCGCGGCGATACGCTGGCGCAGTTTAGCATTTTGCTGCACTTCGCTGATTTTCTCCGCCAGATCGGAAACGTTTTTCGGTTCGGCCAGCATTCCCGTATCGCCATGGCTGATTAGCCAGCTTGGCCCTTCGCTGGCGGCGGCGACAACAGGCGCTCCAAGGCTCCACGCCTCCAGAATAACATTGCCCAACGGCTCGTGATGCGATGGCACCACGCACAGATCGCACGTCTTGAGCAGCGCCGCCTGATCGTCTCGCCAACCGAGAAAACGCACGCGATGCGCCACCCCCTCGCTGATAGCGTGCGCACGATAAAGACTCGCCCGCGCGCCCATGCCAGCAAGACACAGATATGTGTTCTCAGGCAGATGCTTCAGTGCGGAAATCAGCACGTCGAACGATTTCCACGGATCGAAACGCCCAAGCGCCAGCAGCATGAATGCATCCTCGGGAACGTCAAGTGCAGCGCGTTTTGCGGCAGGTTCAGGCGTCAGCTCGCCAAAGTTGGAAATCATGCGAGTGGCCTGCGCGGGCCAGCCTTGCGCGCAGATGTCATCGTAAATCTGCGGCGTGTTGGCAACGAGATGATCACACTTCCAATAGTACCGCACAGGATAAAACCCGCCCAACCGTCCGATATTGACGTGATCCCCCGTTTCTGCGCGGCGTGCGGCGCGGTTCATCCAATGGATGACGGCATCGGGTTTAAACGAGGCGAGTGTATCAAGGTAAAGCTGGCGCCCCACAGTATCGCGGCCTTTCTGGAAGGGAATTGCTGTCGCCGGAACACCGGATTTCGCCACAGCCGCCACGAGATTTGCGTGTTCGTTATGAACGGCGAGTTGCTCCACCCCGTAATCGCCAAGCGCCGACAGCAGCTTGACATAAAAGCGCTCAGCGCCTCCGAAGCCGCCAATTAAAAATTGGATTACTCTCATACTTGAATATGTGCCCCTTAGCTTTCCGGCTAATCCCCCCCGCCGGATTACGCAAAACTACCTAACGCCGTTGTAAAACGGCCTCTATCTATTGTAAACGCCTGCTGATAATCGCCATTACTTCCCAAAAGGGCGTAATATTCCAACCCAAGTCGTGCGCTCAGCCATAGATAAGTACTTTTTACGCAATTATCCGGGAACATCTCAATAACAGTTGTTCCGGGCCGAGCAAAGAGCAGATTGGTTAGCCCTGCTCCGTGAACGGCTACAATCACATCAGCATTAGCGAACTGGCGGACCTGCTCTTTATGATTGCCCGAATGCGCCTCGAAACGTTCGAAACCACGGGTGCTAGCAATCGTCTCCAGCTCGGCTTCATTGCGCAATCGGCGTTGTTTTGCTGTGCCCCGGCTGAAAAACAGACGCTGCCCGCCGAGTGGGGCATCATCTAGTCCATAATGGCGAAGCATAAGCTGCGTAAACGCCGCTGCGCCCTCTTGATTGACAGGAAGCCATTCCGCCATGCCGCTTGCGTCGTGCAACCATAGATATTCGTCAATAATGGCTTTTTCATCGGTTTCCAGTGGCACGAAGCTCACGTCGGGAAAGCCAGCACTAACAGCCGCGCAGATTTCATGCTGAAAAGCATTTCCGTTTCCTGGCACAAGCACCGTTAACGGCGTGCCCGGCTTATGTTCTTGTCGCAAGTAGTTGAGCACTGGCAGCATATGCTCAATGAAATGATAATAATGCCGTCCTTTCACCGAGGTCACTAAGCCATTGCGAAACACGCGTTCTTTCAATCGCCTGGGTTTGGCGAAGTTCCAGTTCGGCGTATACCCGCCATAGACGGTCAGCATGGCGCTGTCGCGGGCGCGCACCGGAGCGCCAGTATGTCCGAGCACCGCGCAATTGGACACAATGGCCACCTGCTTGATGAAATCAGCTGATGTGGCTGGAGGTGAGCCATAACGTTTATCGTTAATGGCGGCAGGGCCTAGAATCTGCGCTTCCTGCTCTGGGGTAAAGGCTGCGGTTTCTGGTGATGTGATGTCGGAGATAACGGTGCAGGCGTTTTTGACGGCCGGAGTGCTGGTCATAGAAAAGGAAAAATAGCTGCTAAGAGGCAATATCCGGAATATTGCGCGAAGCAACGCCCAGCGGATCCAGCGCGTGTTCAATCGCTTGCGCCACGCGGGTTTTTGTGATGGCCAAGCCATGATTTTTTATTATCCCTCAAACGGTAAGGGCCCCTAGATTCGTCTCTTGCACCGATAGCATATAGACGAGTCGTGCTCTAGCCGTCTGCTTAATTCGCTCCACAGGACACCACACATCGCCGCGCGCAAATCTGATATTGCGCGGCACAGCGCCGTGAGCTTCCGCACGCCCTTTCCTGAGCACGGCACTGCGCGATGCAACTCACGACACAGTCCCTGGAAGATCCTTCCGCCACGCGTATACCGAAAAGCGGTATGCCCGTAGCCTGGGCCTTCTGAATCGGCTCGCTAGGCGCACAGCTGCGGGCTTCGTGCGCCCCGCTGGAAGTGGCTGCAAAGATCAGTATCAGCAGTGCTGAAAACAGAAGGAGAATATTACGAATGCGGATGGTGCGCGTCATGCGGATCACCTCAAGCGGAAATGGCGCCAGCTTGTGTCAGCCGCGCCTGTTCATAGTCTTCCGACATTTCCAACCATACCATTTCTGCCTCACCTAGCGCTTTTGCAATCGCGCCACGGTCCTTTAATAAAATTTGCGCGCGTTCTGGCTCACGTTCGTAAAGCGCCGGGTCGGCTAAGGTAAGGTCAAGTTTTTGCAGCGCCTCGGTTAATTTTTCGATTTCGCGCTCACTGGCCTCGATACGTTTTTTCAAGGGAGCCAGTTCAGCACGCGCGCTGGCGGCAGCGCGTCGTTCATCGGCGCGGGTCTTAGCTCCGTTCGATGCACTACTGCTTGTGGCTCCGTTCGCGCCCCTTTTCTGCTCGCGCGCTGCGGCCAGCAGCTCAGCCTTATAGCTGTCGAGATCGCCGTCATATGGGACAACGGTGCCATCGCGCACGATCCATAACCGGTCGGCGGTCGCTTCGATCAGATGCCGGTCGTGGCTGATGAGGATCACCGCGCCGTCATACTCGTTCAGCCCGTGAATGAGCGCCTCGCGGCTATCCACATCCAGATGGTTGGTCGTCTCATCGAGAATAAGCAAATGCGGCCCCACGAACGACGACATGGCGAACAAAAGCCGCGCTTTCTCACCGCCGGAAAGATTGCCTGCCGCTGTATCGGCCTTATCCGCGCCGAAACCGATGGCGGCCACGCGCGCGCGTTTTTGCGCCTCGGTGGCGTCGGGCATCAAAGCGGCAATGTGATCGTAAGCAGAAGCCTTGGGGTTCAATTCGTCAAGCTGGTGC
>JARRLC010000124.1:0-16049 GCA_037387425.1 Alphaproteobacteria bacterium
GTTCGACAAGTGGTTCTCGCGTGAGGTGCGTGCCGCAGGCGCGCTGGTGATCTGCGAGACAACCGTCACCGAACTGGTGCGCCGCGACGACGGAACGGTTATCGGGGTACGTACCGATCGCACCGGCGGCTTCATCCGCGCCGATGTGGTGGTGCTGGCTGAGGGCGTGAACGGATTGCTCGGCGCGCGCGCTGGCCTTCGCCCAACGCCGGAACCGGCTAGCGTGGCCTTGGCGGTGAAGGAAATGCACTTTCTGCCGCAGGAAACCATCGACGCGCGTTTCAACCTGAAGGGCGAGGAAGGCGTGGTGATCGAGGCCATGGGCACCATCACCAAGGGCATGACGGGTACCGCTTTTCTTTACACCAACAAAGAGTCGATTTCGCTCGGCATTGGCTGTCTAGTGTCCGACTTTCAGCAATCGGGCGTAACGCCTTACGAGCTTTTGGAGTCTTTTGGCAAGCACCCGTCCATCGCGCCGTTCATCGCTGAGTCTGAGGTGAAGGAATACGCCGCGCATCTGATCCCTGAGGGCGGTTACAACGCCATTCCGCAGCTTTACGGCAACGGCTGGATTGTGGCAGGCGACGCCGGACAGTTCGTCAACGCTGTGCACCGCGAAGGCTCCAACCTCGCCATGACCACAGGCCGTATTGCCGCTGAGGTGATCTCCGCCAACAAGACGCGCCGCGTTCCGAACACGGCGGAGAATTTGGCCGCCTACAAGAAAAAGCTGGATGAAAGCTTTGTCATGAAGGATCTGAAGAAATACCGCAATTTGCCTAAGGCGTTGCACAATCAGCATTTCTTCACGACCTACCCGCAGCTTATGTCGAACGCGATGCAAACTTGGTTCCGTGTCGATGGCGTGGAGAAGAAGGCTAAAGAAAAAGAAATCGTGAAGTCGTTCTTCCGCAAGCGCAAATTCACCGGGATCGTCAGCGATCTTTACAGCGTCGCGCGCGGCTGGCGATGAGGCGGCTTAAGTAAAATAGCAGTGCAAGTGAAGGTATAGCCAAGCGAAGGAATATCCCATGACCGCGACCCCAGAAAACACCGTCCGTGTTGAGGATAAGCTTTTCCAGAACCGTTATCTGGTCGATGCCGGGCGTCCGCATATCAAGATTAAGCCGCACACAACGCCATCGGTGACGCTCCTGGCGCTTATCAATGTCTGTCCGGCGGGGTGCTATGCGCTCGGCGACAACGGCCAAGTGGAAGTGACGCCCGACGGGTGCATGGAATGCGGCACCTGCCGCGTGATCGCTGAAGGAAGCGGCGATATCGAGTGGAACTATCCGCGAGGCGGATTCGGCGTGCTGTTTAAGTTTGGATGAAGCAGGGGGCTTTAAAGCGTTAAGGGGGGTGAGCCAGATCATCCCCCTTGAGCCATGATCGAAATGCAGGCTCCAATAGTGTCGATGGCTGTTATTAGTCCGGCTCAATCTGGAAGAAGCCGCCGAACTTGCAACCATCATCCTTAGCGGCCGCGCACCTGTCGCATCTGGTGGAAACGAGGGCAGCGGCGCAACACAGGCCAGAACGACTATTTCGGCGATGTCGCGTCGCCGATCTCCTGTTGCGCCGAGCGGTGTTTGCGGATCTCTCCCAAGAAAATGTCGGCGTATCGCTCCAACTTGGCCTCGCCCACGCCGTGCACCATCCGCATCTCGTCGCGCGTTTCCGGTTTCAGATGCACCATATCGAGCAAACTGCGGTCCGAGAAGATGACATAGGCGGCAACCTTTTGCTCCTTCGCCAGCTCAAGCCGGGCGGCGCGCAGTGCGCTCCACAAAAGCTGATCCGTCTCGCCTAGCTGTCCAACGGGGGCGGCCGACGCGCTCTTTCCGCGTTCACGTTTGCCTGCTGTCTTCGTCAGCGTTACTTCACGGCGCAGGTCCAGTTTCGTTTCGCCCTTCAGCACGCTTCGCCCAAATGGCGTTACCGTCCACGAGCCGTGCCCCGCGATGTCGAAAGTCATGACGCCTGCCGCATAAAGCTGGCGCAGAATTGAGCGCCACTCGTTGCGCGTATGCTCCTTGCCAACGCCAAAAGTTGGTAACCGGTTGTGAGCAAAGCGCATAATCCGGTCGTTTTCCTCGCCGCGCAGAATGTCGATGAGATATTCCGCCCCAAACCGCTCGCCCGTGCGCAGCGCCGCCGACATCGCCTTCTGCGCAAGGATGGTGCCGTCTATCATTTCCACCCCACCCGTACACAAATCACAATTACCGCAAGGGGCGGACGTCTCGCCGAAATAGGCAAGCAGCGTTTGGCGACGGCAGCGCGGGGCCTCGCATAGCGCGATAAGAGCATTAAGCCGCTGGCGTTCAATGCGTTTCTGCTCCTCGGACGCCTCGCTCTCCTCGATCTGCATACGGCGCAGGCGGATGTCATCCATCCCATAAAGCGTGAGCGTATCGGCAGGCAAGCCATCGCGTCCGGCGCGACCGATTTCCTGATAATAGGCTTCGATGCTTTTCGGCAGATTGGCATGCAGCACGAAGCGCACATCGGGTTTGTCGATGCCCATACCGAACGCGACCGTCGCCGTCATGACAATGCCATCCTCCTGGAGAAAGGCGTCCTGGTTGCGCGAGCGGGCAGCCCTTTCCATGCCCGCGTGATAGGGCAGCGATTTATACCCCTTGCCTGTCAGGAATTCGGCTGTTTCGTCCACCTGCTTGCGCGTTGAGCAATAGACGATGCCGCTTTCATCCCGATGGGTTTTCAGAAAGTCGATGATCTGGCTGCGCGGGCTGTTTTTTGCACGGATGGCGAGGCGCAAATTGGGGCGATCAAAACCGTGCACGAACACGGCAGGCTCGCGGCTGAAAAGCTTGTTGAGGATTTCCTGGCGTGTACCGGCATCCGCCGTGGCCGTTAATGCGATGCGCTGTACGTTGCCCATCGCCTCAGCCGCTTCGCCGATCTGCATGTATTCAGGGCGAAAATCATGCCCCCATTGCGATACGCAATGCGCCTCGTCGATGGCCAGCAGGCTGACGCCAGCCTCAACCAGTAGCGCGCGCGTTTCCGGAAGTATGAGCCGCTCGGGCGCCAAATAAAGCACGCGCATTTTGCGGGCGGCCAGGCTGCGCTGAGTTTCGCGAACCTCGGCATAGTCGTTGGCGGAATTAAGACTGGCGGCGGCGACGCCATAGCCTTGCAACTGCGCCACCTGATTGCGCATCAGCGCGATGAGTGGTGAAACGACCACCGTCAACCCATCGCGCAGCAAGGCCGGTAATTGATAGCATAGCGATTTACCTCCGCCGGTCGGCATGACGGCGAGCACATCGCGCCCCTCAAGCACTGCCTCAATGATGTCCGCCTGTCCGCTGCGGAAGCTCTGAAAGCCAAAAACCTCCTGGAGGCGCGCAGTCGCGTCGTTCAGCAGTGTTGAAGCGCTCACGATTTATCCTCCTCGCCACATGCGATAGATTCCGTAAATGATAAGCGGCAATGTGGCAAGTCGCGCTGCGAGAAGCGTAGGCCGTCAGACTACTATGGATTAAGCATGTAATGATTCTTGGGCAAGTCGTGTAAAGCCCTCACAAATATATGGGTGTGTCTGAAGTTCATTCACTTGCCGTCAACTTTGCAAGGCGTCGCTCCAGCTCTTCCATCTTTTTGTTTGCCATCTTCGTTTTTCCGCGCAATAGGCCACCTAAAATGAAGAACCACCTGAAACACCAAGGGGCGACGACGAGTAAAGCTACCAATACAACCAGGGCATGCAATATATAGCCAATAACCGATGCCACTGGCCATTCACTATGTTCTAGGATGAAAATCGGAGTGGTTAGCAAGACAGGAGGAATGAACCATACCCATAGAGATGTAAAATTTTACGATAAGCAGTTGCAGTTGGATATTAGGGCGCTGTCCTATTAATTTGGTATGAACGGGGCTATGCCCTAGGCATTAGATATCCACGGCAGTAGTTCCGCTGTCCAGCTTTACCTGAGGCCATTGACGATGGCGTAGTTCCCCTCACTGAATCAGCCAATGCAAAGCGATACGCGCTGTTCAGCGCAGGCCGTTACACGATGAATATATGCCTGATGGTAATTCGGGTCTTCGAAAAGAGTGAGAACTGCGTCCGTCCCCGGATAGGTTCCGCGACGCCGAAATGGCGGATTTGCACGCGGCCTCTTTCGTGGTTGGAGCAAAATTGCCTCTGAACAGGAGAAAAGCGCAAGTAAGCGCCGACCACTTTCGAGCATTTTCTACGCATTTAGGGGAGATTTTGCTCCAACGCAGCCTCGTGCGCTGAATGTCAACAGGCCCTAAAGCTTGTAGGTAAATAACTGCGTCTCCTGACTTGTTCTTTTACTTCGCCGTGTGCCGTTCAACGACACTGACGCCATCCGCAATTCTATCGTTCGGATGCACGATTACAACGTCACCCTCTTTCAGCCCTTTGCTAATGGCGGCATGACGTAGATTACGCGCGGCGATCTCGATAGGCGCGAGCCTTGCCACTCCACCTTCGACCTTGAACACAGCCCACTTGTCGCCCCGGCGGAACAGCGCGCTTAACGGTACGACTAGCGCATTCTCCGCCTTTTCAACCACAATGCGGACGAAAACCCGGTAATCATGCCCGAGCTGCCCCCAATCGCTTGGGCCGTCTGTCAGGTCAAGGCGGACATTAACCCGCTGCTCTTCCACGCCCAGAGCTGAAATTTTCTTGAAGCCCGCCGGTTCAATGCGCGTGACCCGCGCGTGCAACATCTTGCCGCCCCATCCCTCGATATAGGCTTCGGCGCCAACGCGGATGCGCACCGCGTCAGTGGATAAAAGGTCGGCGTAAATTTCCAGGTCGCGCAAGTCGCCCAAATCCACTAGCGCTGTGCCCGCAGCAACGACATTCTCGCTCTCGGTCGTTACTTTCAGCACATAACCAGATATCGGCGCTTTGATATCCACGCGTGCGCTTGCCTGGACGCCGTTTTTGTCGCTGCCCGGCTCGGTGAGATTAGCGCGAGCGCCTTCCAACTCGCGTTTGCGCATAGTGGCCTCGGCCTTGGCGCTCTCAAGACCGGCTTGCTTGGTCTGCGTGTCGATTTTCGCCCGCTCAAGTTGGCGTTCAGGTATCGCGCCGCGCGGCGCCAGACGCTCAGCCCGTTTCAGGTCGCTTTCAGCAAAGCGCAATTCGGCTTCAGCTTTGGTGACACTGGCTTCAGAGAGCTTCAGCGCTGCTTCGGCGGCTCTCACAGAAGCTTGAGCGGCAAGGCGGATGCGTTCGTTCAGGAACGCCGGAGCGCTTGGCAGCATGGAAGCGACGGTAGTTTTGCCTTTTTCTACCTTATCGCCGACCTTGAGCGGCGACCTTAGCACGCGTCCAGGTATCGGGGCGGAAACAGTATATACGTCCTTGATTTTTGCGATGCCTTCGTCATTCACGGTGACAACCAGTTGACTGCGTTTCAACGTTGTCATATCGGCCGGAACGGCTTCCGGCTCCAGCCCGTAAATGATCGCGATGCCGACGGCCAATATCACCGCCGCCCATATCGCTCGCCTGCGCCAGACTTGGTCCATCCCTCTTACTCCCGCGTCTTAAGTACGGCTATCAAATCCAATCGGTCGATACGGTATTTAATAACAAGTGCTGAAAAAATGGCTGCGGCGATCACCACCAGCGCCGCTTGGGTGTATGTGGCGCGTGACACGATCAACGGCATGCGGAAAAGCTCCGTATCCAGCCCTTGGGCGATCTCCACCGCCAACCCGTAACCCATGATCCATCCCAGCGGAATGGCCAGCGCCACCAGAATAGCCACTTCGCCAAGCAGAATTTGCGAAACCTCACCGCGCGTGAAACCGAGCACACGCAAGCTCGCCAGTTCGCGCCCGCGTTCGGAAAGCTGGATACGGGCGCTGTTGTAAACCACCCCGAAAGCGATAATGCTGGAAAGCACCACATAGACCATCGTCATGATGTTCATGTTTTCAACCAATGTCTTACGAAATATCTGCAACGATTTTTTCATAAGAGTTATGCCGGAAACCGATGGCATTTCTTTAAGCTTGGCGTAGAGCTGATCGATTTTTGCTTCATCTACGATCAAATTGGCTGTGGACGCCGCGCGGCCATCGCCGAGCGCAGCATTCATCGGTTCCAGGGCCATATAGGCTCCCAAACCGAGATAGCCTTGCAGGATCGCTGTCACAGGCTGCTCCAGGCGTCTGCGCTGCCCGTAATGCACTTCAATTATGATGCGGTCCCCAAGGTGCACGCCAAGGATTTCAGCAAGTTTCTCAGTGAGCGCCACTCCAGTGTCAGGCACCGCGACCGGGTTCAGCTCTTTGCTGAGCAGTTGCTGTATTCTGCCCCCTTGCGGCAAAGCCGACAGCGCCAGACGTTTCGAGCGCGCGCCATTACGCATGGTGACGGGCACTGAGCGTCCGGCTTCGGCATTTAGCACGCCTGGCAGCCGCTGCATTTCCTGCACCACCTTTAACGATTTGATTTCATTAAACGTTACGGAAACATCCTGCCGCATGGTGCGGAAATAGGTGACATCGACCATGAAATCGATGGAATCCAGCGTGAACAGCGACGAAACGAGCAAAGCCACCGAACTGGCTATGCCCATGGTCGTCAGTAGGCTTTGTAAAGGGTAGCGGATCAGGTGGCGCAGGATCATTCTGGTGGTCTGTGAAAGCCGTTTGATGAGCGCAAAGTGGCTAAGCCACGTCTGCTTGTAGCGCACCGGTACCGGGGCGGCCATGGCGACGGCAGGCGGAAGATTGACGGCGTCGCGCACCGCTCGCAAAGCGCCGATTAGCGCCGCAGCCATGCTGATGCCGCCCGCAGCCAGATAAACCTTGAACGAATAGAGATAGACCAGGAACGGGAAGTGGTAGAACTCAGCATAAAGCCTGGTCAGGCCGCGCCCCAGCCAGGTTCCTCCGGCAAAACCTATCAGAATGCCAACAACAGCGATGAGCCCAGCGAATTTGATATAGTGCATTGCAATGGTCACGCGTTTATAGCCGAGCGCTTTCAATAGACCGATCTGCTCGCGCTCCAACGCAATAATCCGCGCCAACGTCATATTGAGCAGGAACGCCGCGACGGCCAGGAAAATCGGCGGAATGACATAGGCCATCGCCTCTAGCTGCGTAAGCTCGGTGTTAAGGAAGGCATATGATTGCTGATCTTTGCGCGCATATGCGTCGGTGCCGCCGAACGGCTCCAGAAGGGTATCAACGCGCTCCATTACCTCGGCCGCTACGGCATCGCGCCGCAATTTGAGGCTGACATCGTTGAACGCGCCGTCCAGATCGAAAGCCCCTGCAGCCGCTTCATGCGGTATCCACAGCACACCGAAACGCTTGTCGTCCGGCACCAACTCGCCCGGCGCGAGCGCGTAAATGAACTCCGGCGACAAAGCGACGCCAACAATGGTGAGTTCGCGCTTGCGTCCGTTAAGGATGGCTTTCAGTTTTGAGCCGGGCTGGAAGTGATTGGCCTTGGCGAATGGTTCATTGACGATGATCTCGTCGTCGCGGTTCGGGTCCGGCATACGCCCGGAGCGCAGGAACAACCCGTTAAGCACCGGCGCGCCGTATCTCGGCAAGGATATCAACTGCCCCGAGGCAGGCGCATTCATGCCTTCGATATCAAGTAAAACCGGGAAGACAATGCGCGTTTCAACCACCGACACGCCCGGAATTTGGCTTAACTTTTCTTTCAGATAATCCGGGGCGCGGCGCGCTTGGGCGAAAATATCCGCGAAACGATAGCGCTCGTAATAGGTCCGCCGGGTCTCGTCAAGCGAACTGTAAGCGCCGGTCGCCAGAATGAGCGTTGCAACGCCCGCCGCGATAACGAGCGCAATGGCGATCGCTTGGCCGCGCATATGCATAAGATCGCGAAACAGCTTCTTATCCAGCGCCGTAACGAGCATATCCTGGCGATCCCCGTATCGTTTTTGGCCGTTACCAATCTAACTCTGATGGCGCCAGCCGGTGTTCATTTTCCGCCACACGGACGATCTGGCCATCATGAAAATAGATCACCCGTTGTGCGATATCCTTAATCGGAGCGTTGTGAGTGATAATGGCGGTGGTCGTCCCCAACTCGACATTGACTGTTATTAGCGCTTCGATGACCTGGATGCCGGTCTTGGAATCGAGCGCTCCGGTCGGCTCATCGCAAAGCAGCACCTTGGGGCGTTTGGCGACCGCCCGCGCGATGGCCACGCGCTGCTGCTCGCCGCCCGACATCTCAGCGGGAAAGTGATCCATGCGCTCTTTCAGGCCGACAAGGTCGAGCGCCTCTTCTGGGTGCATTGGGTTGTCGGCGATTTCCGTGACAAGCGCCACATTCTCGCGCGCGGTGAGGCTCGGGATCAGATTGTAAAACTGGAAAACGAACCCGATATGGTGCCGCCGGTATTCGGTCAGCGCGCCTTCGTCCATGGCGGATAAATCGCTGCCTTCGAAAATGACTTTTCCCGAAGACGCCACATCCAGCCCGCCGAGGATATTCAACAGCGTAGACTTGCCGGAACCGGACGGCCCGAGTAGCACAGCAATTTCCCCCGCAAAGAGCTGTAAAGTCACGCCTCTAAGGGCATGAACCGGCACGGCGCCAGTGTCATAAACTTTGGTGATGCTCTCGGTCTGGAAGACAACGCGTGTCATAGCTGCGGTTCCCCTGCTTCCACATCTTACTTAAATAGCACGCAAGCCGTGGACGCAACTTCTCGGTAGGGGTAAGAATAGTGCGATTACATTGTGACTTCGCAAAGACGATTGCATTGTATCTTTAATAATTTGTGGAGCGTTTCTGCTTCGCCACATATTCGAGCCGTTAAGCAAAGGCTCGGTAAAATTTGCTGGCGCGCTGATGCAAATTATACACTTCATCGGAGAAGATGCGGCTGGTTCTAGGGCCTGTTGACATTCACCGCACGGGCTGCGCCGCAGTGAAAATCCACCAGTTCCAGGAGCAGAACCGATGGAAGGGCCATCCCCTTTCAAGGTTCTGCGACGCCGAAATGGCGGATACATCGGCAATGATGTTTCACCGAGCCGGATTAAAAATGCTTGCGGCGGCGGCGGAATCTACGATCATGGGACGATGATTTGCGCCCCATCCCAGCAACCGGAATCCGCCACTGCACTTGATGCACTCAAACACGGCGGGAAACGCGCCATCGCCGATGCGTTGGCACGCGTCGAATGCGCGCCGAACGCCAGCGCCACGGTCGCACTGGTTGATGCAGCCTATCTCGCCCCTCACGGCGCTGTCATCGGCTTTACCGGACCGCCGGGCGTGGGCAAATCCACACTCATAGATGCGCTTATCAAGCGCTGGCGGGCGGCGGGCGTCACCGTGGGGGTAATTGCGGTCGATCCCTCCTCGCGCACGACACACGGCGCGCTACTCGGCGACCGCATCCGTATGCGCACTGATCCGGCTGATGACGGCGTTGTTGTGCGCTCGCTCGCCTCACGCGGGGCGCTGGGGGGCTTGGCCGAGCTGGCCTTTCCGGCGGCGGTGCTGATGCGCGCGTTGTTTGATCGCGTGGTGGTGGAAACGGTGGGTGTCGGACAATCCGAGGCCGATATTTCCGCCGTGGCAGACAGCGTGGTGCTGTGCGTGCAGCCTGGCTCCGGCGATGCACTGCAATTCATGAAGGCCGGGATCATGGAAATTCCCGATCTGGCCGCTGTCACCAAGGCCGACATGGGCGCATCCGCGCGCCGCGCGCTGGCTGACTTGAAAGGCGCGTTGGGGCTTGCGTCCAGCGGCGGCATTCCCTGTCATATGGTATCGGCGACGAAGGACGAAGGCGTGGGCGAATTGCTCGCCGCCATCGACGCGCGGTTTCCCGGGGGTACGGAAAATAACTGCGAACTCGCAACGCGCCGTCACGCCCAGGCTGAGAGCTGGTTGCGTCTAGCCGTAGGGCAACGTTTCGGAGAGGCCGGGCTTGCCGCCGCCGAAACCGCTAGCGCCATGAACTTGCCCTTAGACGTAGCGCCGTTCGGCCACGCCCGCGACATTATGCAACGCCTAACTATTGCGTTCGACGCGTAGACGGCGCAGGGCGCTTGAACATCAACAACACGCCCGTTGCGATGGCGCCTTTACTCGCTAAACGCATGCGCCGCGTAATGGGCGAGCCCCAGCCCCACACTGTCGAACTTGTTGCCTTGCGAGATTTCAGCCTGTGGGAATGTGGCCCTGACGCGCGTGTTGATCGCTGGAAGCTCGGTAGATCCGCCGGTCAAAATCACGCATTCGATGCGCTCCCTGGACACGCCAGCAGCCGACAAGCAATCATCAATGGAACAAAATATCTTCTCGATATCCTCACGAATGGCTGCGTCCATATGTTTACGCTTGAGCGGCATACGGAGCGTAGTCATACCGTGTCCGAGATACCGAGCCTCGTATTCATCAACGCTTGCGAAAGCGATCTTCGTACCCTCGACCTGTTCGAGCAGCGCATAGCCGAGTTGTTGCTCTTGTACTGCGAGGAGGCGTTGTATCCGCTTGGGGTTCAACGAACGCTTAAGGATGGTTTTGGTCTCCTGGATGGCCTTTTCCGTATGCGTACGATGAACGAGATGCCAGTCGGACAGTTCCGCGTAGACTGTTGATGGCACTGTCAGAATTTTCGTAGCGTCGAACTCGCCTTTGTACTCAGATCCCAGCCCAAGTTGAGGCATGAAGTATTTGGTGCTCAGCCGATAATCAAACGTAGTACCGCCGACGCGCACGCCTGCTGTCGCAAGAATGTCCTGCTTGCGCTCAGGCTTGTTCATGTAGCGGCAAGACAGGCGCATGATGGTAAAATCCGACGTGCCGCCGCCAAGGTCGATCACCAGAGACAGCTTCTCATCGTCGAAATTGGCCTCATGCGCAAAGGCAGCGGCAATGGGTTCAAGTTGAAAGTGCACCTCCTCGAACCCCACCTGCCGGGCTATGGTTTCGATCACCTCCGCCGAGCGATCATCCAGATCTGGCCGGTTGTCGTGGAAATGCACCGGACGACCAAGAACTACATTTCTAATTTCGCTGCCAGCATGTAATTCCGCTTGGTCTTTCAGATGCTTGATATAAATCGCCAATATGTCGCTGAAGCCAACCACGCGTCCTTGAATGACGGTCTTGTCGTCCATCAGCGGTGTTCCGAGAACCTTCTTGAGACCACGCATTAAGCGGCCATCTTCTCCGTCGAGATAGGCGTTAATGGCGCTCCGGCCGAATATCGGTTGCTTCCCGGTATGGTGGAAAAACACAGCGCTTGGCAGCGTTGGCAAACCGTTCTCGGTGGGAACAAGTTTGGCGCTGCCCTTCCCGTTAGAAATCGCGACCGTCGAATTGGAGGTTCCGAAGTCGATGCCGCAAGACAGACTGGAGGATAGCCGTGATGTGCTCATGATATGCTGGTCCGTTGCGGGGAATGTGGGTAAGGAGGAGGAAGCTAATGGTGCAATCATGCACACACAAGTAAATTCGAAGAACTGCGCCTGTATAATATGGCTGCCGGTCTGCCAGCAAGTCGAACAACGGAGAACGCCATGAGCAGCACCGCCCTGAAGACCGAAATCACTCGCCGCTTTGGCTCACCCGCTGTCGTCATCGATCTGGACGTGGTGGAGCGTAACATTGCCCGCACACAGAGCATGTGCGATGCCGCCGGGATCGCCAACCGCCCACATATCAAGACGCATAAGAGCCCCGTGCTGGCTGCGATGCAACGCGACGCTGGCGCGGCAGGCATCACCTGCCAGAAACTCGGCGAGGCTGAAATCATGGCGGCGGCGGGCCTCGATAACATTCTCATCAGCTACAACATTCTCGGTGAGGAAAAGATCGAACGGCTCGGAAGCCTGCTACGTGACGTCAATGTTATCGTTGCGGCCGATCACCCAATGGTCGCGGACGGTTTAACGCGCGCCGCCGCGCTCGCCGAGCGACCGCTGCCGGTTACGGTGGAATGCGACACTGGGCGGAAACGCGCTGGTGTCGAAACGCCAGCCGAGGCGGTGGCGCTCGCCCGGCATATCGCGAGCTTGCCCGGCCTGAGCTTCGCCGGCTTGCTCCTTTATCCGCCCGATACGGCGATGGCTGCGGCGCAAGGCTTTCTCGATGCAACGTTGGCGGGTCTCAAGGAAAGCGGGCTGACAGCGGAAATCGTCTCGACGGGAGGGACGCCCAATCTCGCGCATCTGGGCGAACTGAAGGGCGTCACCGAGCACCGCGCAGGCACGGCCATTTTCAACGACCGCATGATGATGAAAGCCGGGATGGCCGCGCTCGCAGACTGCGCCTTGACGGTTTACACAACAGTTGTGAGCCGCCCGACACCGATGCGCGGCATCCTCGACGCCGGATCGAAAACGCTGACAAGCGATACTGGTGGGGGACTGGACGGCTTCGGTTTCATCCTGGAAGCGCCAGAGGCGCGCATTGCCGCCCTATCGGAGGAACACGGCATTCTTGATCTGAACGCTTGCAGCGGCGCGGTCCCGCAAATCGGCGATGTCGTGCGCGTCGTGCCCAACCACGTCTGCGTGGTGGTGAACATGGTGGATCGTTGCGTTGCGGTGCGCGGTGATGAGATTATCGGCGAAATGCCAATTGTCGCGCGCGGCAAAACCACATGATGGCGCTGTAGTGCTTGTCTCTACTCGGCAACGCCCTTTTTACGGAAGTTTCCAGCCCGACCTCACAAAGTGGCAGGTATAACCGTTTGGAAAATGCATCAGATAATCCTGATGTTCGGGTTCGGCTTCCCAGAAGTCGCCCGCTGGAGCCACCTCGGTGACCACCTTGCCGGGCCACAAATGCGAAGCCTCAATGTCAGCGACTGTCTGTTCGGCCACTGTTTTTTGCTCGTCACTCGTGTAGAAAATCGCAGAGCGGTAGCTGGTGCCAATATCGTTGCCCTGACGGTTAAGTGTGGTCGGATCGTGGATCTGAAAGAAGAACTCCAGGAGCGCCCTGTAGCTAGTCGCGGTCGGATCAAAAATAACCTCGATCGCCTCCGCATGGCCCTCGTGATTGCGATACGTCGCATTTTGCACATGTCCACCGCTGTAACCAACGCGCATGGAAATTACGCCGGGTTGCCGCCGGAACAGATCCTGCATGCCCCAAAAGCAGCCTCCAGCCAGTATCGCCCGTTCCTCGGTCATCTGAAATTCTCCACCTGATCTAAATCGGCGTCATCCCCTTCAGCCCTCGTTCAGTACAGATAGTATGCCAGTCCGTACAGCGCTAGCCCAGCCAGGATGAAAAGAAGGCCGATCAGACCCAACACCGGCGCAATGAAGTGGCCAGCAACGTTGGTTCCCAGCCGCCGCGCCTTACCGAGCTTCGTGTTCGCCGAATTGATCTCGCCAAACCGCTGTTCAATGTCGGTTGGCGTCGCCGCCGTGCGTTTGCCACGCATAACCTGCCAAGCTGAGCAAAGCAGCATTTCCTTGAAGTCGTAGCGTGCGGCAATCGAGCGGAATACATAGCCGATTGCAATAAGAACCGTGCCGGAAATGAGATAGACCGCAGTCGCCCCAAAATCCATTGTAATCATCCCCCAGAGTTATGCGGTAATTGCTGCCATTACTTGAGGCAAGGCAAACGCAATACCTCATGCTGGCACCAACCATATCCCACACCGTCGGCGCAGGCCACTAATACAACTTGCAATTTTTTGCCGTGCTGCCCGCCATTCACCGCCGCCTTTTCCCCGGACGGCCAACTTTACCGCTGTCTTTGCGCCGCGCTGCTCCCGGCTGCGACGAGGCTGCGGGCACGAGCTGATGTTTACCCGGACCTATCAAATCAGCGCGGCCCATGCGCTTCAGCGCCTCACGCAGGAGAGGCCCGTTTTCCGCATCGTGGTAGCGCAGGAAAGCTTTGTGCAGGCGGCGCTGGCGCAGACCCTTGACCGTTGCCACCGGTTCCAGCGCCCCCCTCCGGACGGGCTTCAGTGGATTAACGCCGGAATGATACATCGCTGACGACAGCGACATCGGCGACGGCAGGAATGTCTGCACCTGATCGAGGCGGTAACGGTTGCGTTTCAGCCAGAGGGCCAGGTTCAGCATGTCCTCATCCGTAGTGCCAGGATGGGCGGCGATGAAATATGGGATGAGGTAATACGACTTTCCCGCAGCCTGCGCGGCCTTATCGAACAACGCCTTAAAGCGGTTATAGACCCCGATGCCAGGCTTCATCATCTTCGCCAGCGGTTCGTCCTCGGTATGCTCGGGTGCGATCTTTAGATAGCCGCCGACATGGTGCGTGACGAGTTCGCGTATATAGGCCGGGCTTTCCACCGCCAGATCGTAGCGCACGCCAGAGGCGATCATCACGCGTTTCACGCCCGGCACCGCGCGCGCCTTGGCGTACAGTCCGATGAGCGCATCGTGACTGGTGTCAAGGTTCTTGCAAATGCCTGGATAGACACAGGATGGCCGTCGGCAAAGCGCTGCGGCGCGGGCATCCGTGCACGCCATACGGTACATATTTGCTGTTGGCCCGCCGAGGTCGGAAATGACACCCGTAAATCCTGAAGTTTTGTCGCGCACCGCCCCAATTTCTTTCAAAATCGAGGCTTCCGACCGGCTCTGAATGGTGCGGCCTTCGTGCTCGGTGATCGAACAGAAGGAGCAGCCTCCGAAGCAGCCGCGCATGATCGTTACCGAGAAACGGATCATCTCCCACGCCGGAATGCGGGCATTACCGTAGGAAGGATGCGGCGCACGGGCGTAGGGGAGTTCATACAGGGCGTCCATCTCCGGCGTGGTCAGCGGCAATGGCGGCGGTGTTAGCCACAGCTCGCGGTCACCGTGACGCTGCACCAGGGGCCTCGCATTGCCGGGGTTGGTCTCGCGATGCGCCACGCGGGAGGCGCGGGCGTAGCTGATCGGATCCGCCTCCACCTGCTCAAACGACGGCAGGCGCACGACGGTTTGAGCGGCTTTCTGCGGAGCGCCTTCATCGCGCGCGTCGAGATCATCGGCGCGGGCTTCGGTCCAGCCCTCCGGCACCGTCTTCTTGAACAGCGCCAGCCCACGAATATCATCGAAACTCGCCACCGTCTCACCCCGGCCCAGCCGGTGCGCTACTTCCACCACGGCCCGCTCGGCGTTGCCATAGAGGAGGATGTCGGCCTTTGCATCCGCGAGCACTGAGCGGCGCACCTTATCCGACCAGTAATCGTAATGCGCGATGCGGCGCAGCGACGCCTCAATGCCGCCAAGCACAACGGGAACCTCGCGGAACGCCTCGCGGCAGCGTTGCGCATAGACGATGGCCGCGCGATCTGGGCGTTTGCCGCCCTCGTCGCCGGGCGTATAGCTGTCGTTATGGCGCAGGCGCCCGTCAGAAGTATAGCGGTTGACCATGGAGTCCATGTTGCCGCTGGTGACGCCGAAAAACAGCGCCGGACGCCCCAGCGCCCGGAAAGCTTCCGCGCTCCGCCAATCGGGCTGCGCGATGATGCCGACGCGAAACCCTTGCGCTTCCAAGAGCCTGCCGACCAGCGCCATGCCAAAGCTTGGGTGATCGACATAGGCGTCGCCGGTCACCAGCACGATGTCGCAAACATCCCAGCCGAGCGCATCCATATCGCCACGCGACATCGGCAAGAACGGCGCCGCGTTATCGACCGGCGCTCGGTAGCGGGGATATGAAAACAACGGTTTTGGTGTGTCCATGAGCTGATTGGTTAACTGTGGGCGTGGGTAGATGGTCACTGGAAAACCATCCAGCAAAGCCACGGCGAATGCAACGGAAAGGCAACATCATGAACAGACCGCCAGGGTCGCGGGGGCGCTGCACAAGTCGGCGACGGGCAGTCGGTGGTTGCGTAACATTGCCGTGAGTGGAAATCTCAAGCACGATTACCATTTCCTTACCGCTATGGTTGGTTTATTCTAGTCGCGTTGTCGTCTACGCAAAACTCAGGAGCGAGATTCCTGCCACCGCCAACTAAACAACCCCCGCTTTTTACCTTCGACAACAGCTATGCGCGGTTACCCGCAAGGCTTTACGCGCGCGTTGA
>JARRLC010000125.1:0-12568 GCA_037387425.1 Alphaproteobacteria bacterium
GCTGTTGGCGGCAAGACTGACGCCCCCATTATCCTCATCTGCCGGACAGGGCACCGCACATCGCTCATGCAGGCCGCGCTGACGCACCTCGGATTTAAACACGTCTACCAGGTCTACGGCGGCATGAGGGGCCGTATTGGCGCGCCTGGCTGGGTTGCAAAGGGCCTTCCAGAAGAACCCTGCCCCAAGTGTTGACACTGCGTGCTATTGTTACTTCATGATAGAAGCGCGTTTAACGCTACAAATCAGCATCTGGAAGGCAGGCCATGACAAAAGCAGTTCTCGGTATTATTGGCGGATCAGGACTTTATGAACTGCCCGGTCTTGAGAATAAACGCCAAGCTCCGATGGAAACGCCTTGGGGGCGACCTTCCGACGAACTGCACTACGGCGATATCGGCGGCTTAGCCGTGGTTTTCCTGCCCCGCCATGGTCCCGGCCATGAGCTGCCACCATCCGATATCAACTACCGCGCCAATATCGACGCCATGAAACGCGCAGGCGTGACTGATCTCGTCTCTGTCTCCGCCTGCGGCTCGTTCCGCGAAAACTTGCCGCCGGGTTCGTTCGTGCTCGTCGATCAGTTCATTGACCGCACCTTCGCGCGCGAGAAAAGCTTCTTCGGTCCAGGATGCGCCGCGCATGTGCCGATGGCCGATCCGGTAAGTCCCGGCCTCGTTGACAAGCTGGAAGCTGCGGCAAACGCAGAAGACATCGCCGTGAAACGCGGCGGCACGTATCTCGTGATGGAAGGCCCGCAATTCTCCACCCGCGCCGAATCAGAGCTGTACCGCGCCTGGGGATGCGATGTCATCGGCATGACCAACATGCCCGAAGCCAAGCTAGCCCGCGAGGCCGAGATTTGCTACGCCACCGTCGCCATGGTCACAGACTTCGACTGCTGGCACGACGACCACCAGGACGTGGATATCACCGACATATTGAAAGTGATGCGCGCCAACTCAGAAAAAGCCGCCCGGCTCGTTGCCCGGTTCGCGCGCGATTTCCCGCATGAGCACGAGCCCTGCCCTAACGGCTCCGACCGCGCGCTGGAACACGCCCTCATCACCGCACACGAGAAACGCGACCCCGCATTGCTGGCAAAGCTGGACGCCGTGGCAGGCCGTGTGTTGAAGCAACGCTAAGGACGTGCGGTAAGCAAGGCTCATCCTGATTCAACTGGCGAATTTCTTCTTGACCGTCTGGACGCCGCGACCGATCAGCCACAACATGAACCGCACAAGCATGCCCGCGACCAACCCCATCACCAGCAAAAGAAACGCCTTCGGTCCGAGTAGCCAGCCCAATCAGAAAGCCGAAAGTATCTATGTGATATAGGTTGAGGTAGATATACGCCAGCATCGCCACCAGAATTTCGACGATGAGATGCACGACGACGAGCGACGTAACCGTCGCCATTATGATAACAGGCTTCACAGGCGCGACTGCGGCCCTAACTGGAGCAAGCGCCGCCAATACTGGAGCAATGGGAAATCTCAAAACACCCTCCCAACACACTATGCCCGGAAACCTTATCTCTCCGGGCAGCTCGGTTGAGGCCTAAGTCTATTTTCTCCCCACCGCTATAGGTAATATCGCTGAATAGACAGTTTCTTCCTCCGCTGGGTAGTTGGGCGTTGAAGTTGTCCGCGCCCCCACCTCAGACGGCTTTAAGCCGTCTTCAGCGGTTTTCCGTTCGAAATCGATAGTTTCAGGCTTTCGAACGTATTCATGGCGTGCTCATGCAGCAATATCGCCAGTTGGGGACCATCACGTTTTTCGATAGCCGCCATGATCATCTCATGTTCGACGACGGCTGTAGCCCACCGGTTTTCCGACCGTGCGGCGCAAATGCGAGCCCGCCGGACGCGGCTTGTCACATAGCGCAGAAATTGCATCAGGCTATGATTATGCGCCCCCAGTTGAATGCGCTCATGGATGGCTTCATTAATCTCGAAATATTTTTGTAAATCGCGGCGCTCGTAGAGCGTTTTCAGCCTTCCGTGCAAATCGCGCAAGTCGGCGACTTCCCTCTCGGTCAATCGAGAGCAGGCCAATTGCCCCGCCAGCGCATCCAAACGCGCATAGACCGGAAAGACTTCCTCCACTTCCTGCAACGTTAAAGGACTAACAGTTGCGCCGCGATTGTGATGCAACGCAATAAGCCCCTCATGCGCCAACACCTTTAACGCCTCGCGCAATGGCGTGCGCGAAACGCCGAACATATCGCACAGTTCGCGTTCAGGCACCTTGGCGCCTGGCGCGATATCACCATTGACGATTAGGTCGCGGAGCCGTTTTAGCAGCTCACCATGAAGATGGTTTCGCGCTATCGGCGGCGACTGGTTCGGATCGTGATGAAAAAACGGATCGTGGCGGCTGATAGCCGTGTTGTTGTCCATATCTTGAACGCCCCACATCTTGAACCTGTTGCATCGTTTCACTCTGTCGCAGCGAGCTTTGCTCCGACAAAAAACAATGCAAAAACAAAAGATCAGCACATCGAATGCGCGCAAGGTAGAAAACAGTACGCGCACTTGTGCAGTGCCTCTATCTGCACAATATCTTTAAGTTGTTCTTTTATCGCATAGTTTCTCTTCTACTTAGCGGCCCCTCATGCACCGCATAGATGGTAACATTGCCGTTTCTTACACTACGCACGGACGGCGTAACCGTGTATTATATCGGAATGCTGGGAGTATTCCACTATAAGTTGCTATGGAAAACCAGTATTTTTAAGCAACTTTGTTATGATATTACCATAAATATATGAAATATTCTATACGTAGTACCTGCGCTCAGAAATTGATACAACATATAGATTACCCTCTCTAAAGTGAAACAATCATCCTTGTACGTCGTGATAACGTTATGCCATTTTTATCAGACCCCATTATGTCCGCCTATCCGCAGTTTTCCGTCTCCTTAGTGCAAAACCGCCTTACGCGTCAGTGCTTCATGCCGCGCAATTCGCTAATCACCATAAAAGAAAGATAACACTAGCTTCGAAGAGGCCACGGCCATGCGTATGAGCCGCTATTTCCTGCCTATCCTGCGTGACGATCCTAAAGAAGCCGAGATCGTGTCGCACCGCTTAATGATGCGTGCGGGGATGATCCGCCAGGCAAGCGCGGGGATATATTCATGGCTGCCCTTGGGCCTGCGCGTTCTGAAAAAAATTGAAGCCATCGTGCGCGAGGAACAAAACCGCGCGGGTGCCATCGAAGTGCTGATGCCCACAATCCAAAGCGCCGACATCTGGCGCGAGAGCGGACGTTACGACGATTACGGCGCGGAAATGCTCCGCATACAAGATCGCCACAAGCGCGACATGCTTTTCGGCCCGACCGCTGAAGAGCAAATCACCACCATTTTCCGTGATTGCGTGAAATCTTACCGCGATCTGCCGCGCAATCTCTACAATATCCAGTGGAAATTCCGCGACGAGATCCGCCCGCGTTTCGGCATCATGCGCGGACGCGAATTCCTCATGAAGGACGCCTATTCGTTCGACCTCACGCCAGAGGCCGCGCGCCACACTTACCACCAAATGTTCGTCGCTTACCTGCGCACTTTCGCGCGCATGGGGCTGAAAGCCATCCCCATGAAAGCCGAAACCGGCCCAATCGGCGGCGATCTCAGCCACGAATTCATCATTCTGGCCGAAACCGGCGAAAGCGAAGTCTTCTGCCATCGCGATCTGGTTGAAATGCCAGCGCCAGGCGATGACATCAACTACGATGCTGACTTGTCTCCCATCTTTGAGGAATGGACCAGCAAATACGCCGCGACCAGCGACATGCACGACACCTCGCGCTTTGAAAAGGAAGTTCCAAAAAAATCAAGGCTTTCTGCGCGCGGCATAGAAGTAGGGCATATCTTCTATTTCGGCACGAAATATTCCGAACCCATGGGCTGCCAGGTGCAAGGACCGGACGGCAAACAGATTACCGTGGAAAGCGGCTCCTACGGCGTGGGCGTTTCGCGGCTTGCTGGCGCAATCATCGAAGCCAGCCACGACGATAAGGGCATCATCTGGCCGCTAGCCGTAGCGCCGTTCCAGGTCGGACTGTTGAACCTGAAAGTGGGCGACCCGAAAACCGATGGCGTGTGCGACACCATCTACATGCAGCTCCAGGATGCGGGCATCGATGTGCTTTACGATGACACCGACGAACGCGCAGGCGCCAAGTTCAACACCATGGATCTGATCGGCTTGCCCTGGCAGCTCATCGTCGGACCAAAATCGCTAGAAAACGGCGAAGTAGAGCTGAAAAATCGCGCCACCGGCAAACGCGAAACACGTAAAGTGGAAGATGCCTTAAAAACGCTCAAAAAGAAGGCATCTGTAAAATCGGTTCAAACGCAGAAAGCGAAAGCATAAGATTGTGGCAGCCGTAGCAACAACCAAACCGTTCGCGCCTTTCGAATGGGCGATGGCAAAGCGTTACCTCAGCGGCCATAAAAACGGGTTCGTATCGGTTATCGCCATCCTCGCATTTATAGGGATAACGCTTGGCGTGATGGCCCTTATTGTGGTGATGTCGGTGTTGAACGGCTTTCACACCACGCTGACCAGCAAAATCTTGGGACTGAATGGCCACATGATCGTTCGGCCCCTCGGACGGGATTTTACCGATTACCTTGAGGTCACCCAACGCGTCAAACAAGTGCCCGGCGTGCGCCTTGCCATCCCTATGGTGGAAGGGCAGGTACTCGTCTCCTCGCCATCAGCCGCCAACGGCATATATGTGCGCGGCATGCGCGAGGACGACTTGCGAAGCTTGAAAGAAGTATCCTCGAAAATCGTATACGGCTCGCTTGATGGCTTCGACGAAAGACCCGGCATTGTTATTGGCATTCGACTAGCCAACGCCCTCAACGTAACGGCAGGGGATACGGTTTCACTGATTTCTCCACGCGGCGTATCTACGCCGTTTGGAATGAAGCCGCGCATCAAGCCTTATCGAGTGAAAGCGGTGTTCGAAATCGGCATGGTCACCTACGACACGACCATTGCGTTTATGCCGCTTACCGAAGCACAGAAGTTCTTCAACGTGCGCAACGCCGCACATGTGCTGGAAGTGATGGTTGATAACCCCGACAATATCGACGATTTTCGCGGCCCGCTTACCCAAGCGGCGGGCAACGACATGGCCATGACCGATTGGCGCAAGCGCAACTCCGACTTCTACGACGCCCTCGCCGCTGAAAGCGTCATGTTCTTTATCATCGTTTCACTGGCGATGTTGTTAGCCTCGCTCAATATCGTTTCCAGTATGGTGATGCTGGTGAAAGAAAATGGGATGGAACCAAGGTCAGGTTCTGGGAGGACACCTGGTTTGGTTCATCCCCTTTAGCAGTGCAGTTTTGGGAACTATATTGTGTTCGCAATGAAAAAACTAGAACTATGGCAGAGGTGTGGGTAGAGGGTGAGCTTAGATTAACCTTTAGAAGAACGTTTTTGGATCAGATGATGTAGAGTTGGGATGACTTCTCATCTGCATTAATTTTGAGGCGATCAAAGACGGGGTTGCGTACATAAGCGGTCTAAATCCCAACAACCCCATGTTAACTTACCTGAACCAGCTTCCTGCCAAAGTAGACATTGGGCAAATCACGTTCATTATGATCCTGGCGCTGGCTCTTTCCTTTCTGGCGACGCTATTTCCATCGTGGAGTGCGGCGCGCCTAGACCCTGTTGAAGCCTTACGATACGAGTAACGATAGTGGAAAAACCCATTAAGCGGACAGTTCTGAAACTCGTGGATGTGAAGCGCTCCTTTAAACAGGGCGACGGCGAAATTCACGTGCTTAACGGCGCATCCGTCGAGTTATTCACTGGCGAGGCCGTGGCGCTGGTGGCCCCTTCAGGGGCAGGCAAATCAACGCTGCTACAGGTAATCGGCCTGCTGGATAGCGCCAATAGCGGCTCCATCATTCTTGGCGGACGCGACTGCGCGCCCTTGAGCGACGCCGAGCGCACCCTCATCCGCCGCACCGATATCGGCTTCGTCTATCAGTTTCACCACCTGCTGCCCGAATTCTCCGCGCTGGAAAACGTGGTCATACCCCAGCGCATCGCAGGACTTGATCACCGCGAAGCCGAAAGCCGCGCGGGCGAGCTTCTGGGCCTGTTCGGCATGCGTGAACGCGCCGCGCACCGGCCCGGCGAACTGTCCGGCGGCGAACAGCAACGCGTCGCCATCGCGCGAGCCGTCGCCAATGCGCCGCTTCTGCTCCTGGCGGACGAACCGACTGGCAATCTCGATCCGCATACCGCCGAGAAGGTGTTCCAGCAGCTTTTGCAATTCGTGCGCAAAGCCGGACTGGCGGCGCTTATCGCCACCCACAACCACGAGCTGGCCTTCCGCATGGACCGCGTGCTAACGCTGAATGAAGGCAAGTTGGTTGAAGAAAAACGCACCCCCGCAAAGGTTCGCGAAGTATCGTGAGAACCAGGTGGGACACAGCATAGGTGCTGAGCCGCTAGTGCACTGAAACATCGCCCATATGACCGATTGGACATCCCCCATAATGGCGCTGGCTTTGGAAGAAGCCGAAGCCGCCGCCCGGCGCGGCGAGGTGCCCGTGGGCGCGGTGCTCACCAATACAGAGGGCGTAGTTCTGGCGCGTGACGGCAACCGCACCATGGAACTGCATGACCCAACTGCGCACGCCGAAATGCTCGTTATCCGGGCTGCGGCGCGTCAACTCGGCAGCGAACGGCTCACGGGAGCCTCTCTCTATGTCACGCTGGAGCCTTGCGCGATGTGCGCGGCGGCAATTTCGTTCGCGCGGATCGCCCGGCTCTATTTCGGCGCGGCCGATGAAAAAGGCGGAGCAGTAGAGCACGGAAGCCGTTTTTTCGCGCAACCCACCTGCCATCACGCACCGGAGGTGTACGGAGGCATCGCGGAAACACAAGCGGCGGCGCTTCTGAAGGAATTCTTCCGCCGCCGCCGCTCAATTTAATGCAAACACTTACAATCGATTAATCGGCCTGCAATCCGAAGACTTCCACATATGCGCTACCGCGGAAATTAAGGTTGCGCTCATAAGTCAACTCAATGCGGCGGATAATGCGATCCCGGCCACGCAAATCGAGCGGTCCCGTTTCACGATTTTGCCGAATACGCTTGCGCACAGGGATATGATCGACACTGCCGTTTCCGTACACCACCTTCACGTCATACAAGCGGATGCTGTTGCCGCTTACCTTCAGCTTGATTTTACGGAAATTGCCTTCACGGCGTCCGACATGGATTACATCGCGGTCGTGCGACAACCCTACTTTGCGATGGCCAAGGGAGATCCATTCATAGTGGCGGCGGCGAGGACGATCTTCCTCGTAACGGTCGCCTCTCGCATCGTCGCGACGATCTCTCCACCTGTCACGATCATGGCGGCGGTGCACCGGATCACCAAAAATCTGTACGATAGCGCGGCCATCGAAGCTTGGTCGTGAGCGATATGTTAGCTCAATGCGCCGAATGTAGCGACCGCGGAAACCAGGGAGTTCAAACGGACGGGTTTCCGTGCCTTCCCGGATCATTTTATGAATACGCAAACGATCGACGGAGCCGTTGCCGTAAACGACCTTGGCATTCAACAGCATGATATCATTGCGAAGCACACGCATTTTGAGCCGCTCATAGCGCCCTTCGCGATGGCCCACGCGGATAACATCGTGATCAACGCGGAAACCTACAGTTTTCTCGCCGAGCATCTCCCATCTGGCGGCATAACTGGCCGCTGGCGCCAGGACTGTTGCGGCGAGCGCAAGCCCTGCAAGAAACAAGTTCTTAAAACGAATCATTCGTTAACTCTCCCATACATAGCCACACGGCGACAGCCCACCGACTGATCGTCGGCGCGGATCATAGCTGTGATCGCCCAATAGATAACCTTTGATACTTGAAATAACTAAGGGATCAAGCGTGAACGATGGATGAAATCGTTATTCACCGTAGCGTAAAAAACGCACCCGATGGTCCAGATGGAATTTACGCACCCGGTAATAGAATCAGAACGACCACTCTCGCGCTTTCGCCACCATGAAGTCGCGAAAAACGGCAACGCGTTTGGACGTCCTCATACCTTCTGGGTACACAAAGAAGGTCTCGAAAGCGGGTAGTTTTTCCTCGCCCTCCCCTTCGAGCACCGTCACCAGCCGCGAATCCGTGCGCGCCACGTAATCTGGCAGAATGGCAATGCCAAGGCTGCTGCGCACACCTTGCCAAAGCCCAAGCACGTTGCTCACTTGCATGGTGGGAACGCGCGGCGAACGGCTGTTGCGTCCTACCGTTTCCAGCCAATTGATGGCTTTGATATGCGTAGGCACCGTGCCGCCATAGGTAAGAATGCGGTGTTTGTCGAGATCGCCCAAGGTTTTCGGCGCACCGTGCTTGCGCACATACTCGGTGGATGCATAGGCGTGATTGTGGACGGTAAACAGCTTACGGCGCACGAGGTCGTTTTGCTGCGGCGGCTGGAGGCGAATAGCGACATCCGCTTCACGGGTGCCGAGATCCACCTCCTCGTCGTTTAGCACGAGCTGCACACGGATATCCGGGTAGAGGCTCAAGAACTCGCCAAGCCGCGGCGTGAGCCAAGCCGAACCGAGCGCCACCGTGGTCGTGACCCGCAATTCGCCGTTCGGCTTGTCGCGCGCGTCAGACAGGATCATCTCCGCCGACGCAAGCTTCATTGAGACGTCTTGCGCCGTGCGAAACAGCAATTCGCCCTGTTCGGTCAGCACCAGCCCACGCGCATGGCGATAGAACAGCGGAGTGTTCAACTCGCGTTCAAGCGCCCCAACCTGCCGGCTTACCGCCGACTGGCTCATGTTCAGCGCCTCGCCTGCGTGGGTGAAACTGCCGGCCGCTGCCGCAGCATGGAAAATCCGTAGCTTGTCCCAGTCCATCTGTGATGAGTGTGGCATTTACTCGTACTATGTTGACTTAAACACCCCCTATGTTGAGGCATGTTGCTTGATAGCTGGTTACAAACCGGCCAGATATCTCTCGACATCAAGCGCGGCCATGCACCCCATCCCAGCGGCGGTTACCGCTTGACGGTATGTTTCATCTGCCACGTCGCCCGCTGCAAATACGCCTGGAACGTTGGTTGTCGTGGAGCCTGGAGTTACCTTGATGTAGCCGTTCGGCTTCATATCGACCTGTCCGGTGAATAGCGCCGTTGCCGGACTATGGCCAATCGCGACAAACACGCCGTCAATTGGCATCTCGGTAACTTCACCGGTTTTGACATTCTTCAGCCGCACGCCATTAACGCCAGGGGGCGAATCTTGCCCTACGATTTCTTCAATCGTCGTATCCCAGATGACATCTATCTTTTCGTGGTTAAGCAGACGCTCTTGCAAAACGCGCTCAGAACGGAGTTCGTTGCGCCGATGCACCAGCGTAACCTTGCTGGCGTGGTGCGTCAGATAAAGCGCTTCTTCAACGGCAGAATTGCCGCCACCAACCACAATGACATGCTTATCGCGGTAGAAAAAGCCGTCGCACGTCGCGCAGGCCGATACGCCGTAGCCTTTGAACTTCTCTTCGCTCGGCATGCCCAACCAGCGTGCCTGTGCGCCTGTGGCGATAATCACGGCGTCAGCGGTATATTCGTCACCGGAATCGCTTTTCAACCGGAATGGACGCTCAGAAAACGACACTTCTGAAATGGTGTCGGAAATGATTTCCGCCCCCACATGTTCAGCTTGCCCGCGCATTTGTTCCATCAGCCAAGGCCCTTCGATGACCTCGGCAAAACCGGGATAATTCTCAACCTCGGTCGTGATGGTGAGCTGCCCGCCCGGCTGAATGCCTTCGAACAGAACCGGCTTCAGCATTGCGCGTGATGCATAGATAGCTGCGGTATACCCTGCGGGACCGGAACCGATAATAATGACTTTGGAATGTTTAGCTGCCATTGGATTTCCTGCTTACGAAGCTCATCTGCTGTACTTTCTCTGGAGAAGTAGGTGATGTGCACCGCTATGACAAGCCATGCAATATCATCACGGCACTTTTGTGAACACACAAGGCTTTTTATAAACTTTTGTCTAATCGACATTCGATTTCTTGCGCGATGGCGGCAGCGGCTTGGAGCGGATCATATTCCCAAGTCTCAAACGCGGCTGGATGATCCGGCAGGGGACGCGTTGCGCCATAGGCTTCGAGCGCGGCGTGATAGCGGTGGAATTTCGCCCGTCCGCCTGCTGGCGTCAGCACATAGACAGGGCGTCCGGTGGCGCATGCTTCGCCTGTCATGTTCACGGAATCGGCGCTGACGATGAACGCATCAGCATGGGCCAGAAACTGCGGATAGGGATTTTCGCCCGCGCCATCCCACAAAATGCGGGGGGTAGCAGCGGTGGCTTCTTCGACAGCGGAAGCAAGCGCTGGCGGCGTACGGCGCGAAGGCGTGATAAGGAAGCTCCCGGCAAATGGCGCAATCGCCCGAAGGCGCGCGGCAAAGCTGGCGATGGCCTCAGGCGAATAATCGTAGCCCCCGCCCGGTCCGCCGATGAACAGCGCCACGCGCGGGCTTGGCAGCGACGCAATTTCCGGCGGCACAGTGGCCCGTAACGCAGCCAACCGGGCAGGCGTGAAGCGATGCGGCGGCGTGAGCGTGGAGATCACGTTCGGCCCTTCAAGACCGTCATGCGCTGGCGCCCAAATGAGATGCGCGCAGTTTGTTCCCGTCTGCGGCGCCTGAAATTGCACGGTGAAGATGCGCCCCTGCCCTGCCCGCTTCAACGCACGGACCACAGGCACCGTCAAGCGTCCCGCGCCGAACACGATATCCGGCCACGGTTCACGCAGCAACGCAGCCAAGTCGCGTGGATCAGGCGGCCCCCAGGGCGCGAG
Organism: Alphaproteobacteria bacterium; assembly: GCA_037387425.1. Lineage (GTDB taxonomy): Bacteria > Pseudomonadota > Alphaproteobacteria > Rhizobiales > Rhodomicrobiaceae > JARRLC01. The sequence continues at coordinate 10,884 of JARRLC010000125.1, forward strand.
ATAACGCCACGGCCAGCGCGGCGCAACGGTCTTCACCTCAACCGCGAGGCCGAGCGCTTCGGCCACCCCTTCGGTAATGGTCAGATGTCCGCGCACGCCATCCGAGATGATCCATGCGCAGCGTCCCGCCAGAGTTTTGGAAGCGGCGGCTGTTGCCTCATCAGAAGCAGCCACTGGCTGAGACATCCCCTCATCATCAGCAATATTCTGCACAGAATTATCGCCCACTGTGTTCATTTCTTGCGTCTTTGCGACATAAAGTTATGCTATCGAAAATGATATTTCGTCGGAAGACCGGCACTTCTGGAATTACCACTCCCTTAAGAGAAGGCCAAGCATGAACAGTCGGCGTGAACCGCCACCATGGATCAAACTTGACCGCATCGACTGGCGCATCCTTCAAGAATTGCAAGCCGATGGGCGTGTTACCAATGTCGAGTTGGCAAAACGCGTCGGCATTTCCGCGCCGCCATGCCTGCGCCGCGTGCGTGCGCTGGAAAAAGCCGGGTTCATCCTCGGTTACAGCGCCCGACTGAACGCGCGGCTCTTAGGGTTTGATCTGGAAGCCTACGCCATGGTGCGCCTGAACAGCCAAGCCGAAGCCGATCTGATGGCGTTTGAGAAGCTGGCGCGCTCCTGGCCCTTCGTACGTGAATGCGCCATGCTCTCCGGCGATGTCGATTTCTTGCTGAAATGCGTTGCGCCCGATCTGAAGGCGTTTCAAAACTTCGTCATCCGCGATTTAACCGCTGCGCCGAATGTCGATAACGTGCGCACCGCGCTCGCCATCCGCATGACCAAGCAAGATATGGGGCTTCCGCTGGATTGAAGACTGAATGGCGTACACACTTTATTGTGAAACGCACGTTTTTTTGTCATGCCACCTTTATCTAACTTCGAACAAACGAATAGTTGAGAATTACGCTCAGGAATTTTGAATATACCATGTGCGTCTTATTCTGCATGTAGATGAAGCATGACGAGCAAAATACAAAAACTGGGAGGATCAGCCAATGAAACACTTCGCTTACGCAGTCATATTAGCCAGCTTGCTGGGCGTCACCACCGCCCACGCCGATGAACTTTGGCGTACAAAAGGCTTCAAGACCCCGGAGTCGGTACTTTATGACGGCGCGCACAAGCGGCTTATCGTCAGCAATATTGACGGTGCTCCCAACAAGGCTGACGGCAACGGCTACCTTTCGCTTTTGTCACTGGATGGCAAAGTAACCGCGGCAAAATGGGCAAGCGGCATGGATGCGCCGAAAGGCATGGCGATTGCTGGCAAGCATCTCTACGTGTCCGATATCACCCAGCTTCGCATTGTGGATGTGGAGACCGGCAAGCTCGTGAAGAGCGTGCCTATGGAAGGTTCTGTGTTTCTCAACGACATCACCGCTTCCCCGGAAGGCGATGTCTACATCTCGGACATGATGACCAACACGATTTACCGCTATCACGACGGTAAACCGGAAGTTTGGCTTCGGGATGAAAAGCTGAACTCCCCGAACGGTGTGCTGTTCGCTGGAGACCATCTGATTGTCGGCACTTGGGGCAAGGGGATGAAAAAAGACTTCACCACCGAAACGCCGGGCGGTCTTATTACCGTTAACCTCAAGACGAAGACGATCACGCCCGTGGCGCATGCTGAAAGCTTCGGCAATATCGACGGCGTGGTGAAAGCA
>JARRLC010000126.1:0-8828 GCA_037387425.1 Alphaproteobacteria bacterium
GGATGGCGAACCTTGCCGCTTTCTGGTCTTCGCGCATGTGCTGGTGGGCGAGCGGGAATACGAAACGGCGGCCAGCTTTACAACAGATGGCGATAGCGCGCGGTTCACGTTCGATCCGCATACGCTTTGGGGAGAGCGTTTCCCCGATGCGCGGTTCGATCTGCTCGCCAGCACACCCGATGTTATCGAAGCGATGGGCGGTGATGAATTGCTTTATGCCGACGCCGCTCCTGCCCAGAGCAACACCAGCACGCATGTGGTGTTTCGCACGTCGCCTACGCGGGAGCTGGCGTTCACGGTCACCGGATCGCTCACGCACATGACCGATGAAGAGCAAATTCGCCTTGCTGCCAAATATCGCGCGAACCCGGTCGATTCAGCTGCGATGCTGGAGGAAGCGCGTGCGTTTTGGCGGCAACTAATCGGAGGCGCGCGTGTGCCCGATTCCGTGCCCGATGCATCAGCGCACAACACAACTCTGCCGTGGTTGGCGCATAACGCACTGATTCACTTAAGCGCGCCGCATGGGCTGGAGCAGTTCTCCGGCGGTGCATGGGGAACACGCGACGCTTGTCAGGGGCCGGTGGAGTTTCTGCTCGCGATGTTCGAGCCGTATGCGTTCATTCAGGGGGCACCCGCTCATGGCGATATTATCGTGTGGCCGCTGAAGGCGCTGTGCGACTATATCGAGGCGACCGGCGACACTGCCATTCTGGATGAACCCGTGCCTTGGCGGCGTCAGGAAACGTTCGACATCACCGAACGCACCGACACTTACGCCGCACACATCAAGGCCGCGCTTGAGACCATTCGCAGCCGGTTCGTGCCTGGAACGCACCTCTTGCGCCTCGGCGAGGGCGACTGGAACGACGCGTTGCAACTGGCCGATCCGCTTTTGCGCGAGCATATGGTGAGCAGTTGGACGGTCGCGCTCCTGCATCATCAGCTTAAGCGCTATTCGGACGTGCTGCGCAGAGCAGGGCAGGGCGATGCCGCCAGCGAAATCGATGTGTTTGCCGCCAGCATCCGTGCTGATTTCTGCACCCTTCTGATGGCTGATGGGGTGGTGGCAGGATACGGGCTGTTTGATGGAGACCAAAAACAGCCCCAGCCCGAACTGCTTATACACCCACGCGACGCCCGCACCGGCATCCATTACTCGCTGATCGCCATGAGCAGCGCCATCACGGGCGGCTTGCTCACGCCAGAAGAAGCCGCGCATCATATCAGCCTGATATGCAAGCATCTATCCTACCCGGACGGCGCACGCCTGATGGATCGCATGATGCCTTACTCTGGCGGGTTGGAGCGGCTGTTCCGCCGCGCAGAGAGCGCTGCGTTCGTAGGCCGCGAAATCGCGCTGATGTATGTGCACGCGCATTTGCGTTACTGCGATGTGCTGGCCGAGGCGGGCAAGCGCGATGAACTGGCCGACGCGTTAGCAGTGGTTAATCCCATTCTGGTGACAGAACGTCTTGCCCACGCGTATCTGCGCCAGCGCAACGTATTCTTTTCCTCAAGCGATGCCGCGTTTTCAGATCGTTATGCGGCTACCGCCGGCTGGGATAAACTTGAGACTGGCGAAGTGCCCGTTGATGGCGGTTGGCGAATCTATTCCAGCGGGCCAGGGCTTTTCCTGCGGCTTTTATCACAGTATTGGAAAATATAAGAACAAAACGCGCTGTATTGCCAGGAAGGGGCGAAAGCGGCGTTGCGCGTGCAGTTTTATTCCGTTTGCGCGCGCTTCTATCGTTCAAAACCGACAATAGTTGCAAACGACAACTATGCTCCGGTTGCACAGGCTGCGTAATGCGGTTTGTAATACCGAAATCGAAGTCCTAGCGGTTAAGCACCTCTAGGCGCGGTCTGGAGAGCACCGGGCAACAGAAGCTCTCCGCTTTGGCACGGCCACCGGTCTAGCCAGGGGAGGCCTAATACTTAACGATTGCAATGACGGTGCCGATGTCCGAGGACTTGATCCGCTACGATGTCTTAACAAGCGAAGCATTACGGGGCATTGTCCGAGCCGTTCTTCAAAGAGTGCAGAAACGCGGCCTACCGGGCGATCACCATTTCTTCGTCAACTTCTTCACGGGTGCGCCTGGAGTTATCCTCTCCAAGCGGCTGAAGGAACAATACCCGGAGGACATGACTATCGTTCTCCAGCACAAATTCTGGGATTTGTTCGTTTATGAGGACCGCTTTGAGGTGAAACTCACCTTTAATAACATGCCGGAGCGGCTTGTTGTTCCATATGCGGCCATTAAAAATTTCGTTGATCCCAGCGTGCCTTATGGGCTCAGCCCCAACCAGTTCGTGCCTTCCGCCGATAGGGAAGGGGCTATGCCGCAGCAGATGTTTGAGGCCGATGAAGCTACCGCGCTGTTGCCTGCGGCTTCTGCGGAGTTTGAGGCGCTTTCCGCTACCGGAGGAGGCGCTACGGCTTCAGTAAAAGATGCTGATAGCGCAGACGATGTGGACGAGACCGCCGAGAACACCGACAAAAACGAAACCGAGCAGGATGAGACGGCTGAGGCCAAAACCGCCAAAGTCGTTGAGCTGGATTTGTTTCGTAAGAAGTGAGCGGATTACTTTCAGGGTATTTGTGCGCGCCGATTCGGCACGGTATGGAAAGGAGCGTACCCTATGGTCTGGGACGATACCGACGCAGCCCCGAAGAAACGCCCCGATTTCGAATTGGGAGCCGACCTTTCCAAGCTTTCCGTGGCGGAACTCGCCGAATATCTGGAGGTGCTGGCCGTCGAGCGCCAGCGCGTGGAAGCCGCCCGCGAGGCCAAGCAGCGCTCGCAAAGCGTCGCCGAATCTGTGTTCAAAAAAAGCTGAGCCGGGCCGAGTTGGGCAGGATTTGCCGTTTGGCCTGTAATTCTATTACAGCACATTATCGGGTGGTGTTTTGTTTGGCGGGCATAGCTGTTCCAAACGTTATGCGTTTAATTTAATGACGATTTTTTGAATGCGTTGACAAAACGCTGCTTGCTAGGTAGGCACCTAGCAACTTATCATGATGATAATTGGCAGCATGTGCACAAATGACCAGCCCTGGAAACCTGCCGATGCGACGGATCATATTCGTGGCATAGCGGAAGGGCGTTTTTGTTTGATGTTATCAATGCATGCGCGAGAGCAGATGAGCTCACGTCAAATAGCATCCGGTGATGTGTTGTATGTCTTGAAGAACGGTTTTGTTTTTGAGGCGGGAGAGCCGTCAACAAGAGCGGAGTTCTTTAAGTACTGCATTGAATGTACGACACCGAACTCGAACAACAGAAACGTGCGGGCTGTAGTTATCCCCTGTCTTAAAACACGAAGTATAAAGGTGAATACCGTTATGTGGGTTGATGAACCCATACAAGGCGGTGGATGTTGATTTCAGACGCATTGCTTCTTTTAGAGTAATGCTAGGAGGACGGCGTAATGGCTCAGTACCGGTACACAGAATGTGGCCTCGACAACGTTATTATCGATGGTGTTGAGTTCATTAAAGATGACTTTGGTGAAGAGGTGGTGTGCATTCCTAATGTGAATGACCTTCATATTGCTATTACAAAAGTCATTCTTGAGCAAAAGGCAAGTATGAGTGGTAGAGAACTACGTTTCTTGCGAACAGAGCTCGGTCTTACTCAAGCACAATTGGCGGAGTTGGTTCGTCGTGAGCCTTTGTCAATCAGTCGATGGGAACGTGGAGAGTGTCCGTTAGACAGTAACGCTGAGGCGTTGATACGTATCTATGCTATGCAAACATTGAAGATGGATAATGTCGCTGTAAAAGATATTATTAGCTGGTGTGTTACTTCAGCAGCCAAGCCTCCTATCCATATTGATGGAAGCGATCCTGATAATTACCGTCCTCTTGCTGCATGAATACTTTGTGATGTTTGCTGGTTATCCGTACACCCCTTTGCTTGAGCACGGTGCACTTCTTCAAGGATGACCTTGGCGTGTTCTGGTCAACGCTTGCCACTACCGCCGCGAAAATGGGCGCGCCTCTGCCGCCACGTAAAACTGCATGACAGCATTTCCACGCTCTCTGCCTATATGCTCAGCTTATATGTTTGGGAAAAGTAAGACTGTAACGGCTCAATCCGTTACGGCGAAACGGTGTAGCTCAGTGCCCTTTTGCTTCAACCAGTTTCGCGCTTTTGCCACATCTGGCATGGTATCGCGTACGAGACGCCAGAAGCGTGGGCCATGGTTCATTTCGCGCAGATGGGCTACTTCATGCGCAGCCACGTAATCCAGCACATAGCTGGGCGCAAAAATCAGCCGCCAGGAAAAGCTAATCGTACCGGTTGATGAGCACGACCCCCAGCGGGAGCTTTGGTCGCGGACGGAGATGCGTTTGGGGCGCACTTCGAGATTGGCCGCATGATGCGCAACGCGAGACGAAAGGTCGGCTTTGGCCTCAGCGCGCAACCAATCGCTGAGACGGCGGGGGCCATGTGATTCCCCCCCAGAAACGCAAATACGCGGGAAATCCCGCGTATCCTCAAGTGCTTTATTTTCGGCTGGGAGTGTCGCGCATGCGCAGGCTGTGTCCCAGTGATCATCCCATTGGCCGCCCGACATTGCGAGGCTGTCGGTTTCTTCAAGCCATACGACGCCTTGGTATCGCACGGCGCCGACAAAGGCCACTTTGTGGGATACGCCTCGGAGCGGAATGACAGCGCCATCTTTAAGGGGAACGGGCTGTGGCAGCCGCTCAATCTGACGTTTAAGCCAGTCCATATGGCGGCTTAAAAACTCTCCAGCTTCTTCGATTTTAACTTCTGAGGGCAGGGTGAGGATGGCCGCGCGTTCGGTATGGCTAACTTTCAGCGAAAATCGGCGGGCGCGTCGCGAGCGTCGTAACTCCAGCGGACAATCCACATCGGCTAGTTTAACTGCTAATGCTACATTTTGGTTATGGTGCTGGGTTAACAACATGAGCTTTCTCACATTCTGAATGCCCGGTTGGAATTAGAATCGTTTCCTATTTAGTGAAGTAGTAACATACGCGCCAACTTGTTGCTGTTGCCTAAGCGAGACATTCACCAGAAGGAAACACCGATGCTAACATAAAACGTATTTGGCTCCATACGGTTTACCTCTCATACAGGAACATCCTTTAGGAGAATGTTGCCAATAAAATACTACATCCGGAAACTGACCAAATGGTAAAGCGTATCTCATTGGAATACCAACACCTTACGAAGCCAAATAACATCTACTTGTAATAACAAATTTCTAACGTGAATGGGGCCTTTTTGTGCCAAAGCGGAACAAGGCATATCAATTAAGCCACACACTGAGGCGTAATTACAACATGCTGTAGGTTACCCTCATGTATCAAAATGTGACAATACAACTTTTGGGGATCCGCTCTTGCGCGCATTACGGCTGCCCCTGATTTGTTGCGGGGCGCTTTCAGCGTGCTTGGAGCCAAACGCGCGTTTGAAAAACTTTTTGATGTGTCCGCCGCCTCGTACATCGTTTCGGTGTACGAAAGCCGTAATTTCAGGAACAATATCCGCTCTGTAGCGCGAGCCGTTAAAAATTCCGTAATGTCCTGCCTTGGGCTGTAAATGGTGTTTCTTCATGGCTTTAGGCAGATTGCGGCACAAATCGTGTGCTGCGGAGCACTGGCCAATGCCGGTAATGTCGTCTTTTTCGCCCTCGACTGTCATCAACGCCACGCGGCGAATTGCGTCCGGAGCGATGGGCTGGCCGTGATAGATCATCTCGCCTTTCGGCAGCGCGTGTTTTACGAAAACGGCGTCAATCGTTTGCAGATAATAATCTGCCGGCAAGTCCATTACCGCGAGATACTCGTCGTAGAATTCGCGGTGTTTCTCCGCCGAATCGCCGTCGCCCTTCACGAGATTGACGAACAGATCTTTATGCGCGTTCAAATGCCGGTCCAGGTTCATGGACATAAAGCCGGTCAACTGCAAAAAACCCGGGGAGACGAGCCGTCCATACCCTTCGTGCGGCCAGGGAACTTGCGTAATGACATTTTTGGCGAACCAGTCGGTGCCCTTATTTTGCGCTAGTTCATTCACCGCCGTGGGGCTGATGCGCGTATCAATAGGGCCGCCAAGCAAAATCATGCTGCTGGGGATATGCGGATCGCGCGCAGCCTCCATGTGCGACACAGCCATCATCACCGGAACCGACGGCTGACAAACCGCCATGAGGTGCACATCGCCCTTGAACAGGCGTATCATCTCAATGAGGTAATCGACGTAATCGTCGAGATCAAAAGCGCCGCGCGAAGAGGGAACTGCGCGCGCGTCCGCCCAGTCGGTAATATAGACCTCGTGAAACGGCAGCAGTCCTTCCACGGTGCCGCGCAACAAGGTGGCGTAATGCCCGGAAAGCGGCGCCACGATAAGAATGCGCGTTTCTTTGGCGATGGCTTTTTGCGGTAAACTTTTGCGGAAATGGATCAGACGGCAGAACGGTTTCTGCCAGACGATGCTTTCCTCAACGGCGATCTTTTGGCCGTCCACTTTGGTGGTGCCAATGCGGAATTCTGGCTTCTTATAACGTCGGGTGGAACGCTCCAGCAGCTCAGCCGCCGCCGCCGTGCTGCGCCCCATGCTCGTGTGCGCAAGCGGATTGAAGGGATTACGGAAGATAAACTGCGTGCCTCCCGCCACGGCCCGTGTTGGGCTAAGCGCGGCATGCGCGAATTCAAAAAGATGGTAGAGCACCGAAATATCCCGCTTAGCTGTTATGACGCCCCCGCCGCAGTTCTGGCGGCAATTTCAAAGCTGCTGAACTTAGCATGCGTCAAACCACAAATGGCGATAGAAATGCTGCATTGCAACAAAAATACGGCAATATGAGCATAACTCATGTGATTACGACTAAATATCAAGCACTTACAAAAATAGAATGCGGTGGACATCTACAGCCTTGGCGCGTGTGTCTGCGAGTGACTCGTCTTGGACGTACGCGTAACCGCTAACCGCCACTTTTGCCCCCCGAATGGAGAACTCGCCCAACGCCTTAACAACCGTGCACCACTGTTCTGCCGCGCCGCATTGCTTTGTTGCACGCCCGGATGCGATTTGTTAGCGTTCCGGCAAATCTAAAAATCTGGAACGTTAAGCGATGATATTGCGGTCTTTCGGCTATGTATTCCTGCTGGTGGCGCTGGCCGCTTTTGCTTATGACGGTGTATGCGGATTAGCCAATCACAGCGCCATGACTTTCATGTCCGTGTATGAACATTGGGAGATCCTTAGCCCGTCCACGCTGGCGCAGGCGAAACAGGTTGTCGAAGGCGTGAATTCCTATCTCTGGAGCCCCGTCTTGATGACGATACTGGTGCTGCCTGCTTGGTTTGTGACGATGGGAATAGGGGTTCTGCTCTATGTCATTGGCTATCAGCCGCCGCGTCCGGCCTTGCCGGAGGGGATTTAGGGCCTGTTGAGTAGGTCCTGTCGCAAATGGGGGTGCGCATTGCTGCGACTTGGTTAGAAATTTGCGACAGAACCCATAGACACTCCATTTCATATTGCGTGATCTTGCCCCTGACATGCCTGTGATATGCCGTTGACGTAGCCCAGGCGGAAAGGGGCGGATATACAGTTATCGCCGCCGCATGATCTGGTTCGCCTGGATTTGCTCGTCGTTCAGCTCGCGGAACTGAAGGAGCTTGCCCCCAGGCGCAGTAAGCCGATAACCGAACGCTAGTTGCTTCTGCTCATCCGGTTTCGCGGTCATCTGCCACAGGATGGTGCCGCGTTTGTCGTCCACATCGCGGGCGGTCGGCTTGGGGCCTTCGGTCATGGCGAAGTCCACCTTGATATCCTGATGCATCGGCACGGGGATTCGGTCGATGATCTGCAAAAGCACATCGCGCGTGTGGAGGTTCTTGACCATGATAGCGTAACTGCGCTCAACCACGCGGGTGGTGGAGAAGGTGCCGGTTTCGCCCTTTTTGTCTTCTTTCACCACGCGTTTGACTTTTACGCGTTCGTCGGCGCCAAAGCCGAGTTCCATTTCCTCGCCTGGTGCGAGTTGCGGCAACGCGCCAGTTCCGACATAAACGCCATCGCGCAAGAGCGTAACCTGTCCGCCAATAACCGGCGACGACGTTTTCGGCATGGCGAATTTGGCGTAGAGATAGGCGTTGTGATCGAGCCGCGGCACAGTGCGCACGAGCAGCTTGGGCTCCATGTTGTCGTCGGCGATTTGCAGCCGCTTAGCCTCGCCGGTGCTCTTGATAGTGGCGCGTCCTGAAATGGCGTGAACCGCCTGGAAAGTTGACGCGATAATTTGCCGGTGCGATTGCGATTTCCCTTTTAATAGAACTTTTTTCACACGCACTTTTTTGTTGTGCTCGTCGAAATAGCTGCGTTTTTCGAGGATCACGCGCGTATTGCTCTGTTGCTGACCGAGGCTGTTACCAATGTTACTTGGAGCAGCCCCTCCCGTAAAATCAACGCTCAGCATGGCCATATCGGGCGCGGCTGTGGCGGTGCCGGGCTTGGTGGTGGAAAGCGACAGCGCGATATTCTCCCAGTCTTCGCCGCTGGATTGCGAAATGCTGGCGTAACGCGTGAGCGAAAGTTTCCGCGCCGCGCCATCTGCCTGGTCGCCAGTGGTCAGATGCGCATCATAAAATGCGCTCCACGACGCTGAAGGCACCTGGTACTGGAGCGTAAGCGTGGTTTCCATGGGCGAAGCAGCCTTCACATAAACGCGCATCTCGGTGCGGTTTTGCGTTTTGCCGCCAATTGTTTTCAGCTTTTTCTTCAGCTCTTTGATCCGGCGGTTGATGCCGCGCTGCTTCAACTTGGCTTCGCGGACGGTTTTGG
>JARRLC010000127.1:0-7228 GCA_037387425.1 Alphaproteobacteria bacterium
CCTATTCCATCGCATTCCCACGAGCGCAAAGGTCTGCAACCTTTGCTGAAAATGCTCAAGCTCTTTATTATGTCGCATTTCCACGAGCGCGGGAAGTCTCGCAACTTTTGCTGAAAATGCTTTAAGCGCTGGATACATATAAACCGGGATGCCGTACCAGATTTACCGCATCCCGCTCCAGCGCATGTCACGTTGTATCGTATTCCACAAAGTTTGACGTTTGCCTCTTCATCTGGCCTTTTCGGGCCACCTTCTCCCCATGAAAAAAGGGCAGGGGAGGGGATGTATTGAGCTGTCAACGGCGGGCATCCCCTATGACGCCCGCCAGGATGCTGCTGTTACCGCTCGAATATACGGCGCCGGCGGCTGATATGCGGTCGAGCCTTAAACCCACACGGATCGCGTCTGCCAAAATATTGACCGGCGGTATTGCTACGCAACAGCGAGAGAACACAATTCCGCGTTCTCTTGTTGTGTCGCGAGTAAACCTGCGCATCAAGATAGGCTTGCAGCGGCGGCGACAGCCACCAGCTTAGCGACACGCTTTTCCGGCCTTGCGCGGAATGTTCCTTGGTGGTCACCTGGATATTCCGTTGCATTTGCAGGCTTCTTACTCTCATATCTGGCGTAGATGCAGAAACAATCTTGCCCCAGAAGAAGTTTTCTTTCCGCTGCGGGCAAATGTATATCTGCTTGCCCGAAATAACGCCGTTGTTCATCGCGCTAATTTGCCTTGGCATTTCTATGATAGTCTCATAGGAACGAGCAATGCGCGTTGCATTGACGGTGAATATATTGCCAAATGTGCCGAGCGATTTCAGATCAGCTTCGTCTTGGAGGGGAGGGCGTAAAACAGACTGACGGCGACCGTTTTCGCAGCGTTCGGGGAACCATTCGGGTTCGTTTGATATCTGCACGACGAAAGGCAACAGCCGTTCATCGGTGACCTTCAACCCGCGCGCAATTTCGATTGCGGTAATGGCGCCGGAATTATCGAAATAGGCGCCATCCACGGCGCTATCGACCACTTGCGCGTTCTTATCGCGGATATTGGCGTGCGGCGACACAAACGGCGAGCGCGAACTGAGGCTTACCGCCGTGCTCAATCTGATGTCGGCTGTTATAGGTTTACCGTCTTTACATTCCACGCCTGATAACGGACTGAAAATGCTCGGCAAAAAGCGGGCGATTTTGTCCGCCAAGCGTAGATTGGCAACATTTTTGTTTGAACAGACGAGTTCGTGCAAGTCGTAGGTGTCGGCGAAAAGAACCGAGCCGTCTTTCAGTGGCGCGTTGATTTTCGTAGGCGTGATCAGAATGCGGCGACCTGTTTCGATTGACGTTGAATTGAAGAACAGAAGCGGCATCCACTTATCAGGCGTCTCGCCAGCTATGAAGGTTTGCAGTGGCGCTGACAGCGGCGATTTTTGGCGCGACAGGCCGTACACGTCTGCAAAAGCGTCTTCCCAGGCGGTCTCGATAACGCCCGCGCGGTCCAAGACCATGGGAAAGCGCGACAATGTGGGCACGTCACGTGCAAGATAGCCCATCATCACCGGCGAGAGAAAATCGTTCGACAGCGTGGCTTGCAACGCGTCTTTGTAAGTCACGGCGTCATGCAGGAATTTTTCGTTATCTTTGCCAGCATTTGCAACATTGAGGAACCAGAGCCGCTGCCGGTAAAGCGCTTTTTTGAGCTTCTCAAGCGGAACCCAGCTTTGGCGTTGCAGCGCGCCGATATAAAAAGCAGCGCCGACCGAACTTCCCGATACGCTGGAGATCGCGAAGAGCTGTTTGTGGAATGGCCGGGCGGTCGAATCATCGCGGACCTGATCCAGGCTTTGGTCTTCCAGACTGCCGAGCACGCTCGCGGTCAGGAAAGCTGCGCGGCTGCCGCCGCCTTCGCCTGCCACGATGATAGGACGAGGGCAGTCTTTCAGTCTGGGGTCTTCAGCGGGAATTTGTTCGCATCCCCTATCGTTCCAGCCGCTAGCGGCTTTCCATTTACTAACGGCATCCTGGAAGCTCGGCGGATTAAGTTTTGCCTGCTGTTTGGCGTCGAGAGGGATAACCCGCATGTCATGGCCGTCGCTGATGAACAGCGTAAGGCCGATGGCCACAACAATGATCGTTGCAATAAACGGGAATTGGTAACGATTGGACAAAAGCGCAAGAAAGGCGATGAACGGCAGCCAAGCCCCGAACAGCACATGCAAAAACACTGCGCGCTTCATCGACAAGGTGTCGGAAATCAGGTTCATGGTACTGCTGAACCAATCGGAAGACGGAACGCCAGTCGCCGCGAACAAGCCCTGCACATGTTCGGAATAGGAAATGAAATGCAAGGCAATCAGCGCCAAGATGATCCACCACACCCAGCTCATATAGCGCCACATGAACACCTTGACGCGCTGCGCAGCAATCCAGGTTTCCATTGAGAGAAAGTCGGGCTTTAGTTGCGTGAGATGCAAATCCATCGCATCAAGGTCGGCATGTACTTTATTGGCCAGTTTTTCGAAACGGATAAGCGTTTTCTTGAACGCCGCTGGATTTTTCGTTTCCAGCCCCTGCATTTGCTTGCCGTAGCCCAGGATGAAGAAGTTGCGGATGATCACCAGCACCAAAACCACCAGGGTGACGAAGAACAGCGTAATAAGGTGCTGTTCGATATAGTCCCGAAGCGGTCCTTCCGCCGGATTGCCCAAATGCAGAGGCGATGGCGTGGGCAGATTACTGGCAGCCGTTAAAATGCCGATCAACACCGCGAGGAAGGCGAAGACCACATACATGCTAGGCAGTCGGAAAATGATGAAACGGAAGCGGTCTTCGCTATCCACGCCGATTTCATCGAAATTCTGAAGCAAGAGCAGCCGTGCGGTGAATACAAGCGGCAGCGCCCACAGAAAAATGCCGACGATATAAAAGCCAGCCCAATAAATAAATTCTTGAGCAAGATAAGGTTTGGCGTCAAACAGCAGATCTTGCACCTGCGGCATGGCATAAAACGCATAAAACGCCAGCGCCAAGCTTATGATGCTCGCAAATGAAATGCCCAAAGCGCGTATTAGCAGCCGTGCAAAAGAAATGCGCTCGGCGCGGATAACCTTTTTCCCTGTAGCGGGTGCGGCTTTGGTTGCTGTAACAGTCGCAGCGGTGTCTGACATTCCCCCTGTCCCTCTCAATAACTTAAAGAATGTAGGACTATATCCAGCTTATTTAGAAAGCATGGCGTGATTATCGCGCTGTCTGGATTTGATACAACGGAATTCTCAAGGGCTGTGATCAAATGGCCTCGGTAATTGGAGCATGAAACGAATGCCCGGCCTACGCCATGACGCGTCTGTCTTGATAACGGGAGCAAGAGCGCCGGTAGCTTTGCATCTGGCTCGCCTGTTTCACGGTGCTGGCTGGCGCGTTATTCTGGCCGACACGCCGGCATATCCGTTGTCGGCGGCGAGCAAAGCTTGCGCTTCTTATATCCGCCTGCCGCCGCCACGCTTCGCTTTCGAACGCTATGGCGACGCTGTAGAAGCGCTCATCGCGCGGGAAAATCCGTCCCTCTTCCTTCCGACCTGCGAGGAGGTCTTTTACCTTGCGGCTGTTTGGAAACAGCGCGGCTTGAGCGCAAGGCTTTTCGCGCCCGATATAAGTTTGCTGCAAGATGCGCACAACAAATATGACTTCATCAAGCTTTGCCGGGGCTTTGGCCTTGCTGCGCCTGAAACAACGCTTTTGACTAACCGCAGCGATCTTCTGGCCGTTAAGGCTCAGGCGCGGCATTTGGTTTTCAAGCCGGTGTGGTCACGTTTTGCAAACCACGTTTACATCCAGCCCACGCCTCAGCAGCTCGAAAACATAGCGCCCACACCGCAAATGCCCTGGATCGCGCAAGAGTTTCTGCCCGGTGAAGAAATCAGCGTCTATGCGGTGGCAAACGGCGGCAAGCTTGTGGCGCATTCGCTTTACCGGTCGCTCTACCGGGCAGGCAAAGGCGCGGGGATATATTTTGAGCCGATTGAGGATGTGCGTGCGCGGGATTTCGTCGAGCGGTTTGTTGCACGAACCAACTGGACCGGGCAAATTTCGTTTGATCTGATGCGTCTACCGGACGGCTCGGTGCTGCCGCTTGAATGTAATCCGCGCGCGACAAGCGGACTGCACTTCTTCCGCGATCCGCTGGGATTTGTGGCGGCTATCACATCCGGCGCGCGTGAAATTGAGCGCGATGTCACGCGCGCGCAGACGGTGCGCCTCGCCATGTGGGTTTACGGCCTTCCTGCTGCGCTGCGGATGGGGGAGGGGGCGATTAGGCGTTTCCGTCAGCATTTGAAAGCGGCGGACGAATTGCTGGACTGGCCCGGCGACGCCGCGCCCAAATATGCGCAATGGCGCGCGCTCGGCGAAATCGCCGCGCTGGCCGTTCGCCACCGAATCACCTTGCAGCAAGCCTCCACCCGCGACATAGAATGGGATGGCCCAAATCAAAGCTCAATATAGCCCGTGCGCGGTGTTTCCGCCGCTGATGGCAGAGCGCCAGCCATGATCGCCTTGATATCCCGGCGCAAGAAATCAAGTGGCCCGATGACCGGCGGAGCATCCGGAAAATGCTGCGCATTATCGCTTGCCGATTTCAGCACACGGCGATCCTGCCCAACCGCGATCCAGAACATAGGACGGATCGCCAAGGATTTCAGATAATCGAGAACGCCGTTGCGCGGCCCGATCAGGCAGCCGATACCTTCAACAAACTTGCCCACCTGGCGGAGGTGAAAGGTCGTAGCAAGCGCCAGTCCGTTTTTGCCCCAGAATTCAAGCTCAGCGATGCCGGGATAGCGGAAACGGCCAACCGTCTTGACGCGCTCGCCCTCCAGCAGGCGGCTCACCAAGCCGTGCTGGCGTTCCTCGCCAGTATAGAGCGCTTCCACCCAACCGGGGCCGCCGGTCACTTCAACGCGGACAAGCTGGCGCTTGGAACTCAGGCCCCGCAACAGCCCCTTGTGAACGAAATGGGTATGCGGCGCATCAAGAATGTTTTCCGCAGCGTCGATGAGCGTTGACTGAGAGCTGCTGCGAACCAGCCGCAAAATGATTTTCTGCCCTTCCATGCAATGCAGATAGGGCGGGTCTTTCGGCTCTCCCTTCGATAAGAACAGAACGCCGTCCTTCTCAAAGGTTTTCAGACACGGAATATGGTAATTGGGAACCTCGTCTTTCAGCCCCGGAATGTCCGTGCAGTCGCCAGAAGCGTTGAAACGCCAACCGTGATAAGGGCATTCGATCTCACCGTCGATAACTTGCCCCGCTGACAATTCGACATGGCGGTGGGGGCAGCGGTCGTGAAGCGCCGCGATTTCCGCAGCCCTTGAGCGAAACAGCACGACCGGCTGTCCGGAAAACATGATGCGCTTGGGCGTGCGTTTAATTTCTGAGGTTAGGGCGACAGCGTGCCAGCAATCGGTCAAGTCGTTCATAATTCAAATGCCTTTAGAAGCGGTATGCCTATGCGAGCCAACAGACTTTCCATTATTCGGATTGCTATGCGCTGTTTTCGCGGAAGATGACTTGAGTAAACCGCGTTATATTCGATCACTGGTTGAGCGCCTCGCAAGCGTTTGAAATGCCCCGCACCTGCGCTCATGTTAAAGAAAAGCCCGCGTTTAATGGCGATCATTTGGCCGGTCGCCATGACCAGCCGGTAAAGCCCGTCGCGCAAAGGCAGAGTGGTGTCATATCCCACGATTGGCTGGGTCAATGTCAGGCCGTTCTCGAAGAAACCGGAAACCGCCGCGAGTTGGCCGTCGGCATCGCGAAAGCCGATAAGCTCGAACAGCCCACGCTGGTGCATCTCGCGAATATAGCGTGAGGTATATTGCGGATTGAGCGGCGTATATTTGTCCAGATAGAGCATTTTATAAAGCTCAGCGGAACGCTCATAGTCTTGATGCGTGAAGCTGTCGCCGCTCGCGAAACGGTAAGGCGTTTTCCGCAGCAATGTGCGGTCATAGCGCATGTTTTGGGTTTGGCGCGCCAGGAGTGCTTTCCCGGAAAAAAGATAGACCTGACGGGCTGCCAGCATGCGAAATCCCGCTGCCTTCAGTGAAGCGATCGATTGGCTATCTGCCCTTTCGTTCAGCGAGCGGATGACGATGGCTCGATCAGGATACCGCGCGCGCAATTTTTCCATGATCGCCACAGCCAGAGACGGGCTGATATCGGGCACCGGATTTGTGGACAACAGCCAGTTGTTGACCTGAACTTGATGATCAAGCCCGCTCGCAAAAACCAGCGGAGCGCAGGCGCTGAGCAGCGCGCGAATTGCCTGGCGGTGCAGTGGGTTGCTACTAAAATTGCGTGTTTCGTCAATCGCATAGTCGATATATGCGCTACTCGGACAGCAGATATAGCAATTCGGCGCGTCGGCCCGGCTGTTGACGGTAAGCGGAAAATGCCGACCATCGATCTCTATTGCGCCAACCTCAGTCGTTAGATTGGCGATCAGCTCTGCCACAGGATATGCGTTGAACAGCTTAGCGAACCGGCGCACCGTCTCTGGTTTGTTCAGTACGCCACCGATGCCGCCTGTCGGCTCTAAAGTGCGAGGAAGCGGCTGCGTCATGGTCCGCCCCTCAGCCACCCGTTTTCAACCGGCATTCGACTCTCCTGAGCTTGGTCGAAGGATCCATCGCCATCGCCAACACCTCGCGCCGCAGTTGAATGTCTGGCGAAAGCTGCGCTCGCGTGAAAACCTCCGCCAATGCTGCGTGTGCGGCCTCCGCGCTAGCCGTTGAGAGACTGGGGGGCAACACAAGCGCAACCTTTTCGTGATCTTCCCGGAGGATACGGAAATCGGTGATATCGCGCGCAGCGTCCAGAACCGCATTGCGCATCACATCCGGCGTAACGAGAATCGGAGGGCCATCCGCCCGTGCGAAGACAAAGACATCGTCCATTCTGCCGATGACCTCGTCCACCACCCGCAGCGGTGAACCGCACGGGCAAGGCTCATCCGCGAGCCGCAGAAGGTCGTTCATCCGGTAGCGGGCCATGATCTGGAACTGACGGCGGAAACCGGTCACCAGCGGCGTAACGAGACCATCCGCCACTGGTTTGAATTCGAAAAAATTCGCGTCTTCAGCCAGATGTAAGCGTCCGTGCGAACAACTGACAGCGAACAGACCTTCACTCGCCATATAGATTTGCCCAAGCGTCAGCCCGAAACGCGCTTCGA
>JARRLC010000128.1:0-9023 GCA_037387425.1 Alphaproteobacteria bacterium
CAATCTACGCGTGACGATCAGCCCAGCAGCGCCCACACATGATGCGCGGCAAATACCCGCTTCCGCCAACACCGCCAAGGCGTTGGAGACTCTAGCGAATGAGCTGTGTCTTCACGTACCGCATGAAGTTTTCGCGAATGAACTCGTAATACGCGCTGGGCTTGGCGCTCAGCTCTTTGCACTCAATCGTCAGAGTCTGACAGGAGGCCGCGCCGGAATAGAAGCGCGAATCATGTTGGAAGCCCGTTTGCAAACAGAAGTGACGCAAGGACGGCTCAGCGAGAACGATGTAGCGCTCACGCTGCTTCTTGCCTCGCTGGAAGCCCATGCGCGCGTTGCGCTAGAAACGGCGGCTTTTGCGCGCGCTGGAGCTCAGAAACTAGCCGATGCGCTGGACGATTTGCTCCAGCGCGAAGCGTTCCGCCACATCGAACCCGAGGTGGCAGACATCTACCGCCAGCTTTGCAACAGCTATAGCGCGTTAACTGCCGATATGGACGCTTCCCAGCTCCAGGAATGGGCTGCAAACGCTTTTGCACCCGTATTACACGCGATCGCGCGTTTGGGCGCGCATTTTAAAACGTCATTTCATGTTTAAGGACTTAGGCGATGCAATTGAAATATGCTGAGCAGGCCCCACAAGAGCAGTCGAGCAGTGATAGCCGCCAATATATTTATTGCATCATTGCAGCCGATGGGCCGCTAACGTTTGCTTCCCCCTGTATCGGTGGTGGCGACTTTACCGTTCACACAATCAATTATCAGGAACTTGCCGCCGTTGTTAGCGAATCGCCCGCTCCTGGATATGAGAGCACGAAACGCAATATGACAGCGCATATGAAGGTGCTGGAAGAGGTGATGCGTTCGCGAACCATTCTGCCCATCCGGTTCAACAGCATATCGCCGTGCGCGGATGCCGTTCGCGATCAGGTTCTTGTGCCCAGCTACGATACTCTGAAGCAGCAGCTCGCCAAGTTTGAAGGGCACATCGAAATGGGTGTGAAAGCCTTTTGGCGGGAGGACGTGCTTTATAACGAGATAGTCGCCGCAAACGATGACATCCGCCGTTTGCGTGATCGGATTGCGGGGCGCTCGCCTGAGGCAACATATCGCGAGCGCGTGAAACTGGGCGAGATGGTGGAAAATGCGCTGGAAGCCAAGCGCGCTAGCGAAAGCGAGGCCATCATCGCCCGGCTCAAGTCGTTCGCTGCCGATATGGTCGTGCGCGAGCCGCTAAACGAGCGCATGGCGCTCAACGCGGCGTTGTTTATGAAAGCATCCGATCGGGAAGAATTCGAAGAGGCGCTCAACGCACTGGATGCGGAAGAAGACAGCCGCATGACGTTCAAATGCGTCGGTCCAGTGCCGCCTTACAACTTCGTAGAAGTGATGCTCGGCAGTCAATAATAAAGTTTAGTTAAAAACAAAACGAACTCTGCAATACCATGCTAACCGACGCAGGATAAACAGAGAAAATGTTAAAGAATATTGTAACCTTCCCCGTAACAGGCCCGTTTAATTTTGCGTTCTGGCTTATTCAAACCATCGCAGAGCGGGCGGAAGCGGAACTCTACGACGAGGGCAAAATCCGCAAGGAGCTCGCCGAGTTAGAAATGCGTTCCGAGATGGGTGAGATCGACGAGGAAGAGTACGAGCGCGTTGAAGAAGACTTAATGGCGCGGCTTCGCGAGAGCCGCAGAAGACGGGGATTAGATAATTATGGCCAGGGCTAACCAAGCTAAAAAAACACGCGAGAAGAAAACAGTCGTAAAGTCTGAAGTCGAAATTGGAACGCAGCAGGAACTGGAAAGTTTACCGCATGCCGAGAAGTTGATGGCATTTACGGAAAAAATGACGTCTGATTCCAGAGAGGTCTCTGAAAGAGCGGATACGACACAGTCAGAGGAAGTAGTGCCGGAGCCAGTCATGGTAAAGCGTTTTTCTGCAGCAGAAGCAGCCCGATTGGTAGGAATGTCGGTGGACAGTGTTTCGTCAGTATCTCGCTCAACAGAGGGATGGGATATCATCGTCAATGTGGTCGAGTTGGCGCGCATTCCCCACTCCACCGATGTGCTCGCCGCCTACAATGTTAACCTTGATGGCGAAGGCAATCTGATGAGCTACAGCCGTGGCAACCGCTATACGCGGGATCAGACTGGGGATCTGCACTAAAGCGTTTTAGTGCGTAAAACTGAAAAAGCCTGCCCTCATGAAAACGGGGGGCGGGACGCGTTTCGGAACAAAACAAAAAATAACAATTGGTTAAAACATTATTCGACGCGGAAAAACGCTCTATCGCTCCCGCGAAACTTTCAGAAATTCCCGCAAATCTAGTATCTCGTCTGACAGCGGCCCAGAATTAAGAAGGGAAGCCCCCATGAGTCCGCACGTACAGCAGTCGCTACAGGCGACAAATCTCGCCGACATTTTAGAACGCGTTCTCGACAAAGGCATCGTTATTGCGGGCGATATCACCGTTTCGCTCGTCGATATCGAGCTGCTCAGCATCAAATTGCGGTTGCTGATCGCCTCGGTGGATAAAGCCAAGGAACTCGGCATCGACTGGTGGGAAGCGGACCCTATGCTCACCACCCGTGCACGCGAACTGGAAGAAGAAAACCGCGTATTGCTTGAACGCGTGGGGCGGCTTGAGGAACGGCTGGGAGTTTCGG
This sequence comes from Alphaproteobacteria bacterium, assembly GCA_037387425.1. Classification (GTDB taxonomy): domain Bacteria; phylum Pseudomonadota; class Alphaproteobacteria; order Rhizobiales; family Rhodomicrobiaceae; genus JARRLC01. Next base: position 2,673 of record JARRLC010000128.1, read on the forward strand.
CATGAGCAGCAAGGGTAAGTCACGCGGCGCGGCCTCTTCCACGAAGGGGCGTTCGTCGCCGTCAGGCATGTCTTTTCAGGTTGTCGAAGCGCCATCGCGTGATGTTGGGCGCGGGCTCGTCCGGCTCGATCCGCAAGATATGAACGCGCTAAACGTAGCGACCGGAGATGTCGTCGCTGTTTCTGGTAAACGCGAAACCGTGGCGCGTGTTATGCCCGCTCATGCGTCTGAGCGTGAGCAAGGCTGCATTCAGATGGACGGCATTTTGCGCGCCAACGCCGGGGTGAGCCTCGACCAGCATGTCAAGGTTTATGCGGCAACGGCGAAATCAGCGCGCAGCGTGGTGCTCTCGCCTGATCGCGCGGCGGCCGGAGCCGCCAGGCATTATCGGCGGCATATCGCGCGGCTTTTGCAAGGCCAGCCGATGGTTACGAAAGACCTCATCCGCGTCAATCCGGCAGGCTCGCAAAACTTTGGCTATACGGTGGCGAAAACCGATCCGGATGGCCCGGTTCTTATAGACGCCTCAACAAATGTGCGCTTCGAAGATGGTGGAAGCGGTGGCGAAAGCGCCGTCACTTATGAGGATATTGGCGGTCTGCATCGCGAGGTGCGCCGCGTCCGCGAAATGATCGAGTTGCCGCTGAAATTTCCTGAAGTCTTTCTGCATCTTGGGATTGAGGCGCCTAAGGGGCTTTTGCTTTTTGGCCCACCTGGTACCGGTAAGACATTGATTGCGCGCGCTTGTGCTCATGAGGTGGGTGTGCAGTTCTTCCATGTGAACGGTCCGGAAATCATCGACAAGATGTACGGCGCTTCCGAAGCCCATCTGCGCAATATGTTTAAGGAGGCTGAGAAGGCTGCGCCCGCCATCATCTTCATTGACGAGATTGACGCTATCGCGCAAAACCGGGGCGCGCTTTCCGGCGAGCGCCAGCTTGAGCGCCGAGTTGTGGCACAGTTGCTTGCGCTCATGGACGGGCTGGAATCGCGTGGGCAGATCACCGTCATCGCCGCAACCAACATGCCGGATGAGTTGGACCCGGCTTTGCGCCGTCCTGGCCGTTTCGACCGCGAACTTAACATCGGCGCGCCAGACGCTGAGGCCCGACTGGAAATTTTAGAAATCCACAGTCGTGGCATGCCCTTAGCGGTAGATGTCGATATGAAAGAGCTGGCGCGTTACACCCATGGTTATGTCGGCGCTGATCTGGCAGCCCTGTGCCGCGAAGCCGCCATGAGCGCGCTCAGGCGTCTTTTGCCAGAAATCGACTTTGACGATGCGCAAATTTCCGCCGATACGCTCGCGGAATTGCAGGTAGAACGCAGAGACTTCGACGAGTGCCTTGCGGAAATTCAGCCCTCCGCCTTACGCGAAATCTCCGTGGAAGTTCCGGAGGTGCGCTGGAGCGACGTTGGCGGTCTGGACGAGGTGAAGGCGCTGCTAACCGAATCCGTTCTCTGGCCGCTGACGCACCGTGAACTGTTTACCGAAGCCGGTATTCGCCCATCGCGTGGCGCTGTGCTGCATGGACCGCCCGGTACTGGTAAGACTCTGCTCGCCAAGGCGCTGGCGGGTGAAAGCGAGGCGAACTTCCTCGCCGTTAAAGGGCCGCAGCTCGTTTCCATGTGGGCGGGCGAGAGCGAAAAAGCTGTGCGCGAAATCTTCCGCAAAGCGCGCCAGGTAACACCCGCTATCATCTTTTTCGACGAAATTGATGCGCTTGCGCCCACGCGCGGCGGCGGCGGCAATCAGGTGGCAGAACGCATTGCGGCGCAGCTTCTCACCGAACTCGACGGCGTAGAAGAGCTAAAAGGCGTGTTCGTGTTGGCCGCCACCAACCGGCTCGATTGCGTCGATCCGGCATTGTTGCGCCCTGGTCGGTTCGACTCGCTTGTGGAGCTGAAAGCTCCGGGCAAGGCGGAGCGATTAGCTATTCTGAAAGTGCATGCGTCACGGATGCCTTTGGCGAAGGATGTCGATCTGGAAACAATTGCAGCTTCAAGCGATGCCCTCGTGGGGGCCGACATAGAGGCGCTGTGCCGAGAGGCGGCTTTCGCGGCGATCCGCGAAACGGTGAGCAAGAAGGTGAAAAAGCTCCGGGTCACAATGCACCACTTCCAGGAAGCAACCGAACGCATGGCAAAGCGGAACAAAGCAATATGAGCGGATTGTATCTCCACGGCATAATTGATGCGCAAAGCGTTGGCGACTTGTTCCCGAATGGCGCGCGGGGGAGTATCCGCGGTATTGTGGAAGGCGAGATCGCCGCCATTGTTAGCGCGGCGCCAGAAGAGGGCGCGTTGCAGAACCTCCAGCGCGAAGAAGCCATGCGTTTGCTGCTGGAGCATCAAAGCATGCTAGAGCCTATTCTTGCAAAAGCCACTGTTTTGCCAGTGAAATTCGCCACAACGTTGCCTGATGAAGCCTCTGTCCGCCGTATGTTGCAATTCGGACAGGCGCAATTCACGCCTTATCTCGCTGAACTATCCGGCTGCCTGCAAATGGACGTGGCGGTTGAATGGCCGTTGCAAGACATATTCGTTGAAATCGCTAGCGACAGCGCTATAGCTGAACTGCGCGCCAAAGCTCAGGCTGGCGGCGGGGAGGAAACCCAAATCCAGCTCGGCGCCGCCGTGAAAGATGCGCTCGAACGCCGCCGCGCCGCACTTGGCGCACAGATTCGTGAGAAGCTTCAGGCCGTTGCGCGTGAAATCGCCGTCAATGCTCCTGCAGGCGATAATATCGTCACCAACCTGAGCCTGCTCATGGAACAGGGGAGCCTCGCGACCCTCGATACAGCACTCGAAGCGTTGGATGCGGAGACGGGTGGTAAGCTCACCTTCCGCTGTGTCGGTCCGCTGCCTATGGCAGGATTTGTCAGTGTGAATGTGACCGTCCCGCCGCAAGAAGTTGTCGAACAGGCATGGCGTCTGCTCCAGCTTGGCGATGAAGCGAGCGCCAGCGATATCAAAGCATCGTATTTCCGGCTCGCGCAGGCGCATCACCCCGACACCGCAGGAGCCGACGCCAACACGGAAGACATGAGCGAACTCGCCCAGGCATATCATCTGCTTGCAGCTTGTGCGAAAACCTCCAGTGAGGCGTTGCGCCGTGATGGACCGTCGCCGCTGGCGATTAGCGTTATGCGCTTAAATCCGGACATTTCCGCATCGTCAAGCGCGCAACAGGATGTCGCCGCATGAGCGCCGCCGCGCATAACGCTGCTTTTGTTTCCTCACCGCCAGAGGGGCATGACGCCACGGACGCTGTATATGTGTACGGCGTAGTTGGTCGCGATGCGATGGCAGCAGGCGTAGCGCCTCCTACAGAAGGGATCGTCCCCGGCGTGCCGGTGGAGTTGCTGCCCGCTGGCGACCTCGCCGTGGTGGCGAGCCGCGCTCCGCAAACCGCTTTCGCTCCGCCGGAAACACCAGAAACAAGTACCCAGGATTGGGCGACGGGCCGCGCGCTTGCACATCACCATGTACTCGCCGCGATGGCTTCACTGTGCACCGTTGCACCTGTGAAATTCGGTGCATTATGCCGTAACATGGATGACATCCTTGCGCTGTTTGAGCGGCAAGGCAGTGAGTTCGCCCGCGTGCTTGACCGTGTGGCAGGCGCGCAGGAATGGGGCGTCAAGTTGTTCGCCGATATGGATGCAAGCCGCACCATGGCTGAAAACACTCTCGCCGTAGCGACACTTAAAGCTGAAATGACCGCTGCCTCGCCCGGCAAGGCGTATTTCCTTCGAAAAAAACTTGATGATGCGATCAGCGAGGAATTGCGGGAGGTACTAAGCCGTCTTTCAGAAAACATCCACGGCCAGCTTGCGGCGCTCTCCAAAGAGGCAACACCAAATCCGGCGCAACAGCAATTGGGGGCACAGCTAGGCAGCAAGTCCCGGTTGTTAATCCTTGATGCCTCTTATCTCGTTGCAGTCAACCGCACGGTAGAACTCCAGCAAACGGTAGCGCATTTCGCCGAGACGCTTCCCGCCCAAGGCGCTGACTTGATACTAACCGGTCCGTGGCCGCCATACAGCTTCGCCTCAGTCGATACGGGAGGGGCATCCGATGGGCCGCATTGAATCGCCCCATTGCGAGCTCGCCTTGTCGGAGCTTCTGGATCGGATTCTGAATCGTGGTGTTGTGATCGTGGGCGATTTGACGATTTCCATCGCGGACGTCGATTTGATCTATGTAGGGCTAAAAGTGTTACTGAGTTCGGTGGAAACGGCGGAACAGTTGCGGTCTGTTCCCAAGCCACACAAAGGGGAAGCTGACCATGCACTACCTGTATGCGATCACTGACCTTTGCGTTCAACCGCAAACTCTGCCGCCAGGTATTGCGGGCGTTCCGCCGGAAATTCTACCGTTCGATAAGTTTAGCGCAGTTGCTGCACGGTTGCCTAGGGCTCCGGCAGGCGATGTAGCGACTGCGCGCCTCCACATGAGCGTGCTTGATGCGCTTATGGCGGAGGAAGCCGGAGCCGTGCTACCAGCCCGCTTCGGCACCACTTTTTCAGGGCGCGAAGACCTGGAACAGGCGCTGAATAGCCGCCAGGACGCGCTTTTAGCCGATTTGCGGCGGCTGCGTGGGCAGATTGAGCTGGGCGTGTCCGTAGCTGACCGCAGGGAGCAGAACTCGCAGGCCGAAAGTAAGGCTCAGGCGGTGCCTTTCATTAAGGAGGCTACCGAAGGGCCAGGCGCGCATTACATCGCCCGCAAGTACGCCGAAAACGAACTGCGCCTGCAACGTGGACAGGTGGTCGAGCAACTGGCCGCAAAAATTTGCGCTGAAGACAGTCCGCTGGTCGCGCTTGCTGGGGCAACTTCTTGGCGCGCGCAAACCCAATCAGACGCGTCCGCCATTTCCGCAGCCTTCCTGCTGCCACGCGAGCGGCTTGCTGCGTTTCTCGCCGCGCTTGATGATATGCGCCTTGCTGAGCCAGAGTTAGACTTCCTCTGCACCGGACCATGGCCGCCATTTTCTTTTGTGAGCGTTGGTGTTTCCCCTTCATCTGGAAAGAGCGCGCATGTCGATACCGCACACAACGTCCTCGCCTGAGGCTGTTCGCACTGAGATGGCTGGCTCTGAAACGGATAGCCTCATGGTTGCTAGCTTTGATGGTGCGGACGCGTCCCTCTTGTCCGATCTCCTGACTAACAGAGCGTCTGGCAATCGCGTTACGCTCGATCCGAACACAGTGCAGCATGACCTCGCCAAGCTGGTGCTGAGCCTCGTTGAGACGATCCGCCAGCTATTGGAGCGGCAGGCGCTGCGTCGGGTGGAAGGTGGGCGCTTATCGGCGGAGCAAATCGAGCAGATGGGGCTTACACTCATGCGTCTTGAAGAGCGCATGGCTGAGCTAAAAGCGCAATTCGGCCTTGAGGGCAAGGATTTGCGTCTGAACATCGCTGGTATCCTTGATGAGCTGTGATTTCGGGATTGTCCGCCACTATATGAAGCGATGTTTTCGCGCTCCCCGATAAGTTGAACGGAAAGCCGAATTGTCGGCTTATTGAGGAACAACTGCCGCGATCTTCGTACAACTTCTGCTCCCGACCCTGGCTGCGTGAAAACTGCCCACAGGGGACTGGGACAGCCCATGTGAAGGCGAGCTTTGCAAGAATGGCCGATTTGAATACGTTCTTCCCGTTTTTGGTGCTTCTGAACATACATGACACGGCGTCAGAGGATTATACACGTATCCCAGACTGCAAGAAGCGGTGACAGTGCCCGCCACTATGCGACGATCGCTGCCATTTACGGCTTGACGCCAATAATGTTCAGCGCACGCGTGAAATTGTAGGCAAGCACATGCAGCGCCATTTCGGTGGAAACCTTCGGCAGCGTCTTCATGAGAAAATGCGTCGCTCCCATACGCGCCTTCAGGGTCCCGAAAGGGTGCTCGACGGTCTCGCGCCGTACACGCATCGCTTCAGGATTTTCGTCGAGCCGCCGCTGCACCGCCTCAACGACATGCTCGTGCTCCCATCGCGTGATGCGACGCTCTTTGCCCGTGGTGCACTGAGATTTCAGCGGGCAGGCGGCACAGCCGGAAGTCCAATAACGACGCAGAGTTTTGCCGTCTTCTTCGCTCGTATAGCGATAGGTCAGCCGCTCACCCGCAGGACAACGATAGACATCGTCACCGGCGAGATAGACAAAGTCCTGCTTGCCGAAACGGCCTTTCGCCTTTGCGCCCGATGTCATCGGTTTGGGCAGTGTCACTGTGTGACCCGCCTCTTCACAGGCCAGGATTTCCTCACCGCCGAACCAGATCGCGCGTTTGGCTTTGAGATCACTGACGACGATCCGATATACATGCCGCTTCTTGATCG
>JARRLC010000129.1:0-7193 GCA_037387425.1 Alphaproteobacteria bacterium
TTATGGTTGTTTTATATTTTGGCAATAAGGCTGAATTGTGGCCTAAGTTTTGTTTTCGCGCCATGCGTCGTCTTATTGCATTTGCTCCAGCTATACGGATTGGGCATGCATACTCTGTTCAGCCGCCTTCTCCCGTGATGAGGAGCGCTTAAGTAACAGCATAACCGACGTACCGTTATCGCGGCGATTGTCGATTGTCAGCTTGCCGCCTTGAGCTGTGGCAAAAAGCGCTGCAAGCGTTAAACCAACGCCAATTCCATGAAATTGGTGGGTGTCGTCATCGGAACCGCTGGTGCTGGCGTGCGCCAGCTTTTCGGTTTGGTTGTCCCCCATGCCGATGCCGGTATCAGCGATGCGAACCAGAATTTCATCGCCGGTCTGACTGATCGCAACACCGACATGACCATCTACGCGATTGAACTTGACTGCGTTATCAAGAAGCTCCTTCAGCGCGAGACGTAAATCATGTTCATTGGCTTCGATATAGAGCGGCTGCATCGGCGCGTGAAACGATACGGTAACGTTGCGTCGCGCCGCTTGCGGTCGCAATTTAGCTATTTCATCGCGGACAATCGGGGCGATTTCCAGAACTGAACGGCTGTTTTGGCTATCTTCAGAGCTGAGGCGCGCGATTTCAAGTATTCTATGGACAAAACGCATGAGCGCATGACCACTTTCCCGAATATGATCAAGATACTCCAGCGTTTCCGTTTCGCCTTTATCGCGCCAACGCTGCTCTAACACTTCGGAAAAACCAATCACGTGATTGAGCGGCGTTAGCAGTTCATGGCTCATATTGGAAAGGAACGCTTTCCGCGCCCGCTCTCCTGCTTCGGCTTGAACTTCCAGCGTTTGACGCGCGGCTTTATCATGTGTGGTGAGGCGGTATTCCTCCAAAGCGTCATGCAAGGCGGCAGCAAGCTGGTCGGTATCGCATGGCTTGGTGAAAAAACGATATACCTTGCCTTGATTGGCGGCCGCAACGGCTGTGGACTGATCAGTGTTTCCAGTAAGCACAATACGGCGTACATCCGGCCAATGCAGGCGCATTTCGCGCAACAGTTCTATGCCGTCCATATCGGGCATCCGGATATCGGCGACCACTGCGGCGATATCGTTATGCTCCTCAAGTAATTTCATGGTTTCGGCGCAGCTTTCGGCGGTCAGCAGATTAAAATGACTAGACAGACGGCGTCGTAAACCAGCCAAAATGCGCGGCTCATTATCCACCAGCAGCACTTTTTCTTCGAGCTTAGGCATGGCTGACCATCCCTCCAGGTGACGTTACGACCGAAGTTTCTTGCGGTAAATCGATTAGAAAAGTCGTTGGAAATTCAGGCGTTTCCACCAAACGCAGGAAACCGCCGTGTTGCGAAACAATGATATCTTTGGCGAGCGCTAGCCCTTGTCCGGTTCCTTGGCCAATCCGTTTTGTCGTAAAGAACGGATTAAATATTTTCTCTCGCAGTTTTTCATTAATTCTTGGACCATTGTTACCAATTTCTATTCTAAAGCACTGTTTAAACAAGCTTGTTTTAACAAAAATCCTTCCATCTTGTATGCCTTGCTCTTCAATCGCCTCAACTGCATTGACAACGATATTGACAACAACCTGCTGAATTTGACTGGGGCGGCATAAGATCTTGGGAGGGTTGGGCATAAAGTCGGTGTCTACTGTGGCGATGTGTTTGGATCGGCTGCGGCAAATGGTAAGTGCGCTTTGTACGACCTTATTGATATCCGCAAGTTCCGGTGTATCGGAGCCAGGATGAGTAAATTCACGCATCGATCGTGATATCTGACAGACTTGATTAACGCCATCATAAGTTTCTTTAATGGCATTAAATATATCATTGGCCAAAGCACCAAGATTTATTTTCTTATTAAACTTATTAATTACATCAACTTCACTTCTTAACGAGGAAATATTTTCGCATTTACATTTTAGCGCATCATAATGCAGATATGATTTGTATATTTTCTCAAGAGACTCACCAATATAAGTGATGTTATCTCCAATAAACTGCATCGGCGTGTTCAGTTCATGCGCCAAACCACTCGCCAGTGCGCCTATTGATTCCAATCGTCTCGTTTCATGAAGCTGCCAATAGACATCGTTTTTCAAATTATCCATTACATGATGGGTGTCATGACTACGAATAGCAAAGATAATTGATAGCTTTTCATCAACCGTCAAACGTGTAACGCTAACATCAGCAGAGAAATATTTACCATCAGATCGCCTTGTATTTATTGATGGCAGGGTAATTGCTTCAGAATCAGAGTTTATGTCTTCAGGCGAAAACTCTGGAAAGATGACAGAAATATGCGATCCAATCAGTTTTTCTTGCTCGTACCCCAGTATTCCTTGGGCAGCATCAGTGATTTTCTCTATGATATGATGGCTATCGCATGAGACAATGATTTCTGGAGTCGCCCTCATTATTGAATGCAGCAAATCCATTGCGTGAGATAATTGTTCAGTATTTCGCTGAAGTTTCTTATTTTTTTCGTAAAGTTCTTCGCTCTTAAGTTCTAATAATCTCTCAGCTTCTTTTCGGCTTGCAACTTCGCGAGCAATGCGGCGTTCAAGGTAATTATGATCTTCCATCCCTACCACCCTGAATAGTGAAGTCGAAACGTATCCGCGTTATTGGGCTGGACTGTAAGGTCGTGCGGACAAGGATGACTTTCTCGCCGTGATATTTAAGCACTGCATTAATGATGCCCTCGCATAAATCGCCAAGGGGTTTCGGAGAGTTGTAAATCAGCGAATAGCGCAGCGGAGACTGACGTTCGAGTTCAAACGTAGGGCATTCAGCATCAGGGTAGAGCTTTTTCACTTCACGGTGGATGGTGTGCTCCACTTGTTCGAACAAATTGTATGAACTGTGCGAATGGTGAATGAGCCCGTGGAAGCGCTCGCAAAAAGTCATGAAAATACGTTCACCAAAACGCTTGAGTAAAATCGCTTCCGTGGTGTTTGTTTTGGTGGATACCAGCCGGACAAGCTTAAGAAGTTCCTCGCAAGGATAGTTCCCCACGGCAGTGTAAGCTCCGCCTGAGCCAAGCTTTGCTGCCGCAATAACATCTTCCAGAAAGGCGGACGAGTTTTCTTCCTCCACCATCTCCAGAAATTCTGTAAAAATTATACCCTTCACGATTACGGCGCCCTGACGCAAAACCAGTGGTTAACCTTGTCTGGCAGAGCATATAATATCAGGTGGGTCTTTCTGATCCCTGAATCCTATGGAAAGTCTCGTGACCTAAGTGAGGAAATAGCCGAAGTGAGCCTGCGTTACATTTGAACGCAAACTTTAAAAACCGCAGCTTCAACTGAAGGGCTCAGGCGAAATGCGTTCCGCTGGCAAGAGGGCAACCACGCAAAAACTCAGCACCGAGCATTGGCTTTTTGCCTGCGCGCTGCACACGCGTTAGCCGCACGGCATGTTCGGCACAGGCAATCGTTAACTGATTGTCAAGCAAACAGCCGGGGGGGCCCCTGCCTTCCACAACGACGCTACGTAGCACTTTGATACGCTCAGTGCTCCCTCCCAGTAGCGCTTCGAACCAGGCACCCGGATGCGGAGATAGCGAACGGATCTGATTGTGCACCAAATGCGCCGGACGGTTCCAGTTGATGCGGATTTCATCTTTCAGCACTTTGGATGCATAAGTGACGTCATGTTTGGGCTGCGGACGAAATTTGAGCTGCCCTTCCGGCAAGCGCTCCAACGCCCGTGAGATCAGCTTTGCGCCACGCAATGAAAGTTCGTCGTGCAGCTCTCCTGCTGTCATGTCGGGGCCGATAGCCACGCGCTCGCCCAAGCAGACCGGCCCGGTATCCAGCCCTTCGTTCATGCGCATGATGACGACGCCGCTTTCCTTATCGCCCGCCATGACCGCGCGTTGAATAGGCGCAGCGCCCCGCCAACGCGGCAACAGCGAAGCGTGAATGTTCAAGCAACCATATTCCGGATATTCGAGGATAGGGCGTGGCAAAATCAGCCCATAAGCAGCGACCACAGCCACATCCGCCCCCAGCTCGGCGAACTCGTGCTGCACTGTTTCGTTACGCAGCGTGCGAGGCGTAAAGACCGGAATGCCCGCTTCCTCGGCAAAGTTGTGCACGGCCGATTTGCGAGCCGCCATGCCGCGCCCCGCCGGTCGAGGCGGCTGCGTGTACACCGCCAGAACGTCATGCCCCGCCGCGATGATTTCGGTTAACGCCGGGACAGAAAAATCAGGCGTTCCCATAAAAATAACGCGTAAAGGGATCATATCGTTCTTTGCCTCGCGCGGCTTGGATTATGTGCGTGCCCACCACATCGCATAAAGCAATGCGCACCAAATGTTGAGTGTTTCTTTATGATAATACGCGTTTATAGCGCTTCGGCGCGACGGCCTTTTCTGTATTTCTTGATGAGGAGGTCTCTGCGCAACCGGGAAAGGTGGTCTATGAAGAGCAAGCCGTTCAGATGATCCATTTCGTGTTGCACTACGGTCGCCGCGTGGCCTTCGAACAGGCGTTCTATCTGATTGCCATCGCGGTCAATATAGCGCACGCGCACTGACGACGGTCGCTCCACTTCAGCGAACATATTGGGGACAGACAGGCACCCTTCTTCGAAAACGCGGGGAAGATCGCCATGAGCCAGGATTTCAGGATTGATGAGCTGGCATGGCTCGCCTGGCTCATCTTTCTTGGAAACCGGGTCCATCACCAGTATACGGCGCAACACTCCGACTTGCGGTCCAGCCAGGCCGACCCCCGGAGCGGCGTACATGGTTTCAAGCATATCATCCAGCAGGCGACGCATATCGTCGTCCACGTGCTCCACGGGCGCGCACTGTTCACGCAGAATGGGGTCTGGATAAGTGAGGATCTTTAACTTGGCCATTATCATCAAATAAGCGTAATGCCGGACTTGGTCAACCACACCGTTCTTGCTAAATCGGAAGATATTCGTTCTGTTTATGTTCCATAACGAATCGCTTTAAGGTATACGTAACCAAAGGAGTTTGTTTATGGAAAATGTTGCATCGGCGGGTGCGGGCGGTTCTGATACGGCCCTGCTGTGGGTTTTGGCGGTTATTGGCGTGCTTATGCTTGCTGGTCTGGGGACGTTGATTGCGCTGTTGTGGCGCCAAAGCCAAGAGCATCAGCGGGAGACCTCCCAGCAGGAAAACGCCGCGCGCGTCTTCGAAACCGAGGTTGCCGAGCTGAAAGGCCGTCTGCAAGCGATGGCGGAAGTCGCCTCTACGCGCCAGACAGAGCTCAGCAACACCATAAATGAACGACTGGACCGCGTAACCCAAAGCCTCGGCGTCAACATGGAAGAAACCTCGCGGCGCACGACCGAGAACCTCGCCAAACTGAACGAGCGGCTCGCTGTGATCGACACCGCGCAAGCCAATATTACCGAGCTTTCCACGCGCGTTGTGTCGCTGCAAGACGTGCTCGCCAACAAGCAGCAGCGCGGCGCCTTCGGCCAGATGCGTATGGAGACGATCATTCAGGACGGGTTGCCTCGTGAGGCGTATGAGTTTCAGGCCACACTTTCTAACGGCAAACGGCCGGATTGTCTCATCCGGTTGCCAGGCGCGGATGCGAGCGTGGTGATTGACGCGAAATTTCCGCTGGAAGGGTTTGAAGCGTTGCGCGCCGCGACAGACGAAGCCGCCCGCAAAGACGCCTCGCGCAAAATCAGCGCCCAGATCGGCAAGCATGTCGATGATATCGCCAGCAAATATTCGCTACCGGGTGAAACGCAAGACACTATGCTGATGTTCGTGCCGTCAGAGTCGATTTACGCTGACCTGCACGAGAACTTTCCGGATGTTTTGCAAAAAGCCTATCGCGCACGGGTAATGATCGTGTCGCCCAATATGCTGATGCTGGCGGTGCAGACCATGCAGGCCATCTTGAAAGACTCGCAAATGCGCGAACAAGCTAGCGTCATCCAGCGCGAAGTCACCACCATGATGGTGGACGTGAACCGGCTGAAAGAACGCGTGCTTGATCTTCAGCGCCATTTCGGTTTGCTTGGCGGCGATGTTGAGAAAATCCTTACCTCGACGGATAAAATCACCAGCCGGGCACGAAAAATTGAGAATTTGGAGCTGGGCGACGCTGGCGGCAGCGCAGAAGGCGAAGGTGCAGTGCTGTCCAACGGGAGCGGCGCGAGCCTTCCTGCCTGACAAACACAGCTACTGCTACAGCCTATCAGAAATCCCATCCCATTGCGGCAAATGGGCAGCGCCGTGATCCGGTCAATGCACACCGATATGCGATTGCTTCGTAAAATGTGCCTTTTAGAAACAATTTCGGCTTGCCGCCGCAGGCCTTCGCATAACAACCTATAGCGACGGAATGGCAGTTGACGCGGACCGTGTGTAATGGTCTGGTGACTGCATGGAACGAACAGTGCCCCACTTGCATTTGACAAGCATTCCGAACCTGCTCACCTATGCCCGGCTCGCCGCTGTGCCGCTAATGGTGGCGGTGATGTTTTTCTTTTCTGGCAGCACGGCGCATTGGGTAACGCTTGCAATCTTTGTGCTTGCGGGGATTACAGATTTCTTCGATGGCTATCTGGCCCGCGCCTGGCAACAGCAATCATCACTGGGCCGCATGCTAGACCCGATTGCAGACAAACTTCTGGTCGGGGCGGTCATCTTGATGCTGGTGGCCGATCAGACGATTTCCAGTTGGTCGATCTGGGCAGCGCTGATCATTCTCTCGCGCGAAATTTTGGTGTCAGGTTTGCGCGAATTTCTTGCCGAATTAAACGCGACCCAATTGAATGTCAGTCGCCTGGCTAAGTGGAAAACGGCCTTGCAGATGGTCTCTTTGGGTTTTCTGCTTGTAGGAGGCGCAGGCGAGAAGCTATGCGGGTGTCCTTTAATCAATATAGGCATAGCTTTACTGTGGGTGTCAGCAGTATTGACCATATATACTGGATACGATTATTTTCGAGCTGGCTTGGAATATATTGCTGAAAATCAGAATAAATTGGAATAGCTACAAATTTAGCATTTTACAAATGCACACAAAGCAAGTCTCCCCAGCCAAGAAAAACTTGATCCGCCCGGCAGCGTCACAACCACTACCGGCGTAACTATCCGCAAGCAGCATTCCGCCGTGAGCTTTGTTGCCAGCTCCTCTGTGTGCAGTTGCGTGCGCTCACCAT
>JARRLC010000130.1:0-7084 GCA_037387425.1 Alphaproteobacteria bacterium
GAGCGCGCGGTCGGCGGCCCCAGTGATACGCGCTTCGGCGCTGGCCAACTCGGGCGTGGTGAGGCGCACCGCGTTCGCCATGGTCTGCCGATGACGGAAGGTTTCGTTCAAGGGCGCCTTGAGAAGCGGCCCGGCTGTGTTCGCGGTCACCTCCACGAAATAGCCGAGGATGTTGTTGTGCTTGACTTTCAGCGTCTTGATGCCGGTTTCCTCGGCATAACGCGCCTGAAGCCCCGCAATCACGCTGCGGCTATCGTCGCGGAGCTGGCGGTTTTCGTCCAGCTCGGGCCGAAACCCGGCGCGGATAAAGCCGCCGTCGCGTTTCAGATGCGGCAGTTCCTCATCGAGAGCGGCGTTAAGCTGAGCGTTGAGACCGCCATCGTCCGCCGAGAAACGATCCGTGATGCTGGCGATTTCAGCAGGCGCGCCGTCGTCGGCCAGCGGCTCGTGCATCAGCCGGGCGAGTTCGTGCGCCGCCGCCAGACCGTCACGCAAGGCCCCTAAGTCTCGCGGACCGCCACGCCCCAGAGCCAGCCGCGATAGCGCGCGGGCGATATCCGGCGTGCGTTTCAGCACATCGCGAAGACGCGAGCGCAACATCTGGCGATCCAGCAGGAAAGCCACCGCATCAAGCCTCGCATTGATAGCCTCTGGCGACACCAGCGGACTGGCAAGCCGCGCCGCCAACTCGCGCGCGCCTGCGCTCGTCACTGTGCGATCGATAGCCGACAGCAGACTGCCCTCGCGCTGACCGTTAAGCGAGCGCGTCAGCTCCAGATTGCCCCGCGTGGCGGCGTCGATGACAAGGGTGGCGCCGCCGCCCGATTTCACCGGCGCGCGCAGCACCGGCTTATGGCCGATTTGCGTAATTTCGATGTAGCGGAGCACTGCCCCCATCGCCGCAAGCTCAAGCTTGGAGAACGAGCCGAACGCATCCAGCGTTTTCACGTCCAGCTCTTTCAGGAGCCCTTTTTCGCCCGCCGACGCGCTGAAATAAGCGTCTGGCAGCGGACTAATAGCCGCTCCTGTCGCCTCAATATCTGCGCGCAATTTTTTGTCGCCTGCGAGCGCGTCGCCGATCAACACTTCGCGAGGAGCAAGACGCGCCAACTCGCCCGGCAGATCTGAGCCCGCGCACTCGCCCGACAGGCATTCGCCGGTGGAAATATCGACCGAAGCCAGAGCGAATTTGTCTCCCGCGGCCTTATCCTCCACCCTATAAAGCGCAGTGAGGAAGTTGTTCGCGCCTGCATCCAGCAATGTTTCTTCGGTGATGGTGCCGGGCGTCACCACGCGAATCACATCACGCTTCACGACGGCTTTTGCGCCGCGCTTTTTGGCTTCGGCAGGGTCTTCCATTTGCTCGGCGACCGCAATGCGAAAACCCGCCGCTATCAGCTTGTGCAAATATTCATCCGCACGATGCACAGGCACGCCGCACATCGGGATATCGTCGCCCAAATGCTTGCCACGCTTGGTCAGTTGAATGCCAATCGCCTGCGAGGCTTTAACCGCGTCATTGAAAAACATCTCGAAGAAATCGCCCATTCGATAGAACAACAGGCAATCTGGATAGGCGTTTTTGATCTCCATGAATTGCGCCATCATCGGCGTCATGGCAGCGGTGTCGATGATATCGGTCGTGAATTTTAGCGTGTCGGGTTGCTGATCAGCATCAGACGCAGGGACGGATGTGTTGTATGGAAAACCACCCGCACCGGCGTCTCTAAAGCCTTGTTGTTCCGTGGATTCTGTCATTGCCCCCGTTCCTGAAACGCATGCCGTCTTTGCACGCACCGATGAGCGCCTATAAAAACGTCATAATGCGTTGCATCCAAGGACGGAAATAGTTAACCCACAGAAATGCGCCGCTTGTGCTGAGAACTGGTGAGGGCTATTGTCGCGGCTTAATAATTAAAATCTCTGCGGAAAAATCGCGGAAGACGCTCCCAAGGAAGCGAAATATCTATGACATCACCATCAGCACAGTCGAACATCCTTAGAATCGACGACCTCGCAGATGAGGTAGACCCATATTCGCGCGCGCCCTACAACGAACAACAGAAATTTTCCACAATGAGCAAGGCAAACACCACTGCATTCACCGAGCAGGACGCCCTTAATTTCCACCAGAAGGGGAAGCCTGGCAAGTTAGAAATTATACCAACAAAGCCTATGGCGACCCAGCGCGACTTGAGCCTGGCATATTCGCCGGGCGTCGCCATTCCGGTAAAGGCAATTTTTGAAAACCCGAGCAAAGCCTACGATTACACCAACAAAGGTAACCTTGTGGCGGTTGTCTCCAATGGTACGGCCATTCTCGGGCTAGGCAATCTGGGGCCGCTCGCTTCCAAGCCGGTGATGGAAGGCAAGGCCGTGCTTTTCAAGCGCTTCGCTGACGTTGATTCCATTGATCTGGAGGTCGGCACCGAGGACGTGCATCAGTTCATCAACGCCGTGCGCTATCTGGGGCCGTCGTTTGGCGGCATCAATCTTGAGGACATCAAGGCGCCTGACTGCTTCATCATCGAACAGCGCCTGCGCGAGCTGATGGAAATTCCGGTTTTCCACGACGACCAGCACGGCACCGCCATCATCTCCGCCGCAGGGTTGATTAACGCGCTCGACATTACCGGCCGCAATATCCGCGATGTTAAGATGGTGGTTAACGGCGCCGGGTCGGCGGGCATCGCCTGTTTGGAACTCGTTAAAGCCATGGGTCTGCCGCATCACAACGCGATTCTGTGCGATACCAAGGGCGTCATTTTCAAAGGCCGCGAACAGGGCATGAATCAGTGGAAGTCTGCTCACGCTGCTGAAACTGATGCTCGCACGCTCGCCGAAGCCCTGGAAGGCGCCGATGTCGTGTTCGGACTTTCCGCAGCGGGTTCCATCACACGAGAGATGGTGGCCTCCATGGCGCCCAAGCCGATCATTTTCGCCATGGCCAACCCCGATCCGGAAATCACGCCGGAAGAAGTCGCCGAAGTACGCGACGACGCCATTGTCGCAACGGGGCGTTCAGATTATCCGAACCAGGTGAATAACGTACTGGGCTTCCCGTACATCTTCCGGGGCGCGCTTGACGTGCAAGCCAGCACCATCAACGAAACGATGAAGATCGCCGCCGCGCATGCCATCGCCGAACTCGCGCGCGAAGACGTCCCTGACTCGGTGAGCGCCGCCTATCAGGGCCGCCGTCTGTGCTACGGACCGGAATATGTGATCCCAGCGCCGTTCGATCCACGCCTGATTTCCCGCGTTCCGGCAGCAGTCGCCAAGGCCGCCATGGATTCCGGCGTCGCACGCCGTCCCATTGCCGATATGGAAAAATATCAAACCGACCTGACAGCGCGGCTTGATCCTACAGCGGCATTCTTGAACTCGATTTTCACGCGTGTGCGCCAGAACCCGAAACGCGTCGTGTTCGCTGAAGGTGAAGATCAGCGCGTTGTGCGAGCTGCGAATTCATATTTCGTTTCAGAACTTGGCACGCCGATCCTTATCGGACGTGAACAGCCTATCAAAGCCGCCTTCAATGCCGCAGGACTTACCTATAACGACGGCATCGAAATGCATAACGCCAGCTTATCCGACCATAACCACCTTTATGCAGAATATCTCTATTCGCGCCTTCAGCGTAAAGGCTATCTCATGCGCGATTGCCAGCGGATGGTGAACAACGACCGCAACATTTTCGCGGCATGTATGGTGGCGCTTGGACACGCCGACGCTATGGTGACCGGCACAACCCGCAATTGGTCCACTGCGTTCGCCGAAATCAGCCATGCGCTTGATCCCAAGCCAGGCCACACGGTTATCGGCGTGTCGCTGGTTATCTCACGCGGGCGCAGCATTCTGGTGGCGGACACTTCGGTTAACGACCTGCCTGATTCCGAACGCCTCGCAGACATTGCCGTGGAAGCGGCCCAGGTGGCGGCGCGCTTCGGCTACGAACCACGCGTGGCGATGCTCGCTTACTCCACCTTCGGCCATCCGAAGGGCGAGCGCTCGCAATCCGTGGCAGACGCGGTGAAGATCCTTGACCGGCGCGGCGTCGATTTCGAATATGACGGCGAAATGGCAGCTGATGTGGCTTTGAACCGCGAGGCGATGGCGCTCTATCCGTTCTGCCGCCTGTCGGACACCGCGAACGTGTTGGTGATGCCTGCGTTCCATGCAGCCAGCATCTCCACCAAGATGTTGCAGGAGATGGGTGGCGGCACGGTGCTCGGTCCGCTTCTCGTCGGCATGTCGAAACCTGTGCAGATCGCTACGCTCGGCGCAACCGATAGCGATCTCGTCAACATGGCGGCGCTGGCGGCTTACGACATTGCCGGCGGCTACCGGTAGTCAATAGCGCGAAAAGCACGTTCGGTGACTGCGGTTAATCCGGACGTGCTCCAAGCCCCTAAGGGGTGAAATGCGCGCGCAGACTATCTGTTGAGACTGCGCATAGCCCACGCTCGGTGATAAAACCGGAAACCAAACGCGCTGGCGTCACATCAAATGCAGGATTGGCTGCGGCACTGCCTGGAGCGACGATTTCCACGGTTGTCACCGCGCCTCCAGCGGTGCGCCCAGTCATATGCGTCACCTCGCGCTGATCGCGTTCCTCAATCGGAATCGCCGCGCCGTCTTCAAGCGTCCAGTCCACGGTGGAATGCGGCACCGCTACATAAAACGGAACGCCATTATCATACGCGGCAAGCGCTTTCAAATATGTGCCGATCTTGTTTGCCACGTCGCCGTTCGCCGCCACCCGGTCAGTGCCGGTAATGCACAGATCAACCAGCCCCTGCTGCATCAAGTGCCCGCCTGCATTATCGACGATGACAGTGTGCGGAACGCCATGCGCACCCAGTTCGTAAGCCGTGAGCGCAGCGCCTTGATTGCGCGGGCGCGTTTCATCCACCCACACATGCACGTCTATTCCGGCGTCATGAGCCTGGTAGATAGGCGCAAGCGCGGTACCCCAATCCACTGTGGCAAGCCACCCGGCGTTGCAATGCGTAAGGATGTTAACGCGATTACCATCTTTTTCCGCCACCAGCTCACGAATGAGTTCCAGCCCGTGAACGCCGATGCGATGGTTGGTATCCACGTCTTCATCGCAAAGCTCGGCGGCTTTCCGGTAGGCCGCGACAGCACGCTCCGCCGGAGGTAAAGGACGCAACGTAGCTTCCATTTGGTTGAGCGCCCAGCGCAGATTGACAGCAGTGGGACGAGTTTCAGCCAGCATGGCGATGGCGGCGTCTAAACTATGGTCGGTCGGATCATCGCGCAAGGCGAGGCAAAGCCCATACGCCGCCGTAGCGCCGATAAGCGGTGCGCCACGCACCTTCATAGTTTTGATGGCGTTCGCGGCCTTGACGACAGTATCCAGTCGCACAGTGGCGAATTCATGCGGCAGCTTCGTCTGATCGATGATGCCCACGGAGGTGCTGTCTTCCGCGAGCCATATCGTGCGGTAATGCGTGCCGTTGATCTTCATGATGCGTTGTCCCTTTAGATCACCAAACAAAGACCTCTTACGCTGATACATGAATCCGCCGCGGGTGTCAGTGCATAAGGGAGGATGAGCGGCGATTGTTCCCACGGAAATTGCCGCCAGCACACAGCAGGTACGAATTATGCAAGTCATGCCGCCGTTCTGCGCGCACTGATATCCTTTGGTCTGATCAACGCCGGGGGGAGATAACTACGCAAAAATTCATTCTTTTCGCACGAAAGCAGAAGCTTCGATTGACAAAACGCAGGACGCGGCTTACTTCATGTGCGTGTTGCCCAGGTGGCGGAATTGGTAGACGCGCACGGTTCAGGTCCGTGTGGTGCAAGCCGTGGAGGTTCGAGTCCTCTCCTGGGCACCATAAATCTTACCGCAGACGTCCAATTTACCCGTAAAACCCTTGTAAATGTTGGCATTTTAGGAGCATCTATTTCCACCATCATCCATTGATGTCCACTGACAGCCAGGGTATGTTGGGGGTATATTTGGGGGTACAGGTTTGCACTCCCGCTAAAAATACCCCCAACGCATGTTCGCAAAATCCAATGGCTCTCACTGAAATTGCAATCAAATCCGCCAAATTGAAGGATAAACCCTATAAACTCTCGGACACTTTGGGGCTCTATCTGCTCGTTCAACCCAATGGAAGTCGCCTTTGGCGGTTGAAATACCGCTACTCGGGAAAAGAAAAGCTGTTGGCGCTCGGCCGTTATCCGGAAACCAATCTTCGGGACGCGCGCGAACGTCGCGATGCGGCGCGCTTACTGCTTAAGGATGGCAAAGATCCTGCCGTCGAACGCAAGACTAAAAAACACGAAGCGAGGATTGCTGTTAAGAATACTTTTGAAAGCGTTGCCTATGAATTCGCTGAGAAACAAAATCTGGCTTGGACAACTGGCTATCGAAAAGCTTTTCTGCGTAGACTTGAACTTAATATTTTCCCTGACCTCGGTCGGTATCCAATAGCTGAGATTACACCATTGCAATTCCTTGACGTTGTTCGCAAAATTGAAGCGCGCGGGGCCACAGAACTTGCTCACCGGATGACGCAAGTTTGCGGTCAGATTTTCCGTTACGCTGTGATTGAGGCGAAATGCCCCCGTGACATCACCGCTGACTTACGTGGGGCACTCATCCCGCATGTCGCGAAACACATGCCTGCGATCCGCCCCGGAGAACTGCCGGAGTTATTGACAGCTATCAAGGGATATGATGGCGATCCACTTGTTCGCCTTGGTTTGCAATTTCTGGCTCTTACATTTGTGAGAACTGGCGAACTGATCGGCGCCATGTGGCCGGAATTTGATGAAGCCGAAGCTTTGTGGTGCATCCCAGCGTCGCGTATGAAGATGAAGCTTGAGCATCTTGTGCCTTTGGCCCGGCAAACACGCGAGCTACTAACGCAGTTGAGAGCCATGAACGGTCAACGCCGTTTTGTGTTTGCCTCTCCAGCTAAACCGCTCAAACACATTTCCAATAACACCTTGCTGTATGCGCTCTATAGGCTGGGCTATCACTCGCGGATGACCGGCCATGGATTCCGGGCGGTGGCGAGCACGATTTTAAACGAGCAGC
>JARRLC010000131.1:0-7057 GCA_037387425.1 Alphaproteobacteria bacterium
CCACTGGTGGCCGGTGCCACTCGCGGGGAATTGATTAGCCGGATTTGGTATCACTGTTGAAGATGGCTGCTTACGCTTCGCATGCGCGGGTGGCGGCGGCACGCCTGCGGGCGAATACGCCATACCCCATCAATCCACTTCGATGATCCTTCTCGGCCCCGGCTCCATGGTCAGCCACGACGCCTTGCGCTTGCTGGCCCGTCACAATTTGGCGCTTGCGGCTGTTGGCGAGGATGGCATACGCTTTCCTGATTACCCCGATATCCCCTCCAAAACGTGCCAACACGTTGCCATATAAGGCAAACGGCAAATTGAGGAGGCGGGTCATGGCACGCAATCCGGTGCAATTTCAGAAAGGGCTCAGTTTAGCAGAGTTCAACGTCCGCTATGGCGCTGAGGAGAAGTGCTATGCGGCCTTGTTTCAGATGCGCTGGCCGGATGGCTTCGTGTGTCCGAAATGCGGGAAGCGGAAGTACAGCTACTCGGCGGCGCGACGGGTGTTTCAGTGTTCAGACTGCCGTGCGCAGACCACGGTCAAAGCCGGGACGATCCTGCATAAATCGCGTACGCCGCTGACGAAATGGTTCCTCGCCATTTATCTGCTCACACAGAGCAAGAACGATATCGCCGCGCTTGAACTGTCCCGCCAGCTTGGCGTCAAGTGGGACACCGCCTGGCTGATCAAGCAGAAGCTGATGGAAGCCATGCGCCAGCGCAACCATATCTACAAGCTGGCAGGTGAGGTGCAGATCGACGACGCCTATTTGGGCGGTGAAAAACAAGGAAAACCAGGGCGTGGAGCCGCAAACAAGACCCCTTTCGTCATCGCCGTTCAGACGCGTGAAAACAAGCCGCACTACACGCAGCTGCGGCGTGTAGCCGGTTTCACCAGCGCGGAGATCAAGTCCTATGCCGCCGCGAATATTGCGCCGGGCAGTCGCGTGACGAGCGACGGTCTGGCCTGCTTTGCCGCGGTGACTGAGGCGGGCTTGGAACACCGGGCAATCGTGACCGGCGGTGGACGTCCCACTGCGCCGGAGCTCAACTGGGTGAACACGGGTCTTGGCAACATCAAATGCGCCATCACGGGTACTTGCCGCTCGTGCAGTCCCCAGCACACCGATCGCTATCTCGCCGCATACGAGTACCGTTTCAACCGGCGTTTCCAACTCGACAAGATGGTCGAGCGTCTCGCGGCTACCGCCATGCGCACAAAACCAAAGCCATACAAGGCTTTCATTCTGGCGGAGACATCGGGGTAATCAGGTAGTCTTATTTAACGGAATTGAACTCGTACAGCTCGCGAGCCAAATTCGTACTCACTTTGCTGCTCGCACTATTACGAATTTGGCTCGCGGAAAAGCTGCACTAGAATCAATAGCTTGCTAGTACGCTTACCCCGCCGGAAGTTCTATGAACGCTTGCGGCAAATGGGTTAGAACTTCCGGCGGGGCATACTAGCGCTCAGTTCACCTTTACTCTGGCGCGCTGTTTAAGATTTACGAAAGTTGCGTATTGCATTATTGCGCGCATAACGTGTTTATTTCATAATAATTCATCTTAGAGGAGGCGCGCGGTGAGATCAGCGCATCGCGATGAGGCTGCATACATCATTGGCAATGACGCTGCTTCTGCGACGGCCATGGAACAGCTCTTCGCATCAATCCAAATCGAACCGCATATTTATCAGTCACCTATTGAGTTCTTACGTTCTTTCACACCGAATAAGCCCTGCTGCCTCATCATGGAAATGCGGATGCCCAAACTTTCGGGGTTGGAGCTGCTTACGCAGTTGCAGCAGCGCGGTTCGCGCGTTCCGGCCATCGTTGTAACCGCGTTTGGCGAGGTGACCAGCGCGGTGCGGGCTTTGAAGCTCGGCGCGGTTGAGTTTATGGAAAAGCCTGTGAACGAAGAATTGCTGGTTGAATGCGCTCAGCATTGGATCAGCGTACACAGTACAGAATTGGCAGAGTTGAAACGGCGGGCAGGGATTGAAGCAAAGCTGGCCAAACTTTCCCCGCGAGAACGTGAAGTTCTGCAAGGTTTGCTCGACGGCAAAGCAAACAAGGAAATGGCCAGAGAACTAGACATTTCGCCAAAGGCAATCGAGCTGTACCGCAGCAAGCTCATGAGCAAGATGGAAGCGTCTTCGCTAGCGGAACTTATTCGTGACACGCTGTGCTATTCAGCAGTCACAGCGAACAAATGCAGGGCTTTGAACGAACGGGAGGAGGCGCGTTTCCGCTTGACCGTCAACACGCCTGAAAATATGCGCGATACCTGCGCTCAGTTAATAGATTCATCACAATACCTTTGTAATAGGCGTAGTAGATAGTAACTGAAACTCAATAAACTCCTTGCGTTTCCTTAACATGATTAAATTGCAAGTTAATGATACTACCGTTTTTCATATAGCGCACAGGTAGTTGAGCTATATTTATACACAGCATCATTTCGACTATAGTCCGCTGCGTAGGCCTTGTAGCCATATAATAAGGAGATATCTCATGGCTGTTGAAAAAACTATGGCATCTGCCAGCCTTGCTGAAGTTGTTGATCGTATTCTTGACAAGGGCATCGTGATTGACGCTTGGGCACGTGTTTCGCTCGTCGGTATCGAACTGCTCGCCATTGAAGCCCGCATCGTCGTCGCTGGTGTGGACACCTATCTGAAATACGCTGAAGCTGTTGGTCTGACGGCTCAGGCTCAGCATGCTTAACTAGCTGCTGTAGCAAGGTGGGCCTGCCTTCCTCAGAGTGGGTCCTCCTTGCTTATCCTGTTGAGGCCAAGAAAAAAGGATGAGCTAATGCCGGTAAAATTCGCCTCGCGCCATCGCCGCCAAGCCCCCAAACACGGCGGATATGTCACGACCCGTTCCGCAGTCGACGATATTCGGCGTTCAACAGGAGAAATGCTGAACGCCTTTATGGCTGACAGGCAAGCCCAAACGGACAAGTTTAGGAAAGACCTTTACAAAACTGACAAGGCACGTGAAAAAGCTGTGCACTCAATGGTGGAGGGTTTTCGTAAGCAGCGGGAAAAGAACGCTCACGAGCTGGCCGCCGATCTTCAGCATTACATGAAAGATCTGCATGATACCGTGATGCATGTCAGACACGAAGCGGAAACAACGCTGAAGAAGATTGCAACCAACCGCCGGAAATTCGCCACCGCGTTGCATAAGTCTCTCGCCAAAACGCATAAGCAGAATGCTCAGGCGAATTTTGAAGAGATGCGCCACAATGCTGAGGAGCGCGAGAAAGCGGCTGAAGAGCTTCATTCAGAGCTGACGGAGTTTGTGCAAGATTTGCATGACGACATTGCGAACTTCCGAGACGAGGTCGCAGATTTCCGAGGTGATCTGCGCGAGCAACTGGGCACGGAAGAAGGACGGCCTGCCAAAGCCAAGGCGCCAGCCAAGAAAAGCAAACCGCAACCGGCAGCCAAGAAGGTTGTGAAGGCTAAAAAGCCTGCGGTTCCAGCAGCTAAAAAGCCAGAGCCTCAAAAACCGGCAGCTAAAAAGGCAAAGCCTGTTGCTGCAAAGAGCGCCCCAAAGAAAGTTGTGAAAGCGCAAGTAAAGACGGCGAGCAAGGCGAAGAAAGCTCCAGCCAGCAAAGCCAGCGCTAAGAAGCCAGCAAAAGCCAAGAAATAATCTTTACCTCGCGCATGGGAGACACCGAGTAAAACCGGTGGCTCTCATGCGCAGAGGCATATCCAATTTTCACAGTTTTCATTTTGGCATGTCCTCGAAACTTTGAGTTTATTTTTTCGAGATATTCATGCCCTAACAACAAATAGCGATCAGCCAGAAATGTCTAAGGATTAAACAGGCTGATAGCGCAAAAAAACAAGGGGCGAGCAAATGAACGATAACTTCACTACTGATGACGGCGTTTCAACGCTTTCTTTGAAAGCTCGCGAAGATTACGTCGATACGCCAACCATTCATGCTTTAGCAGATCGCGCTAAGGCTTATATTAATACAGGATTTCCGCTGCATTTGCGTGGCCCTGCTGGTTGTGGAAAAACAACCCTCGCTTTTCGTCTGGCTGCGGAACTCGACCGCCCGACCATGTATCTGGTTGGCGACGAAGCCATGACCACAGCCGATCTCATCGGCAAACAGTCCCGCTATCAGCACCGCAAGGTGGTGGACCGCTTCATTCATTCCGTTCTCAAATACGAAGAAAACGTTGAACAGCAGTGGAGCGACGCCAAACTTACTGTTGCCTGCCGCGAAGGTTACACGCTCATTTACGACGAATTCACCCGTTCGCGCCCGGAAGCCAATAACGTGCTGCTGGCGGTGCTGGAAGAACGGCTTCTGGCGCTTCCCGCGAGTAACGGCGCTGGGGAATACGTGAAAGTGCATCCGAAATTCCGAATTATTTTCACCAGCAACCCGCGCGAATACGCAGGCATTCACAACTCGCAAGATGCGTTGAACGACCGGCTGATCACATTAGACATGGATTATGTCGATGAGGCTTCCGAAACCGCCATCACCTCCGCCCGAGCTAAACTAAGTTCAGAGCTGACTGCTCCCATAGTGCGGCTGGTGCGGGCTTATCGCGAATCCGGCGAATTCGAGCAAATCCCCACGCCGCGCGCCACGATCATGATCGCGAAAATGGTCGCCGCGCGTAAGCTGAAGCCTTCCGTTAGCAATTCAGAGTTCGTGCAACTGTGCCTCGATGTACTCGAAGGCAAATGCATGCATAGCGGTCATTCCGAAAACAAAGTTCCGCAATACCGCGAAGCTCTGATGAAGCTTTTGCAAGAACAATGCGGGGGACGCCGCCAAGTCAACGGCAGCAAGACGCGCGCCGCCAGCAATAGCCGCGCCATCGGCAATCGGGACGTTTGTGCAAGCGCAAGCTGATATTCTTTTATACGGGTGAGAATTAAGCGGGGAAGCAATGACAAAACCATATCTAAAGGGCGTCAGCGACATACCAAGCCGTATGAACCGCCCACGAAACAAAAGCGACCGCTCGCAGAACGCAACAACTTTGGCGCGTCTGGAACAGCAAAAGGCGCTTTTGGAAAAGCAGCTCCAGGTTTGGCTGAAACAGAAAGCGGTCACTGAAGAGCGTCTGCGCAATGTGAATTCGCAAATCCGCACGGTGCAACAGGCGCTCAAATTGCCGCGTCCGGCGTCAGTGTCAGCCTCGCGCAAGTCAATCGCTTCAGGCAAGGAACAGACGAAGCAAACGCGCGCTCAAGCAGTGGAATTTACGTTCTAATCAGCTCCGCGCACTTTCGGTTCGTCCAGAAAAATGCGCCGGAACAGAGCTAATCCGAGAGGAAACCCATGGTTGCCGCTAAAAGACCCGCCAGTCCTAAACGTCCCTCAGCCGCTCCGAAGCGCCCCAAAGGCGGAGCTTCGGCTGCCCCGAAACGTCCCGCAGGCGGCGCTAAATCGAAAGCCGGTGGCGCTGATCCGCAATTCTCAGGCGGTGCGAATTTCAGCGACGCCATTAGCGGAGCCTCGGCTGGCGTCAACAATTTGTTCGGCTTCTTAGGCGATCTGGTCGGCCAGCTCAGCGATCTCGCCGAGAAGGCTGAAAAGGCTGGGCAGGGTGGACAGGGTGGCTTCACCAAAGAAGGCGAATTTAACGTCCAGGGGCTTGGTGAAAAGGCGCGCGGCATTTACGGCGTGAGCGTCAAGATGGGGCTGGGCGGCGAACCGGCGGTGCAGACCTTCGGCAACATCCATCCCACCAAGAAAGGGCCGGAAGTTTCCGATGTGCGCGAACCACTAGTGGATGTGTTCGACGAAGACGGCGAAGTGCTGGTGATAGCCGAAATGCCCGGCGTTGCGGAGAAAGACATCACCGTAAAGGTCTCAGGCGAGACGTTGAAGCTCACCACCAAAGGTGAATTCCACTATTCCAAAGAAGTGGAATTGCCTGCGAAGGTCAAAGCGCGGTCCATCCGCAAAACGTACCGCAACGGCCTGTTGGAGATGCGTCTTACGAAAGCATAGAACGTCTCCCTTTATTTACTGCGTAATTACAGGGCGTCGGCTGCGGCTTTGACGCCATGAGAGGGCGCCATGACCGGAAATTCAGCGCACGTCTCGCAATATCAGTTCGGCGACGGTTGTATGCTGACCGTCGTTGAAGATGAAGAGAAATGCGCTGAGCTTCTTATCGCGGCAGAGCAAACCGTTGCGCAGAAATTCTCACGATACGGCAAATGGCCGCATCGGCAAGTGAACCTGTTCGTATTTGAAAATCTTCAGCCGCTGATAGAAAAGCTTGGGCAGGCGTCGCGAACGCTCGGCGAGAACAAAGAAAGCGCGGATAATGCCTACCATGGGCTTGAAAACAAGCCGATGGTGCACGCCTATAATCCTGCCGATCTCAAAGAAACCAGCATCTTCGTCAATCGCGGGCAATTGCAACGCTTAGGGCTGTGGGACAATGCCGAAGTGCTGGAAGGACTTCTGGCGCATGAGCACGCGCACCCCCTTTCCGAGAACGTCACAACGCTCACCGCCCGCAATCTACGCGTGACGATCAGCCCAGCAGCGCCCACAAATGATGCGCGGCAAATACCCGCTTCCGCCAACACCGCCAAAGCGCTGGAGACCTTGGCGCATGAGCTGTGCCTTCACGCGACGCACGAGGTATTCGCGAATGAACTCGTTATACGCGCCGGACTTGGCGCTCAGCTTTTTGCGCTCAACCGTCAGAGCTTAACGGGAGGCCGCGCCGGTATCGAAGCGCGAATCATGTTGGAGGCCCGTTTGCAAGCGGAAGTGGCGCAGGAGCGTCTAAACGAGAATGATGCTGCGCTCACGCTACTGCTCGCCTCACTGGAAGCCCATGCGCGCATTGCGTTGGAAACGGCGGCTTTTGTGCGCGCTGGGGCCGAGAAACAAGCCGATGCGCTTGACGATCTGCTTCAGCGCGAAGCCTTCCGTCACGTCGAGCCAGAGGTGGAGGATATCTACCGCCAGCTTTGCGTCAGCTATAGCGCGTTAACTGTCGATATGGAGGCTTCACAGCTTCAGGACTGGGCGGCGAATGCATTTGCGCCTGTCACTGA
>JARRLC010000132.1:0-7019 GCA_037387425.1 Alphaproteobacteria bacterium
AACAGTGATCTGAAAAATTGCTGCCCATCGTAAGTATTGCCTGTAACCTGGATATCCCACCGTTTGTTGGCTCCAAATTGCCCTTTCATTTCGAGATTGGTCTGGCGGTGAAGCGCAACTTTGGGGAATTGGAACGACAGGGGCTTGCGGTCTGCGCTGAGAATAAGATTGCCATTGGCAGCAATATTGTTACCCGACAGATTCATGTTCGACAGACGGGTTCCCCCGTCGTCAAGTGTCTCTATGTCGAATGTCAATAGCGCCCGCAATCCTGGCTTCTTACGCCATCCCAAGGCGGAAACCATAAGGTCAGCATCTGTCAGATTGGCTTCGAAACGCACCTGCGGCGCACCGTCTTCACGTGGCAGAACCTGCAACTCGGCGCCAACGCTGCCGCGCACGAAATTGTTAACCGGTAAGCCCAATTCGTTGCGGTCAGCCTCGGTGAGCACTGTACGCAATCGTAGCGGCGGCTGCTGGCCGGGAGCGGCATCGAAAATACGTTGCCAGTTTACCGCGACCGGCATGCCGCTCATTTGGATATTGCCGCGCGCTTCGAGCGCCTTTTCCGAGAGATCGAAATCAAGCGCACCGCCATACACATCAAAGCCGCCAGGGAGACCGGCCGCGCGAATATTGTCCACGTGGGCGCGTCCGTTGAGCTTCATATCCTTAAATCTGACGTCTTTCAGCAATGGCAAGGCGAGGCTGAAAGTGCCTACAGCTTTCCCGACGACTTTAGGAAGCTTGATGTTCAATTCACTGATATAACGCAAAGGTTCGTGGTCGAGCAATTCCAGCACAGAGCCCGGACTACTCTGTGTTTTGAAATGAATTTCGCCTTCTGGCACTTTTGGGCGCAAGTCGCCGACGATGAATCTCCCATCAGTAACCTGAATGCGCTTGCCTGAAGGCACGATGACTTCACCCTGGGGCGCGACAAAGAAGAAACGCTGCCCGGAAACAGACGCGGTGGCCTGGCTGAAGTGTATCGGAGGGAGTTGCTTGTAATAACGGACCGTCAAATCTTCCATGTTGAGGCGGAAGCTCACCGCTTTGGACGGAATGTTGGCGCCCGCATCCGCAGCGGCGAGAAGATCCGCAGGGATATTGACTTTCAACGTACCGCCGGTGATGCGGCCTGAGGGCACTTGGTCGCCGATCCATTCGCGAGCGCCGCCAGCTATGAAAACCGGCCAGATCAGTTTCATGAACGCCACTGGCATCCGGCTGATTTTCCCGTTCAACTGCACCGCCGGAGAGCGTGCGCCATTTGCGATAACGCCCGCTAGGCTAATTTGCGCGTCAGCAGCCTGGAGGAAAAAGTGGTCAAGCGTGATAACGCCTTGCCTGGGGTTATAGTACCCTTGCGTTAATATCCGATCGAGCGGGATAGCCGGAATGCCAAACTCTTCTGCGCCGAGAACGATTTCGTTACTCGCAAGCTGGAATCGCCAGCGCCCGGTTGCTGGTTGACGCGCCATTCCTCCGCTGAGCTTGAGGTAACTTTTCCCCCATCGTAATTCAGAAGGCAGAACGGCGATTTTCCCCATTTCTCGCGAGTATGTTACGTGCAAGTGTCCTGAATCGATGTGTGCCGGATGGTGTCTTGCCCATGGGGCGTAGAGTTCGCCCTCTTTAAGACTAACCTTCAGGTCGGCGGCCATGATGTCGCCTGGTCCGGTGAGTTCGAAATTCGCCGCAACCGAAACCGGCAAGTTCATGATTTTGGGGAGATAAAGCGACGGGAATTCGTTGGCGATGGCGTTCGGGATTACGTCTTCAACGGACAGTTTGAGATTTAACCGCCGGCTTCGCTGGTTTTGATGGACGCGAAAGTCCATCTGCCATTGCCCTTCAGGCGTATCGAAAGCAACCTCACCAGAAACCGCGCTGTTTTTACCGGCATGCTCCAGGTTGATGTTAAGTTCTGGAATGCGCCAGGTGATTACCTCGTTATTTTGGTAAAAATAGACGGTGGCGTCTCTGATGCCGATTGTATTGAGAAAGGCGGATTCCCCGCGCCGTGTTGCCGCAAACGCTTTATGAAACACCTTCGTAAGGTTTAGCGCGCGTACCTTGGCGTGCGGGCTCACCATCGGAGCGGGCGCAGCGGCTTTATCCATCACGAGAGGGGCGCGGAACGTTTTGGCCTTGTTCAATGGCGCAGGTTCGGGCGCGGGAGTGCTAGAGCGCGGTTTAACGCCAAAATCATTTTTCGAAGCGCGCGGATCACCGAAAGACAGGGCTACCCCTTTGTCTTTTGAATATTGCAGGTATAATTGCGGCTTAATGAGTTTCACCCCGCCTGCCGCCAGACGTCCGCGCATCAGAGCCCGCAAACTTACATCGACAGTTGCAAATGGCGAAACCACGATGCGGTCGTCATCGCTGTCGATAAGGCGAACCTTGGTTAAACGTAGCTCTATGCCGAAGCCGTTTTCCGATGTGCGCAACACCGCATCGCCGATATCGAAATGCATACCGGAAAGCGTGCGGTTGACCGCTGTTTCAATCGGCTGAACATAAGCGGTCAAGGGGATGGGCGAAATTCTCAGCTTGATGTAAAGCGCCAAAAACGCCACGAAAGCCAGCACCGCCAACACAAATGCTAGGCGTAGAAACACCCGGAATAGCCATCGAATAGGCGTGGGAATGAAGCCGGTGAAACCTGCCCAACGGTCGCTCATATCCTCAAGCATGTTGGAAAAGAAGCTGCTCCGGCTTCTCCGCTGCCTGTATATGTCCAGCGCCTGGTGCTCTTGTGTTCTGGTGCCGCCGACCATTGAGTGGACTTACAACCCTATTTAATAATTGCGATCAAGCAGGTTGGTTCTGCGTACCGCGATTTTACAAACTCTGACGATAGACTGGTTTGTTTTGATACACGGAACACGACTTTCCAAGCTATCAATACGCGACGCGCCGCAATGCTGCAACGTCTTGTCACGGAAAAGCGTTAACCGTATTACATAGAAAAAAACTCGGGATTATGACGTAATATCGGTAATCTCAAAATTAAGACTGTAAATGCTGTTAGCAGCATCTATGTATCTGTCAAATAAAAAACATCTCGTGGAAAGGCTTGGTGCCCACATGCTGAACGAAGGCGATATAGCTCCTGATTTCGAATTACCAAGCGACAGTGGCAACACTGTAAAGCTCAGTGATTTAAAAGGCAAAACAGTTGTTGTCTATTTCTATCCTAAGGACAACACATCAGGATGCACCAAACAAGCTATCAATTTTAGCGAACGGCTTGACGATTTCATTGCAGCGGGCGTTGAAGTACTGGGGATCTCGCCCGACCCCATTAAGTCGCATCAAAAATTTCGTGAAAAGCACGGGCTGACCATCACGTTGCTGGCCGACGAAGACAAAAACGTGATCTCGGCTTACGACGCATGGGGCGAAAAGAAAATGTATGGCCGCACCTATATGGGGGTAACGCGCTCCACGTTCCTTATCGATCATAATGGTAAAATTGCGCGTATATGGCGAAAAGTGAAGATTCCCGGCCACATTGACGAAGTTCTAGCCGCCGCTCAGAAATACACAGCAATCTCTTGAGCAAATGAGACAAAATTTCACTTGCCGGTGAGGGTAAGAGATGCGACCTTGCCATGTGGAAAATAGCTTGCCTGTGGCAAAGACGTGTTTGCGTAAGGGATTTCCCGAACATATGCACAGCTGATTGCATTAACGTTTTACGGGGACTTTCGGCAACAGTCGCAGACGACTTCCATGTTCAGGGGGCGTATTGGACAAAACTGGCCATAAGGCCATTGAAAACCAAATAAGGCCGACTTAGAAGGATAGGGCGCCGCCCCCGTCGGGTTTCGGAGAAGGTGCGAATGTTCACAAAAAAGCCAGAAAAGCTAGAGACCGGTATGAGTAATTTTGAGTCACAAAAGCCGATCACTAAGACAACTAGTAAGGCTGTCGGTGGTCCGGCGTCGGGTTCGCCTTCTGCACCTCCTTCTGCACAGCCGCCCATGGGAGCTATGACGCCTAAATCTCCGGCGACAGCTTATCGCGGCGGGCCAGAGCGGATGGCACCTTCTATTATAGGCGAAGATTTGACAGTCACTGGTAACGTCCTGTCCAAGGGCGAAGTCCAGGTCGATGGCCAAATTCAGGGTGACGTTCATTGTTCATCACTGATCGTTGGTGAAAAAGCGCAAATCACAGGCGGTATCGTCGCTGAAGACGTCGTGGTGCGAGGACAGGTGATGGGCTCCATTCGCGGTGTGCGCGTTACGCTGCAAGCCAGTTCGCACGTTGAGGGCGACATCTTCCATCAATCGCTCGCGATTGAGCAAGGCGCATTCTTCGAAGGTAAATCGCGCCGTTCGGAAGATCCGATCGCAACCGCGCCTAAGCTCGACATTTCGTGATCTGAGCACATATGATCGTAACGCCGGACGTATGTCCGGCGGCGGTTGTGTAGTGAGCCAACGTCAAAGCGAGAGCTGCGTCCAGCAAGCTTTTTGACGTGCCGTTTCGCTTAAAGAAACAGCAAGGCGAGATCATTGCGGGGCTGTTGCCTTAGCAGGCTGCATATTCTTTAGCTAACTGCTAAGCAGACTTCGAACAATAACAGCTACGTATTGCATGAGCTTCGTAGCGTTATTGTGCGGTTCGTTTCACGTCTTCCTATCCACTTATTGCTCTAAGTCTGCTAAGCAGTGCATAAATGCTCCTGCTTTCTAACCGCACGCCTCCTTTTCCACCGTGCCTTCCGTAATCTAACGGACTTTTCCCCCGAATCGCTTAAATTAACCTTTTATTAAGGTGTACGAGTACGCCAGCGAACCAAGTTCGTATTCAGTATGCCGCGAGCGCATTTACGAACTTGTTGCGGATAAAGCTGTACGAGTTTCTTGTTTATGCATCGGTTTTACCAAACTTCGGCTTGTCGCCTCCGTTTGGATCGATGGGCGAGGGGGACCAATCATGAAAGCGGCCGCGCAATACCAGAACAATGGCAATCCGGCAGACAGAACCACGTTCCTTGGTGTGGCCAATTCGGTCAAAGGCCAACGCTGGCGTGAGCGTCTTACGCCGGAACAAGCCCGCCTTGCCAGCGCGATCACGCAACACCACGACTTGCCGGATGTGCTCGGCCGTATCCTGGCCGCTCGCGGCGCCACGCTGGAAAACATCTCCAAACTGATGGCGCCCACGCTGAAGGCGCTCCTCCCCGACCCCAGCACGCTCACCGCCATGGATACAGCTGCAGAGCGTTTCGCCGCCGCCATTACCGCGCGCGAGCCAATCGCGATTTTTGGTGATTACGACGTGGATGGGGCCAGTTCCTCAGCGCTCATGCAGCGTTACTTGCGTGCTCATGGGCACGAGGGCGTTATCTACATCCCCGATCGCATTTTCGAAGGCTACGGCCCTAACAACGCAGCTATCGAAGGGCTGGTGAAAAAGGGCGCGCGGCTTATCATCACTGTCGATTGCGGCTCCACCAGCCACGAGCCGCTTGCGCGGGCCGCCGATCTTGGCGCCGATGCGATCGTGATCGACCACCACCAGGTGGGCGAAGACTTGCCTAAAGCGGTGGCGATCGTTAACCCCAACCGGCAAGACGATTTGTCCGGGCAAGGGCATCTGTGTGCAGCGGGGGTGACGTTCCTGTTTCTCATCGCCACGACCCGCTTTTTGCGCGGGCAGGGCTGGTACACGGACCAGCGCGCCGAGCCCAACCTGTTAGGAATGCTCGATCTGGTGGCGCTGGCAACCGTCTGCGATGTGGTGCCGCTTCAGGGCATTAACCGCGCGTTCGTGGCGCAAGGGCTGAAGGTGATGCGCCAGCGGAAAAACGCCGGACTGCGCGCGCTGGCAGACGCCGCCGGTCTCAACGCCGCGCCCACGCCTTACCATCTGGGGTTCATGTTGGGGCCACGCATCAACGCGGGGGGACGTATCGGCGATGCGGCGTTGGGCGCGCGGCTACTTTCCTGCGACGATCAGTTAGAGGCCGGGCATATCGCCGCCACGCTCAACAAGCTGAACGCCGAGCGTCAAGCCATGGAGCTGCGCACCTGCGAAGAAGCCTTCGCTCAGGCAGATGCACGCATTGAAAAGACGCCGGATGCGCCGCTGCTACTGGTAGGCTCAACCGATTGGCATAAGGGGCTTGTCGGGCTGGTTGCCAGCCGCCTGACCGACCGGTTCCGCCGCCCATCGCTGGTAATGGCGTGGGATGATGCGGCAGGCGAGGGCACCGGATCGGCGCGCTCCATTGCCGGGGCGGATATCGGCGCGGCTGTGCGTGGCGCGTTGGCAGCAGGGCTCGCCAAAAAGGGGGGCGGTCACACCATGGCGGCGGGCGTCACTGTGGAAAAAGCGCAGTTCGCTGAGTTCGAAGCCTACATGCTCGACGCGCTGAGTGAAAACGTGGCTGCCGCGCGTGAGGTCGCCGCGCTAGCCATCGATGGCGCGCTGACGCCTGAAGCCGCCACCTCGGCGTTTATCGACCAACTGGAGCAGGCCGGACCATACGGCATGGGCAACCCGACGCCGCGCTTCGTGTTTCCCGCCCACCGGATCAGCTTCGCCAAGCTCATGGGGGAGGCGCATGTGCGTTGCTCGCTCAAATCGGCAGGGGGAGCCTCGATAGGCGCAATCGCTTTTCGTGTGGTGGGAACGCCCCTTGGCGATGCCCTGTTGAGCGGCTCGGATAAGCCGTTTCACTTCGCCGGACGGCTCCAACGCGACACCTGGGGTGGGCGTGAAAAAATCGAGCTGCTCATTGAGGATGTAGCCAATTTGGCTTGAGCGGAATGCCCTTAAAAGCCGCATTCTTATGGCGGACATCGTGCTTTTAGCGCATATAGCGTAGATAATGTGTATACGTGGCTAAGAACCTCTTGTCTTTGAGGCAAATTCTTTTTATATGAGAGCTGTTCGCTTTTGCGGCCCCTTCGTCTAATGGTTAGGACATCAGATTTTCAATCTGGAAACAGGGGTTCAATTCCCCTAGGGGCTGCCACTTCCTCTAGAAAATG
>JARRLC010000133.1:0-6923 GCA_037387425.1 Alphaproteobacteria bacterium
GAACACCGAGATCCGCGAAGGCATTTTGGCATGGGCGCTGCAAACCAATACCGCGCTGGTGTACGACGAAAACGACGCCGGGCGTCCGGATGTGATGTTCGTTATTCAGCGTGTGCTGGAGGTTTCCGGGCGGCTGACGCTCCTTGACCAAAGCAAGGTGATCCGTCCCCATCCATCGTTCCGGCTGTTTGCGACAACGAACACCATTGGCCTGGGCGACACTTCGGGGCTGTATCACGGCACACAGCAGATCAACCAGGGCCAGATGGACCGTTGGTCAATTGTGGCGACGCTCAACTACCTGCCGCATGATGATGAAGTGAACATCGTGCTGTCCAAGGTGAAAGCGTACGACACAGCCGAGGGCCGCAGAACGGTCGCCAATATGGTGCGACTGGCCGATTTGACGCGCTCGTCGTTTATCAATGGCGACCTTTCCACGGTAATGAGCCCGCGCACGGTGATGACCTGGGCGGAAAACGCCACTATTTTCGACAACGATATCGCGTTCGCTTTCCGGCTCAGCTTCCTTAACAAATGCGACGAGCTGGAGCGCGAACACTTGGCCGAGCTGTATCAGCGGTGCTTCGGGCAGGAGCTGCCTGAATCCACGGCGAATGTCGCGCTGAGCTGACGCCTGGGCAGGCGTGGGAACATATATGTCGGTGGCGGCTTACAGCAATCCGCACGCAGAGTTGGCGCCTCTTGACAAAAGGCGTCATAATCTGTAGAACAATAGAAGAACATTAATCATTCCCACTGTCAGCGGTCAACCACAAATGCCAAACGCAAATGTGGAAAAGCGCGTCGACCCGCCGCATATAGCAAAAGTTAACGCTACAATAGCGGCGAATCGTTTGGGAAGAGGGGCAATTATGGCCGGTTCAGTGAATAAAGTGATTTTGGTTGGCAATCTTGGGGCAGATCCGGAAATCCGCCGCACACAGGATGGTCGTCCGATCTGCAACTT
Source organism: Alphaproteobacteria bacterium (assembly GCA_037387425.1). Classification (GTDB taxonomy): domain Bacteria; phylum Pseudomonadota; class Alphaproteobacteria; order Rhizobiales; family Rhodomicrobiaceae; genus JARRLC01. The sequence continues at coordinate 971 of JARRLC010000133.1, forward strand.
GCGCATCGCCACATCCGAGAACTGGCGCGATAAAGTCACGGGCGAACGCCGCGAGAAGACTGAATGGCACCGTGTGGTGATTTTCAGTGAATCGCTGTGCCGCGTGGCCGAGCAGTACCTCCGTAAAGGCGCGAAAGTCTATCTGGAGGGCCAGCTTCAAACCCGCAAATGGGAAGATAGAGACGGACACGAACGTTACTCCACCGAAGTCGTGCTGCAAGGCTTTAACGGGCAAATGACCATGCTCGACGGTCGCTCAGGCGGTGGTGGCGGCGATGCACCCGCCTTCCAGGAAGAAGGTTCATCTTATAATCCTGGTCCCGCGCGCTCATCCTATGGCGACAGCGGCGGCGGTAGCAGCAGTGGCAGCAGCAGCGGCGGCGGCAATTTCAAGAAAGACCTCGACGACGAAATCCCATTTTAGAGCCTGTTGAATATCACAGCTCGGGGCACGCGCCGCCGTAAAGATTCGCCAGTTCAAGCGCGGGCGTGCTAGTGCATCGATCCAAACGAAGGCTGCAGCCGAGTTTGGAAAAGTTGATGCATAAACAAAGAGCTAGTGCACTCATGCATGAATCTTCTGAATGCGTCAGTGCACTAGTTTGCGCGCGCCCCGCAAAAAGCCTAACCCGGCGTCCAATCCTTCGGCGCCAATTCAAAGCCGGCGAAGTCAAACCCTGGCGCGACGGTACATCCAACCAGCGTCCACGCGCCGAGACACTCCGCGCTTTGCCACGCGCCAGCCGGCACGGCCATCTGCGGCCGCTCGCCTTTCGCGAAATCAACACCGAGACGCACCTGCATGACATCGGCCCCCGCCTTTTCGTCCGCAATGCTCAGCGCAAGCGGCGCGCCGGCATACCAGTGCCAGATCTCGGCGGCATCGACCCGGTGCCAGTGTGAGCGTTCGCCCGCGCGCAACAGAAAGTAAATGGCCGTGGAAGCAGCGCGCCCATTGATCGTGACTGGATCACGGAATACTTCACAATAGTGCCCGCCTTCAGGATGTGGCGTCAGTCCCAGCATACTGATGATATCTTCAGCTCTGTGCATAACCCTCAGTCTTTGATTTGATTGCGGCTTGTCGGGCCACCATAGCCATGACACGCAGCCCCCTCAATCCGTTACTTACGATCCCGGCGCCTCGGGCTCAACGCGCTTGGCCAAATCCATCGAACGCGTCGCGAACGATAGCTTCTAGCTCCGCGACCTCGCCGTCCTCAAGGGCGGCAAATTCGCGTTCGCGCCTTTTGCGGGACAGAGCGCCAGCGTTCTGGCGGACAAACATTATGAAATCGGCAGCCATCCGGTCGGGCATCTCGACGGTATTCATGATGCGCCGGATGGCGTCATCGTGCCTGCGCAGATACTCGATTTCACGCGGCAAATCGTGCTCCACGGTGCGCTGCACGCAGGCATAGAGGAACTCTGCCATGTTCGTCGCGTCGAAGTAACGGTAAAGATCCGCAGTCTCGTTTATGACCTCGACATTGCGGCTTGCGGTTGGCCGCCACTCGATGAAATCCATCAGCGGGGCCGAATGCGCTTGCAGCACGGCTCTGTAATCGCCGATCCTGTCGAGCATAACGGTCGATACGGGAAACACCAAACCCGCCGGGGTAAAGCTCCGCTCGGCCAGAACGTGGTGGATCAAGCAGCGATGTACACGCCCGTTGCCGTCGCTGAAGGGGTGGACGTACACAAAGCCGAATGCCGTGGCCGCCGCCTGCAACACGGGATCGGCGCCATCATCGCGCATTCGGACATTTGCCGCTAGAAGCCCTGCGAGGAGGGAGGCGAGATCATCGGGACGCGCGCCGATGAACTCAGGCCGCGGCAAGCCATCCGGATCGCGCTCCCCCAGAAACACACCGTCCGGGCGCAAACCGGGGAAGGTGAATCGCGTATCTTCGATCAACACGCTGTGCAACCGGACGATTTCCTCAAGGCTAAGCTTGTGTTTGCCAGCCTGAAGCACGGCCCGTCCCCAACGTTCCAGCCGGTTTCTTACCGGACGTTCGCCCTCAATCTCAAAACTGGCGCGGCTATCGGCGAGCAGCAGGAAGCTGGCGGCGCGGTCCACAAGATGACCGCCTGTTCTGCCAACCGTTTCCCGCGCCTTCTCCGCGAGCCCGCTTTTCGTGTACTTCTCAAGGTTGGCAGTGCGGCGAATGATGGGGCAAAAGTCTTGGGTTCCCAACAGGTTATCGCGGACGCGATGGCGGCGTGAAAGCTTTGGCTTACCAGTAAAATAGCGTTTGGGATCGAGCAGGTCGATGGCTGCGACGGCCGTTGCATCCGGAACATTAAGTGTTTCGCCGGTCAGCATCTCGTAAAGCAGCCAGATGCGGCGGACGAGAATGCCCGTCGGAGCACCGCTGACGAGCGCCTCAATGTCGCCCTGGGGAGCCGCCTTGAATACGCGCGCAAGCACGAGCAGGTCGATATCCTCGTGCTTGATCGCAAAGGTCAGATGATCCGCGATTTGATCGCCCGGCCAGTAACGCTTGTCATAGATCGTCCAGCCATCCTCCTGGCGATGACTGCCGCGAATATGACCGGCGGATACGCAACTCGGCGAGCGTACCGGCGCATGGATGCCGAGCGTGTGAACGAGCGCGGCCTGGCCTGCAAGCGAAGTGCCCTGCGGAACAACCTTGTCCTGAAATATGGGGGGCGATGTATCAATGCGCATGGTCGAAAAATCCTCATACGCGTCGAATTTCGCGTTGAAATAGCATGGCGCGTCGAAATTAACTTATAGGCAGGAAGCGGTCGAAAAAGCAATAAGCCGGTCGAATTTTGCATGAAAACCATGCTATTCGTCGAAAAACAATAATCTGAAGCAGGTGTTTATGCGGTCTGTATGTATCCGCAGGTGGGTTCTGCCGATGGCAGGCCAGTGCAGACAACCAATATTGGTCATCTGCACAAACCCGCCCATCCTGAGCCGTGTGTAATCGCCATGAACGCTCGCCCGGCAAACACACAGTGCTCGATTATGGCCTACTGATCAAGTGACCAGGACTATTTCACGGATATCTCCGAATAACTCTCTACTACTTCAGCCGATCACTGCCTGTGTAGAAGTCATAACGCAGCCCGGCTGTGATGAAGACTTCGGTATCCCGTGTTTCAACTTCAGCTTGATTGCGCCACGACATCCGCGTACCGACTTCAAGCTCAAAGTCCAGATCTTTGGTGACGAAATACGCCAGCAGGAACGAAGGCAGCAGCGAGTATTCTTCCATCTCGAAGGTTTTCCCCTCGCGATATGTCGCCAGAAGACGCGGACTGATACGCATATCCTCCGATATCTGGTAACGCGTGCTGAAATCCACCGCATAGCTTTCCAGGCTATCGGAGTCCGAGTAGCGCGCAGATGCAATCCACAAATCCTTATCGGTCAAAAGGTTATTACCGACAAGTTGCGCCGAATAATAGAACTCGGTTCCTGTCGAAGGAATTGCTTCGACGCCGTATGACGCAATGGTTCCCTCAATATTCGCGGCGGTAAAGTCGAGGTTCAATTGCAGCTTATCGGAAAACTGATGCGTGTACCCAACCGATGCCGATTTATAGGTGGCCGTGCGGTCAACAGCCATTTGCTCAGCTTCTGCGAGAGTGTGTTCCTTCAACAGTTCGTAAAGCGTTTTCTGGGGTTGCCCGTTAATTGCCGTCCATGTGCTCAGGTAAGGCGCTTTGCGGTAGTCAGCGGAAGCGCGCAGTTTGGATTTATTCGGCAGCGTTAACGAGCCGTTGAAGATCACCGCATTCAGTTGGTCGTGGTACACGTCGTAATCGGTGGTCAGGAACGCGGATTTCGTCGGATCGACATAGCGTAACTCGGCGCCCACAGCCCGCCGGTCGATGATATCGCGGTCGCGTTGCTCGATGGCGAACAGGCTGGCGTCGAAACCGCCCAGCACTTGGCCGAAATTCACGCTCGCGCCATAGAAATATTTGTCGTCTTTGAACGGCTCATCGCTGCGTCTGGCGACTGGCGATCCGCCAACAGCCTGTATGCGCACGCCAGGAAACGCCTGCCAGCTCGCGAACAGACCATCGTAACGCCCCAGCACACCATTGCCCGAACGCGTCTGGCGGCCAATGCGCGCTGTGGTTTCCCAATCCCGCGCAGTGAAATCGTAGTACATTGAAGCAACGCTGACGATGTCCTCGCCGTCTTCGTTGAAACCGTGTTCCTGCGTGCCAGAAAAGCGGAACTTCGACTTGTAATGATTGTTGCCCCACACAGCTAACGCATCCACCCCTGAGAGCATCACGTTACGATGCACGCGGTGGTCGTCATCATCCTTATTGAAATCGAGAGGCTGCGTCGGATCGCGCGTAACCCGGAAGCTGTCGTCGCGAATATAAAACTCTGACATGCTTCCAGAAAGCGTCCAATAGCTGGTGCCTGGGCCGTCTCTTCTTTTGCGCGAGCGGCCTCTCAATTTTCTGGCAGTAGCTCCATGCGCCGTTTCAAGGCTTGCGAGCCGCTGGCGGACCGCTTTTGCGCCGTACGTATTTTTGTAAAGGCGTAAGTAATCTTCATAAGTGGCTTTCGCCTCGGCGTACTGCCTGTTTTTCTGGTAGGCGACCCCTAACAGCTCCAGCGCTACCGGCCCATCCAGACCTTTAAGCATGGCGATGGCTGTTGGCATATCCTTGCGCTTCATCGCGGCGCGCGCTTGGCGGATACCCGAAGCGGTGCCGCTACCTAAAGGCGCGTCTTCAGATTGGGTCGCCCAGCCACTTGCCGTTGGGCTGGCAGGTATCGCCGTGCGGCGCGAGGTCGCCGTTTCTCGCTTAGAAGAGGCGCGCTTATTCTTCTTGCGCTTCGATGCGATTGTTTCCCCACGCTGCGAGCGTATTGTGGTTTCCCAGCTTCCTTTTTTGAACGGATCAAACGCAGGACAAGCTTTCCTTTTACGCCCGTCAGTCATTGAAATAAGCAGGCTTTGGAAGTCTTGCCCCAGAGCGACATCAAAATTCACCGGCCTTCTGAACTGCAAGGATAGTTCGGGGCCTTGCGCGCCTCGCTCTTCATACATAATAGCCTGGATCGCGGTTGCGCCGTTCTCTGGCGGCCGGAGAGATTCGCGCGGCGTTATGGCTTCGGCGGCGGCAATACCCGGATCAATGGGCCGCAGCACGATATTGAGCTGGTCACCACGATTCACCGGAAAATAGCTAACCAGCCGAACCCGGATATTGAGATTGATCTTCAGGATCATACATCCATTCTTGGACTTGATCTGGTAATGCGATAGCACCCGCCCTGTCACAGGCTCCGCATTAACTTTCCCGCCATTAAACAACGTCGCCGCAAGTGCCGCCATTACTGCAATTTTGGCAGTTTTTGCGAATATGGAAGCTGTGTGCCGCATGTACATCCCTAAGTTATTGTTCATCTCGATTCGCCGCATACTTCGATGATAGTTAGTTCAGATCAGCGATCCCAAGTCCTGGTGCTGTGGCATTCGCCGCAATCTTTCGTTGCTTTGCTGCCGGTGTGATCTCTCGGAGCGCCTTCCTCATAGACACCGTTGTGACAAGACTTACAGTTCGAGGAGATGCCGGTATGAGACATCTTCGCGTTCTCGAAGTCCGTCGTGCTGCGGTGACAGGTCTCGCAAGGCTGGCTCGTCGGTATGTGACTGTTAGACTTGGGTGTACCGGAACCGCCCTCATAGTGGCAGGTAGCACAGCCTGTCGTAATGCCATCGTGTTTGAACCTCGTGCCTTCGAAAGAGGTCGTGCTGGTGTGACACGTCTCGCACGGCTGGTTCGTCGGTATGTGACTGTTAGACTTGGGTGTACCGGAACCGCCCACATAGTGGCAGGTCGCACAGCCTGTCGTAATGCCATCGTGTTTGAACTTCGTACCTTCGAAAGAGGTCGTGCTGGTGTGACACGTCTCGCAAGGCTGGTTCGTCGGTATGTGACT
>JARRLC010000134.1:0-6880 GCA_037387425.1 Alphaproteobacteria bacterium
AGCGCTAGAGCCACTCCTTAACATGCTGGCGCCAGAGGCAATGTCGGTTGTGAGGATTTACACAAGGGAAGCAAGCTCTTCTTTGGCGTAAAACCGCAAAAGTTCTCCCAGGGGAGAGCTATCGGCTTAGGTATCGCCGGAACCCACACGGAACCCGTAAACAAATTTTGATAAGGAGGACTGTGGCTAAGCCTTTGATTTATATGGTGAGCCCAGAAGGATTCGAACCTTCGACCTACTGATTAAAAGTCAGTTGCTCTACCAGCTGAGCTATAGGCTCTTTGTATGAAAATGGCTCCTGAAGCTCATGGCGATGCCAGCTTGGAACCGATTGTGACTATGGGTTACCACAGAGTTTCACTAAAATCTACACTTACATTGCCACAAAATTACGCTGCGTGCAGCCAATCGGATAAACGGGAGGTGAAATTGCGCCATGTTGGGATCGTTTGCTGGGCGGCTTCGTCCCACAGGCGGGCGGCGTTGCTATCCACAGATAGAAATTTGACCGCCTCGGCGATGGTGTCCGGAGTGATGGGATCGATTTTCAAAAAGCCGCCATCTGGCAAATCGTTGAGGCTTGGCAAGGTGTTCGAGGCGATAACCGGGATGCCCGCGGCAAGGCTTTCCAGTGGCGGTATACCGAAGCCTTCCTCAGTGCTAACGAATATGGTTGCTCTTGCTTTGCGCAGCACATTGCGGAGGACATCGTCGGTTGTGTGACCAAGATAATGGAAGCGCGGTTCGTTCTGGAGTTGATTGATAAGCGCTAGTTCCTCTTGCGTGCGAACATCAATGCGTCCGATGATGAAAAGCTCAGCATTTCCTCCGCCTTTCCAAATATTCATGAATGCATTAAGAATATGCCTTACGTTTTTTCTGGGTTCTATTGTTCCGAAGTAGACAAAATTTTGTTTACATGGTGAGAACTTTTGCGTTTTAAGCTGTAAGCTATCTCCACCGAGTTGGAGTACAACGCCATCCTTGTAAGGGGATTTGCGAATTTTTGTCTCGAAATCACGATGTGTTTGCTGGCTTATAAAGGACAGATGCGGAACGCGCCTCATTGCGTGCAGATATGGCATGCAGTTCAAAGACGATCCCACTGGATAATGGGCAGGAAACAAAAAAGGCATGAAATCATAAACGAGCCATTTTATTTTTGCGTTGTCGTTGTTTGCTACATTGATGTATTTCTGCGCGCGCAAGTTATCAAAAAATACTTCAGGATTAAACAGGTTTTTCTCTATTTTTTCTTCAGTAATACATGGTGCTGTCTCCCAAAATGTTGTCAGATAGGTGAGGGGGCTGTCTTCGGTAATTTCTGCGCCGTCCATAGTCGCTTTGAGGACTGGGGGCGTAACCTCAACAAATTCGTTCCGACCGCCGTGATATGCGCAAGGGACTAGAGGGGTGGAGACGGACCAGTTGTTGATAATTTCGCGTTCGACACGCTGAATGCCAGTGCGCACCGGATTTTTTACAAGCTCGGTAATGTCCATATAGATGGGAGTGCTAGGCATGGGCATACACCATCAGGCTGCCGCAATAAAGCGTCGGGTCTCAAGCGACAACCCTTCACAAAGGCGATGCGCGTAGACGGTGAAATTGTGGGTAGCGGCGAAGGCTTTTCGTTCCCCATGGGGACGCGCGCCACCGTTGTATCGTTCGATGAGCGAGGCCCAGGCGTTGGCTATCAAAACCGGACTGGGCCGATCGTGCACGCGTTCTACATATGAAGGCGATTCCATTGAGTCGGCGAGATCGGCGTTGGCGACGGTAGGCAGCCCCACGGCGATGCAATCCAGCAGTGCGCCTGACAGGCCACCAAGCAGATGTGTGCGGAGCTGCACTCCCAGATCAGCTGCGAGCAGATAGTCACGGTAACTCGCTTCGCTAGAGTATTTGTTCGTGAATATCACGTTATTGCTTATGCCGAGTTGATCGCTGAATTGCGTGTATTGACGGAATAATCTATCGCCTTCTCCGACAAAATATAATTTGGCAGGCACGCCCCATGACCGCAGGAGTTCAAGAGCGGAGATACAGTCCATTGGGGCTTTCGATTTATGGATGAAGCCAAAGCTGACTATGGCAACTTCAGATTGGCTTATCCCCAAGCGTTCACGTGCTTGTAGTCTTCGCGCTGGTGCAAAGTCTGTTTCCGCCCAATGCCGGTAAATGGAAAAGGGCAAGATGTTGGGCGTGATGTTGAAGCGGTCTTGCACGATTTTCGCGGTGTTGATGGAGTGCATAAACAGCGGGTCGGAAACGGCGGCGAGTTCGCCGAGCAATGTCGCTTCCAGCTTCGACTCTTCGGCGAGCCAGCCGTCGAGTTCTCCTTTTTGTAAAGGGCGCTGTAATTCGTTTGCCGCAACGCTTTCCGCCCGTTCTTTTCCGAGCAGTATACCGTAGAAGCCGAGAAGCCGGTTGTCGTGCTGGATGCAGGCGCCACCGTAACGTATCAAATGCTGGAAGATATCCAGATGGAAGTGCGAGTTCCCCATCACTGACACCACGCGGTCGTATTCTGGCGCGAGATGTGCGTAGACCGATATGGGGCGGATGGAAGCTACGTCCTCAATAGGGGAGGGCGATGGCGTGTTCGTGTAAACGGTGACGTCGCATATTTTCGCGAGTTCCTTCAGGCAAGCGGCGGAATAATCCGCCACGCCGGAACGCACAGGGGGCAGGGGCGTTATGAAAGCGATTCGTGGGCGGTGCCGGCGTGATACAGTGGGCGAGTTTATCGCGGTTGCGGAAGGAGCAGCGGAATCCGCCGTCTCCATGTGTTCCAACAGTGCGGACCAGAAACGTTTGGCAACGTTCTTTGCAGTAAATCTTGGCCAGACGTTTTGGTGCGTTTTGACGAACTCGGCGGTAGCGTACTTGTCTTGCCACAAATGTTCCAACAGTTGGCACAGCTCTGCATCGGCGTTGCAGGGGAGCAGATAATTGGGAAGTTTTATCAGTTCGCGGTGCGCGGGAATGTCGGATGCGATGACAGGGGTATCGCAGGCCATGGCTTCGATAAGCGGCAGCGAGAAACCTTCAGCGCGTGACATGCAGACAACGCAATATGCGTGTCTATAAAGTTTGACGAGCGTATTTTGATCAACGTGACCGGCGAATGTAAGTAACCTTGGCGATCCGCCATGTATTATGTATTTGTTTAGCAGATCGTCGCGCCAGTATCTGGGATAATTTCCTGTTATGACGAGGTCGATTTTCTTGCGGCGAAGCAATGTGCTTTGAGCATGTGCGCGGATGGCGCATTCAACATTTTTGCGTTCATCTCCGCCGCCGATGACGAGTACGGAACGGCGCATTTTTGCATTGCTGTGCTGTGGTGTGCGGGTGTTTTGTGTGATGAATGAAGGGGCGAGCGGCGCGCCCATGTTGACAATTTCCGATGGCGGAATTGCAAGGCGTTCGCCAAGTTCGCTCGCAGTTGCTTCGGAAATGGGGGCGAAGAAGCGGTGGCAGGCAAGCCAGTACATCGATAGGCTGTAGCCTAAGCGTTCGGCGAGCCCGGGCAGGTAGCGTTCGGGTTCGGCGAGTGGGATGAAGTCGTAACAGACGGCTGCGGAAAGCACGTTTGGATCGTTCACCAACCGCGCCACGAAAAGCGGATCGTGCGTCATTGGAGAAAGGTTGACGAACGTCGCGGAAGGCCCCGGCTCTCTGGGGGCGGAATGGCGGATGGCGTCAACGGCAATGCGGTGCTCTGGCGATAAATCGGGCAGGTCAGACGCGATGAGACCGGTGAAACGCCATTTTTCCGCGGGCTTAGCCGTCTCAAGGTATTCTTTCGCGCGGATCAGAATGGTTTCAGCTACCTTGCCTACGCCGCGTGTGCGATAGGCTTCGTCTTGAAGGCAGCGCATATCGAAAATGATATCGCGATGAGGTGACGCTGACATAGAGTATCACTTGCTCAGGTTTAAGATGGCGGCGTCTGAAGAGCGCCGTCGAATGAAAACAAAACAACCACGGGCTAACGAATGCGCCCCTGCACATCAATCAATGAAACTTCCCCGCGAGATTATGTGGCTTCTGCACGAGCGTGAACCTCGTACAACTACTGAAGTGAGGTGTTTCGGCCGTCAATGCACGCTAAAGTAGTATATTGCGGCAATGTGCAATTCAAGACAATAAAATACCGTCCAGTAAAAAATGGCGTTATGAATTAAGTAGATGTTTAGCCGCTATGCATCAGCTCTTGAACGAGTGAGGCAAGCCCGAGGCGGCGTTTGCGTTTGAGCCGCTCAGCAGAGAGGATATGCCGCAAACTCGTCAGGGTCGTTTCGAAATCGTCGTTGACGAGCACATAATCGTACTCTTCCCAATGCGAGATTTCTTCAGCGGAACCTGCAAGCCGACGCGCCAGCACTTCGTCGCTGTCGGTCGCGCGGGTGCGAAGGCGCTCGATTTGCGTCTGGCGGGATGGCGGCAGCAAGAAGACAGGCACGACATCATTGGGAAGAACTTTCACCGCCTTTTGCGCGCCTTGCCAATCGATATCGGATATGACGTCGCGCCCTTCGGTCAGCGCGGCTTCGATTGGTGTTTTCGGCGTGCCGTAAAGATTGCCGAACACCTCAGCCCATTCGAGGAATTCGCCTTCGCTGCGCTGGGTTTCGAACGTGGCGCGGTCGATGAAATTGTAATGCTTGCCGTTGATTTCGCCGTTGCGTGGCGGGCGCGTCGTGGTGGAGACGGAAAGTTCGAGTTCGCTGTCTTCTTCGTTCAGACGGTTCGCGAGCGATGTCTTTCCCGCGCCTGCCGGTGACGACAAGATGAAAAGCAAGCCGCGCCTTTTGTTGATGTTATTAATGTTAGCTGTTTGATGCATCGGTGCGTCCTTATTCGACGTTGGCGACCTGTTCGCGCATTTGATCTATCGCGCTTTTTAACCGCAGACCGATACGGGTGATTTCCGCCGCGTTCGATTTTGAGCACGTCGTATTGGCTTCACGCTGAAATTCTTGCGCCAGAAATTCGAGTTTGCGTCCCACCGGTCCGTTTTCGGCGAGTAAGTCGCGCGCGGCGGTGACATGGGCGCGCAGCCTTTTGAGTTCTTCCTCGATGTCGGCTTTGGTGGCGAGCAGCACGGCCTCCTGATAAAGCCTGTCTTGATCGAGTTCCACCTCGGTTTCAAGGCGCTTGAGCTGCTGGCGGAGGCGTTCCGCGATAAACTCGGGAGTGCGTGCGGGGGCTGATTCGGCTTCCTCAATAAGAGCGGAAATTTCTTCCAGCTTGGCGTTGAGAATGCTTTCCAGATGAGCGCCTTCAGCGTTCCGGCTTGAAACAACGCCGTTCAGCGCGTCTTGGAAAGAGCTTTGCAAGGCGTCGAAAAGCGGGTTGGTGGCCTGTTCATTCACGGGTAAGGGCTCAGCGATTTCGATGACGCCTTTCATGGAGAGCAACGTTTCCAGCGAGACCGCTCCGCTTGCGCCGGTAAGTTTGCGTGCCTCTTCGGCTAACGCGGCAAGTTTTAAGAGTGCGGTTTCATTGAGTCGGAAATCTGAACTGGCGGCAGGGGCTCTCAGCGTGAGATTAATGGTGCAACTGCCCCGTGCGATGGTCTTGGTAAGTGTGTTGCGCACACGGAGTTCGAATTCTTCGTATCCTTGCGGCAAGCGCATGCGAATATCCAGGCCGCGATTATTGACAGTGCGAATTTCCCAGAGCCAAGACGTGTCGCCATTCTGGCCGCTCGCTCTGCCGAAGCCTGTCATGCTTTTTATAGCCATAATTTATTATCTCTTCGCGGGATATCCGCCTGTCGGAGTTGAGCATTTTAGCCGCTATCCGCCGCCTTTGTGCGAGCGGCAAATTAGACCATCGGAGTAGATGCTACTTTTAATGACGAAACAGATTATTCGCAAGTTGGAGAATCAGGCGGGTGGGAGGAAGTATTTCGCCTTAAAAGTCCATAGAGGGGTTGGCGATGGTCTTTTGTAGCAACACGCGTCTGGCGTTGGAGAGCGCCCGGTCAGCCGCTGCCCAGATTTTCTGGTCGTTGTCGGCCTGCATGTAGTCGGATATCAGCTTTGCCGCCACAGTTCCAATGATGAGCAGGAATAACGCCGCGACGCTGCCGCTAATAAAGAACATCTTGGTTTGGATGAAATTCAGGCCGCGCTGATAGACGAGCCATGCCAGCAGCATGGTCAGCGCTGGAAAGGTGGTGAAAAAGCTAATGCCCGTTGCTTTCCACTTGCTGATTTTCGGACGGATACGCGCAATGTTTTCAGGAAGTCGGGCAATTGCGCCTGTCGTGTGATTCTCTAGATAGATGCAATGACCATAGGGGGCGCCTTTTAGCGCCGCCCAAACGGCTGTGACGGCGTGTCCGTTACGGAAGCTCATGCCGCTATCGACGAGAACGATTTCGATCTCGCGTCCACGGTGTTGGCGGAGCACAAAGCGCTGATGCGTTGGTGTTTGAATATCTGCCGCCCCGACCGGTTGGTTCAGGCGGTCTTTAGAATCAGTTGATTGGTCTGATTCGGCCCAAGTTTGAAGTTTGGTTACTAGCCCGGTTGCCGCCCAGGCGAAAAACTCGCTCATTTCCAGCCGCCAATTGTTGAGTATGCCGTGTTACATAGCGGGACATTGACCAGATTGGGTATTTAGTAAAGTACGCACACCCTCAATGTAAATGCAATTTCGCAATTTTAGGCCAGTTCCACCGTAGTGCAATGCGGCAAAGTAGGTTTGCATAAATAGTCCGCAGTGCCATCAACTGCGAAAAAGCGTAAGTGTTGCAGACATGCCGATCAGGTCTAATTGCTTAAGTATTCCCCCCAATTTCCCGTGCGCTGACAATCGATAAGGTTGTGTCAGGTGAGACATTTTCGCCCTCAAAAGGTAT
>JARRLC010000135.1:0-6765 GCA_037387425.1 Alphaproteobacteria bacterium
GCCGCTGATCGCTCTGCACCACACCGGGCAGCCGGTCTGGCCGCCGCGCGACTACGCGCATTTCGCCCGCGACGGCTACGCGCGCAACCCCATCGTCTACCGGGCAGTGCGGCTCATCGCGGAAGCCGCGGCCTCGGTGCCGATGCGGCTGTTCAACGCCGAGGGCGAGGAGGCCACCGACCATCCGCTCACCCATCTGCTCGCGCGGCCGAACGCCGCCGCCAGCGGGCCGGATCTGATGGAAGACTGGTACGGCTATCTGCTGATCGCGGGCAACGCCTATATGGAAGGCGTGAGCGTGGGCGGCGAACTCCGCGAACTGCACTGCTTGCGTCCCGATCGCATGAAGATCGTGCCGGGCGGCGACGGCTGGCCCGAGTCTTACGAATATAGCGTCAACGGCGTGACGGCGCGTTTCCGCCAAGACCCGGAACAGGGCGTGCGGCCGATCCTGCATATGGCGCTGTTCAATCCGTCGAACGACTATTACGGCATGAGCCCCATCGAGGCCGCTGCCTCAGCCATCGACCTGCACAACGCCGCCAGCAACTGGAACAAGGCGCTCTTGGACAACGCGGCGCGGCCTTCCGGCGCGCTGGTCTACACCGCTAGCGATGGTCACCTCACGGAAGAGCAGTTCGCGCGGCTCAAGGAAGAGCTGACCGAGAACTACCAAGGCGCGATGAACGCCGGGCGTCCGTTGCTGCTGGAAGGCGGGCTCGACTGGAAAACCATGTCGATGTCGCCAAAGGATATGGACTTCATCGAAGCCAAGCACGTCGCCGCGCGCGAAATCGCGTTGGCGCTGGGCGTGCCGCCGATGCTGCTCGGCATACCGGGCGACAACACGTACTCGAACTACGCCGAGGCGAACCGCGTGTTCTGGCGGCAGACGGTGTTAGGGCTAGTCAACCGCACCGCGAAGGCGATGTCGGTGTGGTTCGCTCCCCCCTATGGCGAGCGGCTGGAGCTGCGCCCCGACATCAACAGCGTGAGCGCACTGGGCGCCGAACGCACCGCCCTGTGGGATCGCGTCGGGCGCGCTGACTTCCTCACCGAGGATGAGAAGCGCGCTATCCTCGGCCTACCACCACTTGCCCGTGAGTGATGACGCGCCAAGCAGGCGTATCTATTGATAAATTTGAATATCTGAAATCAAAACACAACGTGCCACGTTACAAGTTATGCAACGTGGCGCGCCTAGAAATTACTCGCAATCAATTGGATTTAGGCCAGATGATTGCTCATGAAGACATCACCGACAAATGCGGTATCTTTTGCAGATACGTCTGTGGTGTCTTCTTGTACATTTGCGCACCCAGTGGCATTTCCTGTGACGGCGAATGTGGTGTCTTTTATGCTTAGAATGGTTCCGCACCTGTACAAGCTGGCTGTCCGCGGAGAAAGCCGCACTATCTGTCGCAGAGGACATCGGTGCTGCGGAGGCAGAGCTGCATACGGAAAGAACCATTATAACAGATGCTGCCAAAGCCAGCGGCGATTTAAGCATTTCGATACTCCGTAATTCTGTTGGAATTGCTTTTATTAATTCATGCGTCTCTTTGGGAAGCAAATCATCTAACAACCCAACTAGCGCATGACGCAGTATTTAGCTATTCAACATGAACACATGATGAATGCTTTTTGTTTGCGTGTAATACTATATGATATACTATTTTTACTTGCTTCTTAACTCATTTTCGAAACGCTTTTGCAGATAATTTGCCGGAACATCGGGTTTCAGAAAGGCAGCACTCCCCCGCTGTTCATGACGTATCGCAGGCTCTTCAACATACGCTTTATGCCCCATCCGAACCATCTATAAAATGGAGAGACGGTTTGCCTCCATCACCCTCCCCCTCCCCCGCGCGAGCGTCATTGCGCGCATCAACTAGCGCCGACATCGAAGGCTACGCCAGCCTGTTCGGCGTAGAAGACCAGGGCCGCGACATCGTGATGCCAGGCGCTTTCCGCGCCAGCCTCGCCGAGCGGGGCACGGCAAGCATCCGCATGTTGTTTCAGCACGACCCTACACAGCCCGTCGGTGTGTGGGACGAAATCCGCGAAGACGTGCGCGGCCTTTACGTACGTGGCCACCTCATCAAAGGCGCTGCGCGTGCGAATGAAATCCTGACGCTGTTGCAAGGCGGCGCGCTTGACGGCCTATCGATAGGTTTCCGTACGCGGCGCGCTCAGCGTGACCACCGTACCGGTAGACGCCGCCTCTTTGATATCGACCTTTGGGAAATTTCCATTGTCACGTTTCCCATGCTGCCCGGCGCGCGTGTCAGCGCGATGAAATCCACCATGGCAGGCACTGTTACCAGCCGCGCTCTCAAAGGAACTTGCCGAACACATCCGGCGAGAGCCTTGTAAATCAGCGCGGCTTTTCCCCTCACCCGGCAACGCCTGGCAGCCGACGATCCCCACCATACCGGCTGTCCTTTATCGGCGAATCATCCCTTCGCCTTACGCTGCCCGCTCCATAAAAGCGGCGCGACGCGGGCCGGGTGAGGGCGCTCACTTTACTAACCTCATGAGGACCAAATGACTGAATACACTCACCCAGCCGAATGGGAAAACAAGGCCGTGCACACCGCATCTAGCGCCGATGTCGATGCTGACGCGGCCTATGGCGATGTTCTGCGCGCGTTCGACACCTTCAAGGAAACCAACGACGAACGCCTCGCACAGATCGAACAGCGCATGTCCGCCGATGTGGTGACCACCGACAAGCTCGACCGCTTCAACCGCGCGCTCGATGATTTGATGCTGAAGTCCGCACGTCCGCAACGCGGCGGGATGGCAATGCAATCAACGGCAGCGGCGACCGAGCACAAGGCGGCGTTCGAGGCCTACGTTCGGCGCGGCGAGGTCGGCAACCTGCGCGCGCTGGAAGCCAAGACCACGCACACGCTTTCCGGCGGCAATGACGGCGGCTATCTGGTTCCCTCGGAAGTGGAAGCAAGCGTGATGCGCGCACTGGCCAACGCCTCGCCGATCCGCTCGATTTCGGCCAACCGGCAAGTATCGTCCAGCACTTACAAGAAGCCGTTCGCTACCGCTGGCGCGGCGACGGGCTGGGTCGGCGAAACCGACAGCCGCTCGCAAACCAGCGCGCCGACGCTCTCAGAACTCTCCTTCCCGACGATGGAGATTTTCGCCATGCCTGCGGCAACGCAGACGCTTCTGGACGACTCCGCCGTCAATATTGACGAGTGGGTCGCCGAGGAAGTGCGCATCGCCTTCGCCGAGCAGGAAAACGCAGCGTTCATCTCAGGCGACGGCGTGTCGAAGCCGAAGGGCTTCCTCAGCTATAACACCGTGGACGATGCGATTTGGGAGTGGGGCAAGATCGGTTATCTGCCGACCGGCGTTGCAGGCGGGCTTTCCGTCGATACCCCCGCCGACACGCTCATTGATTTGGTGTATTTGCTGAAGGCCGCCTATCGCAGCAACGCGCACTGGGTGATGAACCGCTCAACGCAAGCCGAAATCCGCAAGATCAAGGACGGCGACGGCAATTACATCTGGCGGCCGGGCGAACAGGCAGGGCAGGGCGCAACGCTGATGACCTTCCCCATTGCCGAAACCGAAGACATGCCCAGCATCGCCACCGACAGTTTGTCCATCGCGTTCGGCGATTTCGGGCGCGGCTATCTGGTGGTGGACCGCATCGGCCTCAGCATTCTGCGCGATCCGTTCAGCGCCAAGCCTTATGTGCTGTTCTACACCACGAAGCGCGTGGGCGGCGGCGTGCAGGATTTCAACGCCATCAAGCTGCTGAAATTCGGCGCTGATTGATAGGAAATAACTGACGTCATCACCCCTCAACTAACGGCCGCTCTGTGGAAAATTACAGAACCAACCACACTGTTGCGAGAATGTCGCAACATTTATGTGGTATTTCGCACTGAGGGGGCTTGATAAGTAAATCTACGACCCTTTCGCAGGCCAGATATTTCGGGTTTTGATTAGTCAAGCAGTTTTCTTAGTTCTCTAGGCAGCCACCCACTCAACTGCCTATGAGCAGCGGCCCCGGCTCCCCCTCCCTGTCCGTGGCCGTATTAGCGCGCGGGCTCCGCGAAACGCTGGCTACAGCGTAAAGGAAGCCCCCCTTTTCCGTGTGGTTTGCCCGCGCGCGCCCCCTTCCGCCCTCCTGGGCGTGTGTTTCACCAAGTATTGTCGCCGAGGTTTACGAATGCCTCTTATTCTCACCGCTGGCCCATCTGTCGAACCCATCTCTCTCGACGAGGCAAAAACACACTGCCGCATCGATACCAACACCGAAGACACGCTCGTTTCCAGCCTCGTGCTGGCGGCGCGGCTGTACATGGAACACAATCTTGGTCTTGCGTTGATCCGGCAGAGTTGGTCGCTTTATCTCGACGCATGGCCCGAGAAAACTTACGTTGAATTGCCGCTGTCGCCGCTCATCGACATTGACGCAATCCGGGTTTACGGTCAATCCGGCACTTACACGACCATCGACCCCGGCCAGTTCTACATTGATACAATCTCGCGTCGTCCGCGTTTGGTCCGCGAGGAAGGGCAAAGCTGGCCAGTGCCGGGACGCAACGCCAACGCGGTGGAAATCGCCTTCACCGCCGGATACGGCGAGACAGCCGACGATGTTCCCATGCCGATCCGCCAGGCGATCCAGCTCTTAATCGCGCATTGGTACGAAGAACGCGAACCGATTGTCTTCGGACATGACGCCAACACCATGCCACTGACTGTCGCTAGCCTCATCCAGCCTTACCAAGCGGTGAAGCTATGAACGCCCCCGCCAACTTCCCCATCGGCAGGCTGAGCCATCGCCTCACGCTGGAAAGCCCGGTCCGTACGCCTGATGGCGGTGGCGGTTGCGCGATCACGTGGGAGGCAATCGCCGATATGTGGGCCGCTGTTGAGACGCCCGCAGGCAGCGAACGCGTGGAGGGCGGACGGCTTTCAGGCACGGCAAAAACGCGCATCACCATCCGCAACCGCGACGACGTGACCCCAGCCATGCGCTTCCGCACCGGCGCGCAGGTGTTCGAAATTATCGCCGTGCGCGATGTGGACGGACGCCGCCGCTACCTCGTTTGCGATTGCGAGCGCCGCGACCAATGAAATTCACCGCTCAACTCCGCGGGATTGCTGAGCTTAACGCCCGGCTGGCTAGCCTCGCCAAGTCGGAAGGGCTAACTAAAACGCTTCAATCATGCGCCGAAGATGCGCTGAGCGCCGCTCGCGCCAACCTCTCCGATGGTACGCCGCCTGACAGCCGCACCGGCGCACTGGCGCGTTCGCTCAGCGTCACGCCCAGCGCTGATGGTTCCAGCGTCACGGTCAGCACGCCGCTCACCTATGGCTGGTATCTGGAATATGGCGTCCTGACACGCTCCGCCACACCGTGGCTTGCACCCGCGCTCGACGACGCCGCGCCCTCCATCAAGGTGCGCTTCGGTGAATGGCTGGATGCGGTCGTCCGCGACTAACAGCGCATGCCCGCTCGCCATCTCCACATGCATAAGGAATTTCCTCATGAGCAGCCCCGGATGGGACTTGCAGCAAGCTGTGTACACAGCGCTTGCAGCCAGCGAGACGCTTAACATCCTTCTCGGCGGCGAGCGCATTTACGACGCCACGCCGCATGCCGCCGCGTTCCCGTTTCTCGTCATCGACCAAACGCAAATTCGTGATTGGAGCACCGGCACCGAACAGGGCGCCGAACATGTGCTGCTGTTGCATGTCTGGTCGCGCAATGAGAGCAAGCGCGAGGCATATGAGATCACTGACGCAGTACGCAACGCTCTCGACGGCGCGGCGCTGTCGCCAGATGGGCACAGGCTCGTCAACCTCGCGCACCAATATTCCGATCTGCGGCGTGACGAAGACGGCAAAACATACCACGGCGTTATCCGTTTCCGCGCGGTGACGGAGCCAGTTGAGGTTCCGGCCGCCTGATACGTCTGATGCGCCACCCCGACGACGCCCCTTTCCTACACCGATTTTCAGGAGACACCCCATGGCTGCCCAACGCGGCAAAGACCTCCTCCTCAAAGCCGACGCCTCGGGCGCTGGCAACTTCACCACCATCGCTGGCCTGCGCGCGCGCAGTATCGACTTCAACGCCGCGACAGTGGACATCACCAACACCGACTCCGCAGGCGAGTGGCGCGAGCTGCTGACCGGCGCAGGCGTGAAATCGGCAAAAATCTCCGGCAGCGGCATATTCAAGGACGCCAGCTCCGACGCGCTCATGCGTGAGCTATGCTTTGCTGGCGCCATTCACGATTGGCAGGTGATCATCCCTGACTTCGGCACCGTCGAAGGGCCGTTTCAGATCACATCGCTGCAATATTCCGGGAGTCACGACAATGAGCTGACGTTCGAGGTCTCGCTGGAATCGGCGGGCGAACTCACCTTCACCACCGAGAGCGAATAAGGGAGCCTCCCCATGGTCAACCGCCATCGCGGAGAAATCGAAGCCATCCTTGACGGCACATCGCACACGCTTTGCCTGACGCTCGGCGCGCTCGCCGAACTGGAGCACGCATTCGGCGCGGACGACATGCTGGCGCTTGCCGAGCGCTTCGAGACTGGGCGGCTCAGCGCTCGCGACGCCATCCGCATTATCGCTGCGGGCCTGGGTGGCGGCGGGCATGACTGCTCCGAAACACAAATTGCTGAAATGCGCGTCGAAGGCGGCGCGGCCGGGTATGTAGACATCGTGGCGCGACTCCTGGCGGCCACGTTTGGACCAGCACGCCCGGCGCA
>JARRLC010000136.1:0-6758 GCA_037387425.1 Alphaproteobacteria bacterium
AAGCCAGCCTCTCTTCGAGCAAATCGAACAATTACAGGAAAGTACTTCCTCCAAATCTGTTGTAACTTCATAGCGGACCATTACCACAATGGCATCCGCCTGTGTAAGTCTGTTGTGTCGTCATCAGTTTTCCTTATATCTTTATTTTGAGTTCTGATCGCTCGACTGCGAGAGGCTATGAGAGTAAGCTTTTCTCACGGGGATGGGAAATAACATGAATGCGTTCGACTCTGATGGCATACGCATCGCTTTTCGTGACGAGGGCGAGGGCGCGCCGGTGCTTCTCATTCATGGTTTTGCCTCGAACCACGCCGTTAACTGGGCCAACACGGGGTGGATTGATACGCTGAAACGCAACGGTTATCGGGTTATCGCGATCGATAATCGTGGGCATGGCCAAAGCGGTAAGCTGTATGACGCCGCCAGCTATAGCGCGCAGGAAATGGCGGAAGACGCCCGGCGGCTGCTCGACCATCTGAATATCAGGCGCGCGCATGTGATGGGTTATTCGATGGGCGCGCGCATTGCGGCGTTTCTGGCGATTTCGCATCCGGAACGCGTGGCTAGTGCGGTTTTCGCCGGGCTTGGCATCAATATGGTGCGCGGTCTGGGCGATGAGGAACGCATCGCGGCGGCGCTTGAAGCGCAAAGCGTGAATGACGTGGCAGACTCTTCATCGCGCGGGTTTCGCGTCTTTGCGGAGCAAACCGGCAGTGATTTGCGTGCCCTGGCCGCTTGTATTCGCGGATCGCGCGAGCGCATTTCCGCCGAGGCGTTGGCGGACATCCGTTGTCCGGTGCTGGTGGCGGTGGGCACCACGGACAATATCGCGGGCAGCGGGCCAGAGCTGGCGACGCTTATTCCGGGGGCTGAAGCGCTGGAGATCACTAACCGCGATCATATGAAGGCGGTCGGCGATCCGATTTACAAGAAGGGTGTGCTGGAGTTCCTCGCCCGCCAAGTGGAAGACGCGCACAGGCAATAATAGCCAGGAAACGCCGATTCCCCCCCGAACTTACATAGCTCGCCGGTTATTCCGCCAACTTCCCAATAATACGAGCCCAACTTCGTGCGCCTTTGGTGAAGCACTCCACATTAAATTTCTCGTTGGGCGAATGCACGCCGTCATCGTTAAGACCGAAACCGACCAACGCGGTGTCCATCTCCAGTTCGCGCTTGAAGGCTTCCACAACAGGAATGGACGCTCCACATCCCATGAACACGGGCGCGACGTTCCATTCCGCATGTAAGGCGCTCGCGATCTGGCGCATGATTGGATGCGTGGTATCGCTGGAAAGGGCCGCTGTGCCGCCTGCGTTTTTGAAGGTAACGCGGCTATCAACTGGCAGGCGCTCTGCAACGAAAGCCTTGAAGCCATCCAGAACGCGCTCAGGATCTTGCCCCGGCACCAGCCGGAAAGTGAGCTTGGCGGAAGCCTCTGACGGGATGACAGTTTTGTTGCCCTCGCCGGTATAGCCACCCCAGATGCCGTTGATTTCAGCGGTAGGACGGGACCATAGCTGCTCCAGAGGGCTGCGATCAGCCTCGCCAGCGGGCTGAGACAACCCGGCTTCGCCCAAGAATTCGGCGATATCGAAGTTCAGCGCTTGCCATTGCGCGATCTGCTCAGCGGTTGGGTCAGTGATGCCATCATAAAAGCCGGGAATTTGTATGCGCCCGTTCTCGTCAAACAGTCCGCCCAGAACGTAGGTAAGCGCGCGGATTGGATTTAACGCCGGGCCGCCGAACACGCCTGAGTGCAGATCGCGTTTCGGTCCGCTCAGGGTCAATTCGATATGGGCGATGCCCCGTAACGATGTGGTCACGGCAGGTGTCTTGCGGTCCCACTGGGTCGTGTCGCAGACCAGCACGTACTCCGCCTTCAGTTCATCGCCGTGAGATTTCAGGAACGCCGGAAGGCTATGACTGCCGCTTTCCTCCTCGCCTTCCAGGAAAACCGAGATTGACACGGGTAAGCTTCCGGTTTCGTCGCGCCAAGCGCGGCAAGCTTCCAGGAAGGTCATCACCTGGCCTTTGTCGTCGTTGGCGCCGCGCGCGACGATAACCGGGCCGTTCAAAGGATTTTGGGCAATATGCGGCTCGAAAGGCGGCTTTTCCCACAACTCCAGCGGATCGACGGGTTGCACATCGTAATGGCCGTAGAACAGCACATGCCGCGCGGACGGATTAGGATGCCGCCAATGTCCAACGACCATGGGCTTGCCCGTGGTTGGATGAACTGTTGTTGAAAAGCCGATTTCCTCAAGCTGACGCGCCGCCCAATCGGCAGCTTCTTTACAGGCGTCATCATATGCGGGATCGGCGGAAATGCTGGGTATGCGCAGCCATTCAAACAGGCGCTGAAGCGATTGCTGTTGCGCTTCGTCAAGTTGGGCAAGGACGGCGTTCACCGAAGTTTGCTCTTCGTTTATATCGCTCATTACAACACCAGGATTACTCGCTTAAGGCGCGCGTTTTTAGATTGTATCAAAGAGAGATAAGGTCGCTGACCTCACATGCAAACGCAAGTAAGATTATTGTTCTCATCACAATTTTTGCTAGCGCGCGCTCTTAAGGGACGGAGAATTAATCCACGCCGGTAATGCGGATGCCCGCTCCGTCGATCTTGTAGATTTGTCCGATGCCGATCAGCACAGGCGTTAATGCTTCAGCCGCGACCGAGTTTACCAGCGCCCCACCATGAACCCCATGGATGCCAATGCCGTTGGCGAGCGTAATCACTGCCTGGCGATCCGCGGGATCGTCGCCAAACACTAGGATGTCGCTATCCACCGGCGTATCGCCGCGCAGTTTTCGCGCCGGAATGTTGTGAAAAGCTGAAACAACACGCGGGTGATCGCCAAGGCGCGTTCTGAGTGACAAGGCCGCCGATCCGTTTTCTGGCAGATTGACATGCGTGATGCGAGGCGGCGCTAGCGGCACTGTGGTATCAATCACCAGTTTCTTGGCCACATATGGGCGAATTTGTTGGGCGATTTCCTCTTGCGCGGCAAATGGCACGGTTACGAGGATAATATCAGCCGAAGCCGCCGCCTCTGCATTGGCGGCCACTTTGATTGGGGCAGCATCGTCGGAAAGGTCGAACATGTCGGCGATTTCATCGGCATGCGATGCATCGCGCGTTCCAACAACAATGGGATATCCTGCCTTGGCCAATCGTTGCGCCAATCCAGACCCTAGTGCACCGCTGCCTCCGATAACCGCAAGCAAAGGCTGAGCGCCTCTGGCATCACGCAAATGTGAAGCGCCGGTTAAAGGATCACCACCAGATTGCTTCCATAATCCAACGCCTCTTTCGCCTGTTCCGTTGCGGTTGGCGCTATCATTTCGTCTCCAGGAGCGCAAGGGGGGTAACCTCCGTGTCGTATTTCAGGCAGTTTGACAGCCGAGTCTATTGCTATTTCAAATCATTACAAGCTGAGATTCTTCAACAAGCTAGATTTCCGGTTCGAACCGGAAAAGTTGAGGGAATAACGCGTCAGCGATCCCTAAGTGGCCGGATGAACATTAGTAGAATGCCTGCATTCCGTGATTTGTCGAGCACACATTCTCGTGTTTGGGGTAAGCAAGTATTTTTGCTGGGGACGCAGAGCATAACAGCAGGCACAGCAGGCATGGCAAACAGTGTATCAGAGGGACGCGTTATTCATAGCGTTGCGGAATCCTCTTGCGCAGCGCTACAAAATTTCAACACTACGTGGCAAGAGAAGGAGTTGAGTCGTGCCAACGTTTGATATTGTTTCTCAAGTTGAGATGTCCGAAGTCGATAATGCGCTGCAAAACATGGCGCGCGAAATCGGACAACGTTACGATTTTAAGGGTTCGAATTGCCGCGCTGAGCGCAAGGAAACCGATATCGTTATCCACGCTGATGATGATTTGAAGCTCAAGCAGATGCATGAGCTGCTACAAACGCATCTGGTGCGCCGCAAAATTGAACCAGGTGTATTGGATTATAAAACGGTTGAGAAAGCAGCGGGCCAGTCAGTACGCCAAACGGTGACGGTCAAGACCGGCGTGGGGAAGGAACTGGCCAAAAAACTGGTGAAAGACATCAAAGACGCAAAGCTGAAAGTGCAAGTCGCCATTCAGGGCGATGAATTGCGCGTTTCCGGTAAGCGCCGGGACGATTTACAGTCTGCAATCTCCCACGTCAAAGAACTAGGCGTGGAACAGCCATTGCAATTTGTGAATTTCCGCGATTAAGGCAAGCCGTTGAACAATACACGGCGAGAGTTCTTGCGGACTATTTCGGGGGAGAGTATGCGCGCGCTTGCTGGTCTTACGGGACTTGTGATCGTTGGGATGTTGGGCGGGTGTGCAAGCAGCTTGAGCATGCCTGATCTCGATATCGGCTTGTCTGGCAACAGCGGAGAAGCAAACGAAACGCTTGTCGCCTCAGCGCCGCCGAGCGTTCCTCCGCCTTTGCCTGTGCGTAATCCCAAAAAGCCGAAACACGCCAAAGGACGCCGCAGACAGCTTGCCAACGGTCAGGATAATACAACAGCGGAAGGCGCAGATAAAAAGCGCACATCATTGCTGGCGCAAATGAATCCGTTCAAAGCGGGCTCAGCCGTCGTTTCCGACACGGTCGAGACCAGTCTTTCCCCGACCGCCGCATACACTTTGCTTGCTCAGCGAATTCATTCCTGCTGGCTCACACCTGCTGCGCCAAAATTGCCAAATCACGGCTTTCATGCAGAAGTGGCGCCAAATTCAGAGCATGCCAAGATCATTATTTATAAAAAGACAGCAAATAACAAACGTGGGTTGCAGGTTTATAGAATCATAATCAATAGTGGTATGACTTCGTCTGTCTTTGCGGAGAATCGCAGACTTGACGCCAAGATGGATGCGTCGTTTAAACGAGACATCGCAAGATGGTTAAAAGGCGACTCTAGCTGTAAAGAATAAGTAGCCTATTGGCCACAGCCAGTTGTCTGAATGTGCAATGCCGATAATGCCGCAGTCCTTTGCACTCCAAATTTTGACACTATTAGAGAACAGGGTGACGCGGCATGCAACGGTGGGGACCGGGGGGATAATTTGCGCACACTAACAACAGCGGTGTTGTGCCTGGGTATGCTTGCTTTAGCGGGCTGCTCCAAAAAGGATCCGCAGCTCTCGCAGCTTGGTGGCTCCCAGCCGCAGAGACTATCTTTCGGTTCTCCGCAGGTTGTCAAAGCGGCGTTTATCAAGAAGATGCAGGTTTGCTGGTTTAGCGGCAACTATCCGGTTCTTGGTGGATATCAGATTGATACGGCTCCGGCGCTTGTTCAGGTTTCGGACGGTGAGGCCCAGTTGCAGCAAGTTGCTATCTATTCAGGCCAAGGAGAAAACGCCCAGGTTTTCTTTGTTCAGTTTAGCCCTTTCAACGAAAACACACTCATTTCCACGCGTAGCAAATCGTTTCCGCCAGAATTGGCTACACGTTTGCGCCGAGACGTAGAAACATGGATTTTCGGACGTAGCGATTGCAATCCCGGCGCGGGGCCAGACAGTTTGACCCCACAACAGACCGTCCAACCGCTCAAGCCGGCAGAGAAGGCTAAGCCGCGTGTGCAGCAAGCATCTATGACTGGTTTGCCAGAAGCGCCAAGAACAAACGCCCGTGCAACAGCCTCATCTTCGCAGACCGCGCTAGCAAAAAACGCCATCTATTAAAGGCGGACGCAGCACACGCACACGAATGCTGTGCTTTGCGCCTTCATTTGCCTAGCCTTAAAGCTCGTGCGAACGGCTAACCGCCAGCGGATCCGAAGGCTGGAAATCGCCCAGATAACGCGCCGTGGAAGCAATTTTCGTGTGCCCAAGCAGTACCCGCACAGCTTCCAGGTTCCCCGTTTCACTGACAATATGCACGGCGCGAGTCCGCCGCAGTGATTCGGTGCCGTAATCGGTCGGATCGATCCCAATGCCTTGCGTCCAGGCCTTCACTAAGCGGCTGAGTTGCCGAGGTGTGACGGCTTTTGCGGTCCGGCTGCGTCCGGTAAACAGAAAATCGCCCTGCTTTTTGCCTGATTTGGCGATCCAGTTTTCCAGAATTTTGCGTGTTTCTTTGGAGAGCGTGCATTCCACGGTGCGGTCAGTACCAGCCATGGCCACTTCGACTGTGTCACGCATAACGCCATTACGGCGCTTTACATGCTTTACGGTCAGGCTCAGCAAGTCTGACGCATGCAGCATCGTATCGATGGCGGTATTGAATAACGCCAGATCCCGCATGCCGCTATCACCGCGCTTGGTAAGCATTGTGCGAATACGTGTAACCTCACGCTTGGAATAAGCCGCGCGTGGTCCAACTTCTAGCCCTTTGTTCCAAGTGCTTCGTTTGCTCGGTTTTGGTTTTCTGGCGGCCACGGTACCACTCCTTTGGCTTTACGCCAATATGTGACTATATTTAACTCTATATAGTGCCAGATATAACCAATAGTGGTGCTTAAATTTTTAAAATGAACACTCAGAATGTCACTAACGGCATAAAAATATTCCAAATTGTATTTCAAAGACGGAAATATTGCAAGGAGCTGACCTAAATCTTGAAGATTTGAGTCTTTTTTACTTCTTTCTACCGTTGCAGTCTGGCGCATATGCCCATAAGGATAAGAGAGCGCCGTTTGTAAATGGCTCAAATCTAATGCTTCAGACACGTGTTTTTTACTGATGAGTTAAATTGAGCCAACACTTGTAACGGTCAGGTTTGATCCACTCGGCGTTTTACCTGTATGCTGACGGTA
>JARRLC010000137.1:0-8142 GCA_037387425.1 Alphaproteobacteria bacterium
TGTTGTGCTGGTAGTCGATTCCGACGTCGAGTTCATCCGCTCGTTCAATGCTGACATGTTTATCCGGGATGGTGTGGTGCGTTTTTTCCGTGGCTCCGATCAGATCGACGAGAGGCTGCCGCGCCATATGGCCTGGCATCGGGTTGCCCGGAAGCTTCTAGGATTGCCGCCAGCGAAGCCACCGTATCCAGACTATATTTCATCCCCTCTGGCTTGGGATCCGAAGCTTGTCAGGCAGATGTTGGCTCGGGTCGAAGCAACGACCGGGCGCCCATGGATCACAGCGATTGCCGGGCAGCTCGATTTCTCCGAGTGCATCCTTTACGGTGTGTTCATTGATGAAGTGATGGGAGCACCAGCTAACGCGTTCGCCTCAGACAACTCACTTTGTCTCGTTCACTGGGAGCAAACGCCGTTGCATTCGGATAAAGTAGCGGGATTCATCGACCGTATTCAGCCCACCGACATTGCTGTGTTGATACAGTCGAAATCTCGGACTGCGCCAGAGGTGCGCGACACGATCTTCAATGCGCTCCGGACCGCACAAAACAGGGACCAAACCCCGCAACCGCATGATTAAAGTCATTAGACACAGTTCGGCGCCTGAACGATCCGGCCTCATGTCTTCAAGGCTGCGGGACCGGGTGTTTAGAGTGCCACAACTGGGCCCGTTCGGCATTGATCCGAGCCGTGGCAGCCCGTTTGCCTATGCGTAGACAGGTGTGCTGGTAAGAGCGGAGGAAACGCCGGAACTCGGGGTCGTCGTAACGCGGCAAGCCCTTTATCCAGCTTCTGAAGTACCCCCAAAGCATGGCAACGCTACCAATCAGCGCCGGATACGCTGGCAGGTGATAGACAGCCACCGCCAAATGGTAAATCGGCGATGTGCCCATGAAATATTGACCGTATCCCTTGCGGATCCTTCCTGTCCAGACCCCCTTATGGCTGGCACCTTGTGGGCGCAAGTGAGTAAAGCGAATGGCCTCCTCATCAATGCTCTCGGCGATCCAGCCGAGCATACGCGCCCGGTGGCAATCGATGCCGTCCCACATCACATCCCGGACGAAACCGCCGATTTCCTTAAAGCAATCAACCCGGTAGAACTTAGTCATTCCTACCGACATTTCGTCACCACAGATTTCAGGCACCAGGGCGCCGCTTTTCGGATGGACGAACCAGGGTTTGCCCGAAGTCGTCCCAATGCGCGGATTACTTTCCATCCGCTCCATTAGAATCTCAAAGTACCGGGGCGGCAGGTCCAAATCCATGTCGAGCTTGCACAGATATTCGAAATCTTCAAGGCGTGCCATCTCCAGCCCGGCGTAGAACGCCTCAATGACGCCTGGTCCCACTTGTCGTCTGCCACGATCAGTTCGCCGAACAATGCGTAGATAGGGCAAACGGGAGGCGTACTCATCCAGGATGGCCGAAGTTTCATCCGTGGATCCATCGTCCACAACCACCCAGAGTGATGGTGGAACTGACTGCGAAGCAACGCTTTCGAGTGTGCGTCGGAGATATTTAGCTTCGTCCCGACAAGGTGAGATAAGAAGGTAACGTTGCAACTGGTTCACTGGACTAGCTCATTGCAAGAAG
Source organism: Alphaproteobacteria bacterium (assembly GCA_037387425.1). Taxonomy (GTDB): domain Bacteria; phylum Pseudomonadota; class Alphaproteobacteria; order Rhizobiales; family Rhodomicrobiaceae; genus JARRLC01. The sequence goes on from JARRLC010000137.1 coordinate 1,597, forward strand.
ATATTAAAACGATGCAGGATCACAACGGTAATAACTGAAGATTTTTTCTAATGTCATGGGCATAATAACAAATTTTACGTACAAGTTACAATTGTATTTCTTAAATTGTGCAAGTATACTAAAATGCTGACATCAAAACTTTAAGATATATATCTTAAGCTACGCAATGTTCTAAAATCTAAGCTTCAGTGAGGTTTGAAAAACGCTCTCATCGTAAGACGTGAAATCTTCGTTATTCGTATTGAAGTTTTCATAGGTATAAAGGAAAGATAATCCAGCATATGAAGAAAGTTCGTATGTTAAAGCAACTCGACCGCCAACTGTGGTAAGAGCACCTTCCCCAGAAGACAACTTAGTTTTGTCATAATTCAACCTGGATGTCAGCTGTAAATTTCTCCAGATGCGATAGTTCATATCTAAGGAAGCATTTCGGCTTATACCACCACTACTAATCCCGGTAGTGTAGTCTACACCCGTTTCATTATAGCCGCCTCTTGCCACAAATGTCAGTCTTTGCATTGGACTCCATTGTAACGTAGCTTGATATTGTGAGAGCGGGTGTGTTTGAATATTTGGATTGTTATAATAATTTTGCTTACTCAAACCTGTCAAAAAACTGATGCTGGTTTTAGATGTGAGATCAACTGTGATTGTACCCGCCAGCCTCCATGTATCAACACTACGCTCACTGTTACGAACTTCAGAATGCAGTGTTCCTAAGGTTAGATTGGAGCGAATAGCGCTTGAATGCTGGACGTTAAGAAAGGCATCAAATGCAGTATCGTTTGCATTGCGATCAGTTTGGTTCAAAATCTCGCCCGTTGTACTCAGAACGTCATCAAATTTCATCTGGGTGAAAGTTACTGTCGCGCCTGCATCGGCCCTATTCCAGGTTTTTCTGAAACCTAAACTTTCTCTGAACAGTTGTTGATGGATCGGAGAGGCGGCATTAGTCGGAATTTCGTGATTTGTAGAGACACGTCCTTCATAACGATCAGCAATCAATCCAGTGGCAAGAATCTGGCTTGTGTTTGACAATCGATAGGTTTCACTGCCGCTTAGGGAAATGTTGGTGTAGTCATTGGCGCCATACCGAGCGTAATTGACGTTTGTAACACTACCGACAACGTTCTCAGTGTGTCTTTTGCCATTCCGCGTGAGATTAAAACTGGGCGCTACAAAAAATATATAATCCCGCATGACTTGTGAATCATTGCGCAGAATATTGCTGTCATAGACAATACCCGTAGAAACCGCGGATCGCAGCAGGAACTCCCCAACAGATATGCCAGGAGCTTCAAAACCAGAGAGGGGCGCTTCAATCATGGTCCCGCCTGTGGTTACAACTTCCTGTGCTGAAGCGGACAAACTTGCCGCAGCTACGAAGAAGATTGACACTATTCCTTGGCGGAGAGCTTTTCCAATATAAGCAAAGAAGGCAGATATAATTGCATTGACACTGCCATTGTTTAAGCAGCGTTGCCTCGGTGCTCCTGAAGCGGCGATTTCCCAGACGATCGCCAAATTTTCGTCCTCCCCCAACTGACGCATCAAGCCGCAGTTATTTTACATGCACAAGACTCCGCTGCTATTTAGTACCAGCGCTCCTTTACAAAGATGACATCTCCAGGGGAAACGTTAGCCGTAGGCGGGCGGTTTTGGGGCACCTGCTTATTACCCACACGAGACGTTACGCGTATGGTTTCCTTATCTGCGTGGATCGTATATCCGCCAGCGAGAGCAATGGCGTCTTCTACCGTCATTCCAGGAGAATAAGGGAAGCGTCCAGAAGCTCTAACTTCTCCGAGCACAGAAAAAGGACGATAGACTGCAACTTCGACAGAAACCTTCGGATCGTCGATAAGCCCCTTTTCCTTCAGGCTCGATACAATTGCAGACTCAATCTGCCGCGTGGTCTTGTTACTAGCTTTAAATGTTCCAGCGAGCGGAAGGGAAACCATTCCCGACGCACTTACCGTATAGTTTGCCGACAAGGTTGGCTGATTATATACAGTAACGCGTATCTGATCCCCAGAACCAAGACGGTATTCATGCACATTGTTATAAGGTACCACTTGCAGCTGTTCGTCCGCAACACATCCAGCTAAAGCAACTAGTTGAAATATAATAATAAATCGCCAAATTGTTGACATGTGCGCCCCATTAGTTTTATCAACTGTATACTGCTTAAATGATCACACAGCAATTGCAGTTGGCTGCATTTACATGATGTTCTGGTATCGGAGTAACAAATGCGCAACGGTAGTGATGGTTCGTATGCAAACAATAATGCGCGCTATGGTTGCGAGCTTAAAGCTAGCGGGTGACAGAGTAATGATTTTCCAATAAAAACTTGTATTCGCTACGGAAATCCAATCGATGGCGAGCTGTGTCTGCTGATACAATCTCTGGTATGATTTTTAAATGCGAATGGCCCAACGGAGCTGAGGCAGGCTCTTAAGAGCAGGGTTTTCATGCCCTCATAGCTACTTATGGTGACCAGTAATGCATGCAATTCAACAAATTTCCTTGTTCGGATTAAGTTTGAATCATATACTTTGGGCAACTTGGCAGCGTAAAGGCATAATTTTAATTTCTACTTTATTAGGGCTTTTTGCTGCGTTTATACTTACGGTAATTATTCCACCAAAATACTCTGCATCTTCGCAAATACTATTTGATGTGACTGCTGAAAGACTTGTCAGCACCAACCAGGAATCGAGAACGAATTTCTGGGCTAATCAAGTCTTTCATTCCGCAACCGCCAAGATTGCCTCTCCTGGTATCCTCAAACCCGTTGCCCTTAAAATTATGTCGCAACCGGCATCGGATAAGTCTGCTGCGTCACCGATCCAGAATATATTGAAGCTTCCGGATTTGAGCAGCGACGAACGTTTGGCAGCGCTAATCAAAACGCTTCAAAGGCATTTGAACCTCCAAGCGCAGGCAGCAAATCAAATTATCGTTGTCGAGTATAGATCCCCTAATCCCGCCGAAGCCGTTCATATAGCCAATCTAATTGCGAGCACATTCATCGAAGAGCTTGCTGTCTCCCGAAAGGAGGCGCTTTCACAAGCAACCAGCTGGCTGGACGAACGCTCTTTGGAAGCGAAACAAAAGCTGATCGAAGTAGATAAGAAGATTGAAGAATTTAAAGCCAGACGTGGCCTCGGAGACATGGGAGGGTCTTCTGCTCTTGAAACGGAGCTGAACCGTAAGAGAGAACAATTATCCACCTTGCAAATACAATTGACAGAGGCTCGGGCCCTTTATGAAACCCTCAATAAACATGCGAGCAAAGATGCAAAGGTGTACGAGAGGTATGCCGAGAGCATAGGCAGCCCTGCTCTGGACAACTTAAGAACCTCTTTGGTGGAAGCACTGGGGGTATTGGCGAGCAATAAGGCTAGATACGGTACATCACATCCCACAGTCAAAGCGCAGAAAGTTCATGTTGCTCAAATCAGGGCCGAAATTGTCGCGGAAGTGCGCCGGAAGCAGCTGAGTTCAAAGTTAGCCATGGAGCAGTTGGCCGCAAGAGAGCAGGCTTTGCAGGGAGAAATCAGGAAAATGGAAACTAAGGTTCGTGATATGCGAACCACCGAAACACAAATACTTGAATTACAGCAAGAGAGAAGTGCCACCAAAACACTTTTTGACTCCATGCTGGAGAGGGTAACGCAAACCAATCTGCAGCGGGCATTAAACTTTGCGCAATTCAAAGTGTTACTCAATGCAACACTGCCCACACGTCCAAGGCTGCCACCAAAACTGATTTGGGTTGCTGGTGGAATCTTTGGGCTGGGTTTCGGGCTGTTAGCCAGTCTTGTATTGGAGCTGTTGCAAGATCGTATCGTGACTTTGGATCAAGCAAAAAATAAGCTGAATTCAAAAATTATTACTCAGGTTCCACTGCTTACTGAGAAAAATATTGAAGACCTTCCTGCAGAACATAACAATAATTTACGCAATTTTGCTAAAGAATCTCCGAAATCTCTTTTTGCGAATAAACTACTTACTATGCGGCTCGTCATTGACGCTCTTGACACCGATGGAAAATCTAAAGTCGTTATGATTACCTCGCCAAGGCAGGGTAGTGGGAAGACGCTCATCACTTCAAATTTGGCGGGCTTGTCAGTCTTTTTTGAGAAAAAAACTTTGCTCATCGACCTGGATTTAAGGAAAAACGATGAGAACGATGAAGAGATAGACGAACCATCATGCTCTAAACTTGGTGCATACTTAAAAGAAACCAAGTTGGATCAAGTGTTTTCCGAAGCGCATCGGACGAGAATAGGAAACTATGACGTATTACGGGTCAGACCTTCGAATGAGTCAGTTTCCTTGCGTTTTTTACAAAACCATCAAAACCAAATGACTGAGCTTTTTAAATTCGTGCGCGAAAATTATGACCATGTGTGGATAGATACGCCTCCGGTAGAGATTTTCACTGACCCGCTCATGATCGCACAGCAAGTAGATGGTGTTATTGTCATTGCTGAATGGTCTAAAACTACCACAAGGCAATTAAATGCCGCTATTGATCTTATTCAAGATTGTGGTGGAGATGTTTTGGGCGTTGTTCTGAATAAGGTCCAGGTGGATTCATTGATTTCAGAAGCAATGTTGTCTTACAGAAGTTATTATAATGAGAAAAAAACGCGCAGACATACCGCAGAAAATATAGCTTTTTTTCACGAATGAGCCGCCTTACCAATGCCTATGCGTATCCGATACTCTGAATACCATAAGATTTGTGCCCTTGACTGTCTTGGGTGCATGCCGATCGATCAAGGGTTGTCGACGTTTTTCGATAATCAGACTGTATCCCTCAGTGCCATGCGTCCGGGATTTCATTGATGTGCCAACAACGCCTCAAAATTCTCTATGTGTCCCCCATGCCGTCCAGTCCACCACGCTTTGGTGCTCAAGCGCGGATGCATGGCTTGATGAAACAATTGGCAAAACGCCATGATCTGACAGCCGTGATGCTGGTCCACGATGACTTCGACATTGAAGAGTGCCGCCAAGCCATGCAGGAGCATTGCCGCGAAGTGGTGCTGGTTCCCAATCCAAACGGTTGGGAAGGGGTGATAAAACGTGTGGCCCAACTGGGATCCCTGGTCTCGACGCGCAGCTTTGAGCGTCTGGTTTCTTCGGTGCCAGCGCTACAGCAAGCCTTGGACCGGGTTTTGCAGTCCACGCGGTTTGACATTGTCAATCTGGAGTTCTCGTTTCTCGGCTACTGCAATCTGCGTCAGGCTCCGCCCGGCGAGCGATTGCCGGCCTTAGTCGTAGACTCACATAATATCGACTACGATCTAGCCAGGCAGTATGCCCGCTCTGGTAATGGCGGTCTGGCCCGGCGCGGTTATGCCGAGGTCAATTGGCGTAAGCTTCGGCGAGAAGAGCTGGCGGCCTATCGCAACGCCGACGGAGTTTATCTTTGCAGCGCGGATGACGAACGACGCCTGCTCACCGAGGCTCCCGAGGCCCGCACCGCCGTGATTCCCAATGCGGCGGATGTCGAATATTATCAGCCTCGCCCAACAGACCCACAGCCGGATGGCCGTACCGTGGTTTTTTTCGGCGCACTCTCCTACGCTCCTAATATCGACGGTGTGCTTTATTTCGCAAAAGATATCTGGCCGCTTATCGCCGAGGCGCATCCCGAAGCACATTGCAAGATCATCGGCAACCGGCCGCCACCATCGCTTCAGGCGTTGGCAGGTCCGCGCTTGGAATTCACTGGATTCGTGCCAGATCTGCGGCCTCACCTCGCGGAGGCCGCCGCCGTAATTGTTCCATTGCGTATTGGGGGCGGCACCCGTCTCAAGATCGTCGAGGCCATGGCCATGGGGAAAGCGATCGTATCGACCACTCTGGGGGCGGAGGGAATTGAAGCAGTACTTGGGCAAGACCTCCTCATTGAGGATCAGCCGGAGGCTTTCGCAAATGCGGTAGGCCGCTTGCTTGCCGATCCCGGGCTAGCCACGCGTATCGGTCACTCGGCGAGACAGCTTGCTGTTCAGCGTTACTCCTGGAATGTAGCAGCCCAGGCGCTGGAAGAATTTTACGGGCAGATTTTAGGATCTAGTAGTTCAAATCTAACGCCTCGAACCACTAGCTTTATTCCTGATGGATCAAATTGACCTGACATTTGAATGGATTGTATAATTTTTCATCCCTTAGGACTGGGGTCTCAGATGTCAGGTTTGATCCACTAGAGCATCGGGCAATTAATCAGGGGAATCGGGTGAATGCTTCGAGTTCAAGCGGCGGCGAGGCTTAGGAGATACTCGTCATCCCAGGCAGCGGCTTTGCGCCTTGCGCGGATGGACATCTTGCCAGGCGCCCGCCGGGTGAGGTTATGCGCCATATGCCTGAGCGTCACGAAGTTTGCGGCGGCGTTTCCCTCCCGCACCCGGCAGTCATCATCACGGAAAACCATGTCCATAACCCAGTGCAGGCTGTTCTCGATGGCCCAATGGCTCCGGACAGCAGGTGCGATTTGCTCCGCCGCACCTTTGAGCGAGGTGATGTAAA
>JARRLC010000138.1:0-6638 GCA_037387425.1 Alphaproteobacteria bacterium
CTCCCGGCGAACGGGAGCGGCGGGCCTGAAACCGATGAGGAGCCTAATCCATGGGACGATATTCTTCGCTGATGCGACGGTCCTGAATTAACAGCATAGGTTTTATGGAAGCGTGGGGAAGAGGACCCGCTTGAGATATGGCATGGGTAAAATACAAATACATTACGAAGGATCGGGATCGGCACGGCAATTTGCGGTATTATTTTCGCCGTCCCGGCAAACCAAAAATCCGGTTGCGCGGGCTTCCAGGGTCGGAAGAATTCACAGCCGCTTACAAGGCGGCGCTTTCAGGTGATAACCCGTCCGAAACCAAGGCGGAAAAGAGCTTCGAGTGGCTTTGCAAGCGATATTACCGCTCGGCCAACTTTCAGTCGCTTGATCCCGATACACGGCGACGCAAGCAATCCGTGCTTGATGAAATCTGCAACATCGTGGGTACCAGTGGCAAACGTCTCGGGTTCGCACCCTATGCCGGGCTTAAGCGAACGCATGTCCGGCAACTCCGCGACATGAAGGCGGATAAGCCCGAAGCTGCAAATTTTCGCCTGAAGCAGATTTCGGCGCTTTACGCCTGGGCGATTAAGAGCGATCTCGCCTCGGTTAATCCAGCAGAGAAAGTCGAAAAGCTGAGCAACGGTTCTGAGGGCTACTACACCTGGACCGATCAAGAAGTTGAGGTGTTCGAAGCTTGTTGGCCAATCGGCTCCAGGCCGCGTTTGGCTATGTCCATCATGCTTTATCTAGGTGTGCGGCGCTCGGACGCTGTTTTGATTGGGCGGAAGCACGAGAGCAGGGACGGCCTGTCGGTGACGTTTTCCCAGTTCAAAGGACGCAGGAAGAACCCCAAGGTGTTGACATTACCGATCTTGCCGCCATTTCGGGTTATCCTCAACGAGAGCCAACTTGGACGCGAGACATGGCTTGAGACGAATTTCGGTAAGCCCTACAGCGCGGCAGGGTTTGGAAACGCTTTCAGGGATTGGTGTTTGGAGGCTGCGTTACCGCGATGCACGGCGCATGGCTTGCGTAAAATCAGCGCTGTCCGCGCGGCAGAGGCTGGAGCAAGCGAACATGAGCTTATGGCGATGTTCGGCTGGGAAGATGCTGACCAGGCGCGAATCTACACACGCAAGGCAGCACAGAAAAAACTAGCGGCTAGCGGGGCTGCGAAACTCAATTTGAGCCGCACCATTGTCCCACCTTCTGTCCCACCAAAAATAAATGTATTTAGAAACAGCCACTTACAGAAAGGATGGCTCCCCGGGCCGGACTCGAACCAGCGACCCAGCGGTTAACAGCCGCTTGCTCTACCAACTGAGCTACCGGGGAATAAGCGCGAACGCGCTAGCCACATTCGCTATAGCAAAAACCTATGGCCGCCGCTACCTAAAATGCGTGTTTTTTATCTGAAATTTTCCGCGAGCTTTTCTGTGTCTGGAATGACATCCACATGAGAAAAAAATTGTCTGTATATCCAGGATATACGGTCAGCAACTTCTCTTCCCAAATGTATGGCAACCCAAGAGGCGCGCCTTGCTTTGCAAACATCAAAGCAAGACGCACTTTTATCTTGGCGATAACTCCAACTAAACCGTCATCACATCTGGCGCAGTCTTCTCGCGGCGCACGACCAGCTTGTTGAGCGCGCTCACATAAGCCCGCGCTGAGGCCACCAGCGTATCTGTGTCGGAGCCGCGGCCCGTAACGGTTTTGCCGCCTTCTTCCAGCCGCACGCTGACATTGGCCTGTGCGTCGGTGCCTTCGGTTACGGCGTGCACCTGGTAGAGTGGCAAACGCGCCTCATGCGGAATCAGCATCTTGATGGCCTTGAAGATGGCGTCCACCGGACCATCGCCCATGCTTTCGGCAGTGGCGTGTTTGCCGTCAATATCGAGCGTGATGGTCGCCTTCTGTGGACCGCCCGTTCCCGCGATCACCGTGATAGACAGCACCTTGATGCGGTCGCGCGCGGTGGCCATGCCCTGATCGACGATAGCTTCGATATCTTCATCGAAAATCTGTTTTTTCTTGTCGGCCAAGTCTTTCATACGGATAAAGGCGTCTTCGAAAGCGTTGTCGCCCAGATCGTAGCCCAACTCGCGCAGTTTCTCGCGGAAGGCGTGGCGTCCGGAATGCTTGCCCATCACCAGCGCGGTTTCTTTCAGGCCGATGCTCTCCGGCGTCATAATTTCATAGGTCTGTGCGTTTTTTAGAACGCCGTCCTGGTGAATGCCGGATTCATGCGCGAAAGCGTTCTTCCCGACGATGGCCTTGTTATATTGCACTGGAAAAGCTGTTACCGCCGATACCAGCTTGGAAGCGCGCATCAAACAGGTTGTATCAATGCCGGTCCAATATGGCAGCACATCGTTGCGGGTGTTGATGGTCATTACGATTTCTTCCAAAGCGGCGTTGCCCGCGCGCTCGCCCAGCCCGTTAATGGTGCATTCGATTTGCCGGGCGCCCCCGCGCATGCCCGCCAGCGAGTTGGCGACGGCCAGCCCCAAGTCGTTATGACAGTGGGTGGAGAAGATGGCCTTGTCACTGTTCGGCACGCGCTCGCGGATCATCTTGATGAGTTCGTAGAATTCTTCCGGTGTGGCGTATCCGACCGTATCAGGGATGTTGACGGTGGTCGCGCCTGCGTCAATGGCGGCTTCCACGCAACGGCACAGGAAATCGTGTTCGGTGCGGGTGGCGTCCATGGCCGACCATTCCACTTTCTCAGTGTAGGTGCGGGCGCGCTGGACCGAGGTCACAACCTTTTCGAAAACCTGCTCCTGAGTCAGCCCCAACTGAAACTCGCGATGCAAGGGCGATGTGCCAATGAACGTATGGATGCAGGGGTGTTTGGCGTCGCGCAACGCTTCGCCCGCACGGTCGATATCAGCGAGGGAGGCGCGCGCCAATCCGCACACGACGCTGTTTTTCACCACTTTGCCGACTTCGACGACAGCCTGAAAATCGCCGTTCGAGGCAGCGGGGAAGCCCGCTTCAATGATGTCTACGCCCATTTCGTCGAGCGTTTCGGCGACCTGCAACTTTTCTTCCAGCGTCATGGAAGCGCCCGGCGATTGCTCGCCATCGCGCAAGGTGGTGTCAAAGATGTAAATGCGATCAGAAGCGTCACGTTTTACGCGCGCCAACTCTTCGGGTTTGGCTTCAGAAGTCATTTGTCTAAGGTGTCCCTATTTGGATGCCCGGCGCCTTTGTGTTGGCCGGTTCAAATTGCGCTCATCGTGTTGAATGCGAACCCCTAAGCGCCCAGCATCGGCCGGACGGCGCTCAGGGGCGAATAAGGAGGAGAAGCGCTAGAGGTGAGCGGGAAGCGTCCAGGCACGGGCGCACGCTAGCATGGCGGGAGCCTGCTTTCGCGTTGTTGCTCTGTATATCGTATGGCCTGTTCACTTGATCACCGACACCATCAAAAGAAGGTATGTCAAATCATTAACGGAAAATGGGGGCACAGCGCAAGCATTTCTGTGAACATCTCGGTCAGGTTTTTGTCAGGTGACATGGAGTATGAGGAAAACCTGACCCGACAACGTTTCATAACGCAACAAACGTATTCTTTTTACGCAACTGAAGCAGGGAGACGAATTATGGAGCTAAATCGTGAATGGGTAACGCCCGTCACAATAGGTGCGTTTCTGATATCGGCGGTTACTGGCGTGGCGATATTCTTTCACATCGACACTGGTTTGGCCAAGTTTGCTCACGAATGGTTGAGCTGGCTGCTCTTGGTAGCCGTATTGCTGCATGTCGGCGCTAACTTATTCGGCTTCAAACGGTATTTCACGGGATGGCGCAGTTTGACGATTATTGTCGCCTCCGTGCTGATCGTGGCGGGAAGTTTCGCCGTTGGCGGCGGTGGCCATGGAGCGGGCGGCCCGCCTCACTTAAGGCCCGCTCGCGCTCTGGCTCACGCTCCGCTCAGCCTTCTGGCGCAGGTGGCCAAGATCAGCCCGGAAGAATTGCACAAACGTCTGGCGGCAGCCAAGCTTCCCGCGCCTACGTCTGATGAGCAAAGCCTCAGTGATCTGACCGGGCCGGACCGGCACAAGCAGATCCATGTCATGGCTAATATATTGTCAAAAAAGAAATGAGCCGCCAAATAGCGTAAACGGACGGGGCCGCCGCCATCAACTGACAGCGGCTCCGTTTCAGTTATTTCGTCAGTAGATGTTCTATGCCGCTGCGTTCTTCACGCAGTTCGTTTTCGGTGGCGTTCATCCGCTGGCGTGAGAAGTCGTTGATTTCCAGCCCTTGCACAATCTCGCAAACGCCGTTTTTGCAGCGTACCGGATAGCCATACAAGATCCCCGGCGCGATATCGTATGAGCCGTCAGATGGAAGCCCCATCGAGACCCAGTCGCCTTCCGGCGTGCCGTGTACCCAGGTGCGCATATGATCGATAGCCGCAGATGCCGCCGAAGCCGCCGACGAATGCCCACGCGCCTTGATGACCGCCGCGCCGCGTTGCTGAACGGCCGGAATAAAGGTCTCCGCATACCACGCCTGATCGACCAGCGAGAGTGCGGCTTGGCCTTTTACCGTCGCATGGTGAATATCAGGGTACTGTGTCGCGCTGTGATTGCCCCAGACAATCGCCTGTTTGATGTCGGCGACGAGCGCGCCCGTCTTTTCAGCAAGCTGGCTGAGCGCGCGGTTATGATCGAGTCGAAGCATGGCGCTGAAACAGCTTGGGGAAAGGTCGGGCGCATTGTTCATGGCGATCAACGCATTCGTGTTCGCCGGATTGCCGACCACCAGCACTTTCACATCGCGCTTGGCGTGATCGTTGAGCGCCTTGCCTTGGGGGGCGAAAATGCCGCCATTGGCTTCCAGCAGGTCTTTGCGCTCCATGCCGGGGCCGCGCGGACGGGAGCCGACCAGAATCGCGTAATCAATATCCTTAAAGGCCACGTTTGCGTCATCGGTGGCGACTACGCCATGCAAAAGCGGAAATGCGCAGTCGTTCAGCTCCATGACGACGCCGCTAAGCGCCCCAAGAGCGGGCGTAATTTCCAAGAGATGCAGAATAACGGGCTGGTCCTTGCCAAGCATATCGCCCGAGGCTATGCGGAATAGAAGAGCGTAGCCGATCTGCCCAGCAGCACCAGTAACAGCAACGCGTACAGGTGATTTCATCATGGGGTCTCCTCGTTTACACGGAAGCTATAGCGTTCCGCCATTTATAGCCATATGGAAGTAGCCGATTATTAGCAAGTACAAGCCTGCTTTCGTGGCCTAAAACGCGAAGTGAAGCGCAAATATCTGCGTGGAATGTAAAATGCGACAGTTATCCACCTGGGGGAACTTCGTCTGTTGCGTCATCGCCACAGGAAGTAGCCGATATTGCACGTGTGCTGTGAATTTTGCTCAGAGCCACTCCCATCGAAGTCCGACTCGGTTAAACTCAACATCAACGAGCTGATTCGTTATGCGTTGCCGTCACGCGTAATAGTGGCGTGCAAATATAAGTAAGAAAATAAAGACCTTTCGAATCAGCCACCAGATTTCACGGTTCTTGTTGCGTTACTTTGTTTCACCCGTGTTCTGCGAATGCGTTGTGCGTGTGTTTTCACACCAGCAATGCGCCAGTTATGGCGCCTGCATGGCATTACGAGAGAGAACAAATGAGACTTTACCGCACCATAGCAAGCGCCCAAGGGGGACGGGTTTTTGCAAATATGGGGGCCACTTTCGGCCTCACGGATGAGCTGGCCGCTCAGGTGGTCCGCTATTTTCTGCCCCCCATTGTGAAAAGCATAGCCAAGCGCACAGAGACATCACGCGGGCTGCTGCATTTTCTCGAATTCGTCGGTAATCACCGTGATGATCGCTATTGGACTGATGGCGCGATCTTCGGCGACCCGAAAGCCGAAGATGAAGGCTGCGTAATTCTTAGCATGCTGTTTTCCAGTCCTGCGCAGATCAATAAGATTATCGAAAATCGCGCTAAGGTATTACCGGTGCCGGCGCCTGTGTTGGATATGATGTTCCCTTATATTGCGGTTCTTGCGCTGTCTGCCATCGAGCAGCGGACTCGCGAACCTTTGGCCAAGGTCTTGCAGCACCTTGCTCACGGACGCATTGATCCTGTAAGCGCGGCTAATCCGTATAAGCCGCTGGCTGGAGAAATTCGCCGCCGTCATACGGCTACAGGCGGAGCAACAAAGCGTGGAGGCTTGAGCGGCATGTTCGGCTCACTGTTCTCGCGGGGCGAGGGGCGCAACTCGGCGCGCTCAGCGGCCTGATAACGCATCTCAACAGTCGAAAAAATTAAGCTCTATGGCGTACAGCTATGGAGCTTTTTTGCTTTCTGAGCGGACGAAAAAACGCCGCCACTTTTGAACCTTGTGTTTTATTTTACGCTATATGATGGGGGCTCTCGCGCATACTTGCTGCGGTCCTGTTGAAACCGGCCGCTGACAGCCTCATTCTATAACGACACTGGACGACATCATGGCCGAGATGATCCCCGAATATCTGCCCGACCACGCCACCGTTGGCGAAAAAGCGGTATTCAACGCGTTACAGGATCTGCCAGCGGAAGTTCTCTGCTATTACGAGCCCGTTATTAAACGCCGCTATCCGGACTTTATTATTATCGATCCTGAAATCGGTGTGCTCGT
>JARRLC010000139.1:0-6624 GCA_037387425.1 Alphaproteobacteria bacterium
CAAATCGCGCCTGAGCGTCTTGATGGGCTTGAGCCCCTGAGTGCGCCGCGCCGCCGCTTCCAGCGCTGTGAGGGAAGCCGGGTCGTTCTCAACAGCGGTGACGCTCGCACGCCGCGCCAGCGCGAAAGTGAAGGTGCCCAGCCCACAGAACAAGTCGGCCGCCGTACGGGTTTTGCCGATGGCTTCCGCGGCTAGCTCGGCCATGGCTTCCTCGGCCTCGGCAACCGCTTGCAGAAATGCGCCAGGCGGAAGATCAACAGCAACGCCCGCCAGAGTGACTTGCGGCTGCGTTGCACTGAATATCAGCCCACCTTCTGCGCCCGTAATCCGCACGACGCCCAGCACTTCGGCAGCCGCGCCCATAGTGGACGTTAATTTCGCGAATTTTGCGCGCGGGGAGGCGGGTTCCAGAGCCACGTCCAGCCCGTTATCGGCGGCTGTGAGCGAAACCCGTGTCTCGCCTTGGGGGAGGAGACGCGCTAGCAACTCGCCCATTCCGGGAAGCGCTGCCACGATGCGCGGCGCCAGCACCGGGCATTCAGCAAGCGGTACGATGTCGTGGCTCGCAGCGCGGCGAAACCCGAGTTGCAGCGCGCTTCCCGTTTTGCTAGCCGCCAGCGTCGCACGACGGCGGGTTCCGAGTGGGAAGGTACGTAAAGGGGCCACCTCATCGCCGCCAGCGATGGTGATACGCTCCGCAGCCAAAGCATCCTCAACGCGCTGGCGTTTCCAAGCATGATAGGAGCCCAGCTCCATGTGCTGCAACGAGCAGCCTCCGCATTCGCCGAAATGGCGGCACACAGGCTCTGTGCGGTTCGCGGCAGGGGTGAGCACGCGCAAAAGCCGGGCGGAACGGCCATTCTCGGCAAGATCGGCTTCCACGCGCTCACCAGGCAAAGCAAACGGCACATAGACTAGGCCGCTGTCAGTCTCGGCCACGCCGTCGCCCTGGCTTCCCAACCGCGAAATTGTAAGTTCAACCGGCATAGCTCGCCCCCAACAGATATTCGACGTTACCCGATTGCCCGGTAATGGGGGAAGGGATGGTTCCGACGACGGTCCAGCCAGGCTGCGCGGCAATGAACGCCTCAACGCCTTGCAGCGCCGTTGCCCGCGCGGCCTCGCTCTTCACGATGCCGCCTTTGCCGATGGCTTCGCGCCCCGCCTCGAACTGTGGCTTTACCAGTGCGGCGAGCCATGCGCCAGGGGCCGCCAGAGCCAGCCCCCCCACCAGCGCCTTGGTGAGCGAGATGAAGCTGACATCGGCGGTGATTGCACCCACGGGTTCAGGAATAGTGGCACGGGTCAGCGTACGGGCGTCGGTGGCTTCCAGGCTCACCACACGGGAGGATGCGCTCAGGCTAGGGTGAAGCTGACCGCGCCCCACATCCACCGCGTAGACGCGCGCCGCCCCACGCGCGAGCAGCACCTGTGTGAAGCCACCTGTGGAAGCGCCGATATCCAGCGCAACGCTGTCCGCCGGGTCAAAGCCGAACGCATCCAGCGCGGCTGCGAGCTTCAAACTCCCGCGTGAGACATACTGCCCGGCTTCTTCGCTGAGAGAAACCTCCGCAGATGCGTTACACTTGAGCGCAGGCTTGGTAACAACCGCGCCGTTCACTGAGACGAGGCCGCGCCGAATGAGGTCAGCAGCCTCAGAGCGACTTCTAACCAGCTTTCTTTCAACGAGGAAAATATCGAGCCGTTCGTTCGCGGTGGACATGCGCGTGTTATCCGTTTGCTTGTTTAAAAAACGCGACGTCCTTAAAATGGCTGCGCAGGCCCTAAAGAGGCGATGAAAAGTACCACCCCAACGAGCAGTAGCAATAGCGCTCCGCCTATCGCGGCATAATTGAACAGGCGTGCGCTTTGTCCGGTGTTGCCCGACAAACGCAGCGCCAAATCGCGCGATCCGACAGCCAAAACCGCGATTGTTGATACCGTGATCGCTGTGCCGATCGCCATGAGGAACGTGGAAATAACGCCCACCCAATACATACCTTGCGCACCCGCCAGCACCAGCACGATCAATGCGCCGGTGCACGGACGAATACCAACCGCCACAGCGATAGCCGCCGCGCGCCGCCACGAAAAGTCGTTTTGCAGTTGCTCCGGATCTGGCATATGCGCATGACCGCATTCGCATCCAGTTCCACCGGCGCACGTGGCAGCATGTTCCTTATATATGCGCTTTATGGAAGCATGCGCGATGTCTTCCGATCCGTATCGTGCTACCCAAATGCGCCGCAGGGAGGAAAAAAGCAGCCACGCACCCGCAACAATGACCAGACCTGCGCTTATGGTAACGAGCCACGCCACCGTTGTAACCTGCAAGTGCGAGATAGGCGTGCGCGTTTTCATCCCGATCACTTCGAAAAGCGTCGCTGTCGCGCCCATGATCGCCAGCGCCGTCAACGCCTGCACGAAAGCCGCTGCGAATGATAGCGCTATCCCTCGCCTTAAGGTGACGTTATTGGTCAAAACGTAGGCTGATATCACCGCCTTGCCGTGCCCAGGCCCAACAGCGTGGAACAAGCCATAAAAGAAACTGATGGCGATCAAGATAAATGCGGGCATCACCGGTTCACCGCTTTTCAGCCCAATAATGGTTTGCCCCAGCTTTCTTTGCAGCTTCTGCTGAATATCCGAAAGCCACTGATGCCATGAGTTTTCCGCAACCGGGCGCGCAAACGGCGACTGCGGAACGGGAGACTTAAATGCAGTATTGAGCGCATGAGCGGATTGGGGCACGGATGGCGCTGTTGGATCAGTCGTTTGCGCGTGTGCTGGCAGCAACGAAAGCACGGCAAACAAAGCAGATACGATCAAAAGCATACGGGTCATGGCGAAATCGGAACGTTTCAATTAGCGGGGACAGGCTATCCTGACAGTGTTGGCGTAACCGGCCGCCATATCACTCGTTGGGCTTAGCTTCTGGAAGAACGACTCGCTCAAAGACTGCACAGAGACTTTTTGCGGAGGAGGCGCCTTTATCTTCGGCGCACACCCCTTTGGAGCTGCAACCAGCCGCACCGGGTTATCTTGTGAATATGATAGCTCTATGTAAAACGTCGGATCATAAACAGCGAATGAAAAATTCGCGAGCTTGCCGTATGGGATTGGTTCAGCAAGGGCAAGCTTGAAGGTTAAAGAAAGTTTGCCGTTATTATGCTCCATCCAGTAACTCTCCGGCTGGAGCTTTTTTACCACATCCTTGCCGATCTTAGGATATGTAAAATATTGGAACTCTTTCAGAGCGTTTATATTGACCTTGGCTAGCTCTTGAAGTTCTTTGCGATCATACTTGCCATCCTTGTTCTTATCCAAACCCTGGATGGCAAAGGCGGTATACATCACATCAAATGTCCACTTCTCCTGGAAGCCGGTAATCGCTTTGTCTTGATTGTAAAGAACTTCGATTTCCGTCTTGATCCAAACGTGAGGATGCGCCGCCGCTTGGGAGGCGGTTATCACCAGAAGCAAAGCTGCTGCGGCGCCCCCTCGCAGGGCCAGTTTGAGTAATCGCATCGCCGTCTTTCGAGAAAGGTCACATAGTGTTGTGCTCAGAATTAGCAGCTCACGACAAGGGGCGCAATTTCTTCCCGTCGAAAGAGTATAAAACTGTTTTGCAGTAGGTAGAACGCCGCGCCGTTTTGAACGCTTTTAGGAGCTCGTTCATGATAATCGGTATTTGCAATTTTTTCCGGGGGAGGATCGATAAGAAATTAGTCTCAGTGCTGTTCTCGTGGCGGTTTTTCGTTTATGGCTATTCCCGCACCAAACGATTGGAAAAATGGAAACGGGGCAATCCTGCCTCTAAAGAACGAGTTGGATATATCTGAAATGTTTGAAATTCACCGTGAAGAAATCACATGGGGCGATCATACGCTAAAGTTTGAAACGGGTCGCATTGCGCGCCAAGCCACGGGGTCGGTGCTCGTGCAATATGGCGAGACTACGGTTCTGGCAACTGTCGTCGCCGAGAAAGAAGCAAAGCCCGGACAAGATTTCTTCCCGCTTACAGTTCATTATCAGGAAAAGACATACGCAGCCGGTAAAATTCCCGGTGGTTTCTTCAAACGCGAAGGACGCCCAAGCGAGCGTGAAACGCTCACTTCTCGCCTTATTGACCGTCCTATCCGTCCGCTTTTTGTGGATGGCTTCAAGAACGAAGTGCAAGTTATCGCCACAGTGCTTTCTCACGACATGGAAAACGAGCCAGACGTGGTGGCCTTGATTGCGGCCTCGGCGGCGCTCACGCTGTCAGGCGTGCCATTCATGGGGCCGGTTGGCGCTGCAAAGGTCGGCTATATCGGCGGAGAATATGTGCTGAACCCGACCGTCGATCAGATCAAGGAAACAGATCTTGAACTCATGGTCGCCGGCACCACTGACGCGGTGTTGATGGTCGAATCGGAAGCAAAAGAGCTGTCTGAGGAAGTTATGCTTGGCGCGGTCACCTTCGGTCACGAGGCGTTCCAACCGGTGATTGACGCGATCATCCGCCTGGCTGAACACGCCGCGAAAGAACCGTGGGAAATGGCCGAGAAAGGCACGAGCGAGTTCGAAGCCAAGGTCAAAAAAATCGCCGAGAAAGACCTGAAAAAAGCCTACCAGATCGCCGAGAAGAAAGCCCGTCAAGACAAGGTCGCCGAGACGAAAGCCAAAGTCTTTGAAGAGCTGCTGTCCGAAGACGCTGACCAGGCGACAACCGCCGAAGTGGCCGGTGTGTTCAAAAATCTGGAAAAGAATATCGTGCGCGGCAACATCTTGAAAACCAAGAAGCGCATTGATGGCCGCGATCTCGTCACCGTGCGTCCCATCGTGTCGGAAGTTGGCGTGCTACCGCGCACCCACGGGTCGGCGCTGTTCACGCGCGGTGAAACGCAGGCGCTGTGCGTAGCTACGCTCGGCACCGGTGAGGACGAACAGTGGGTTGACGCGCTGGAAGGCACGTACAAAGAAAACTTCCTGCTGCATTACAACTTCCCGCCCTTCTCTGTGGGCGAGACTGGCCGCGTAGGTTCACCCGGACGCCGCGAAATCGGCCACGGTAAGCTGGCGTGGCGTGCGCTGCATCCCGTTTTACCGACTTCGGAAGAATTCCCCTACACACTGCGCGTCGTGTCAGAAATCACCGAGTCCAACGGTTCGTCGTCCATGGCGACTGTGTGCGGTTCATCGCTGGCGCTGATGGATGCGGGCGTGCCGCTTCCGCGTCCGGTGGCGGGTATCGCCATGGGGCTCATCAAGGAAGATGACGAATTCGCGGTGCTATCCGACATTCTGGGTGATGAAGACCACCTCGGCGATATGGACTTCAAAGTGGCGGGTACGTGCGATGGCGTTACCTCACTCCAGATGGATATCAAGATCACCGGTATCACAACCGAGATCATGAAAATCGCGCTGGAACAGGCCAAGGGCGGGCGCATGCACATCCTTGGCGAAATGGGGAAGGCGCTTGATCACGCTCGCGCATCGCTCGGCGAACACGCCCCGCGTATTGAGACGATCAAAATCCCGACGGACAAAATCCGCGATGTGATCGGCTCTGGCGGCTCGGTCATTCGCGGCTTGGTGGAAGAAACCGGCGCCAAAATCGACATCAGCGATGACGGCACGGTGAAAGTCGCTGCCTCCAACGCCAAATCCATCGAAGACGCGCTTCACCGCATCAAGATGATCACCTCCGAGCCGGAAGTCGGTGAGATTTACAAAGGCAAGGTCGTGAAGATCATGGAATTCGGTGCGTTCGTGAACTTCTTCGGTGCGCGCGACGGGCTTGTGCATATCTCGCAGCTCGCTCCGGGCCGTCCGAAACAGGTCAAGGACGTGGTCAAGGAAGGCCAGGAGGTTTACGTCAAGTTCCTGGATATTGACCGCGGCAAAGTGCGCCTGTCCATGAAGGTGGTCGATCAGGCGACGGGTAAGGAAATCGCAAACCCCGATGACGAGGCGTAACCTGTCATCCCTCGAAAACGCATACGCGCTTCTGTAACGGCCCCGTGGCAGAAGCGCGTATGGCGTGTGCCCCCCACAGTCAGAACGTATCCGGCTGGCAGCGGGCATTCTTCGCATCGTGCCAGCAACGCACTAAGCTCCATGCTGGACGGCCGGGCATACCGCTATTCCCCCAGTCGCCATGGTTCATCATAATGTGCAGGTGATGGAACGTGAGCAAATTAGTCGCCGCGAAAAACGCCAGCGCCGCAAACGCGACCATAAGCTTCCGTGTGCGGCTTGGCTTGAAAATGCGCGACGCAACCGCTGCCGCAATGGCGAGCCCCACGCAAAAATGCCCCCAATTCTGTATTGGCATGCCGGTATGGTTCGTATTGTTTTCGAAGAACACGTAAAGATTAAGCTTGATGATGAAGAATGTGATGATCGCCAGCATCACCCACAATATTGCATTGAAGATGCCCAACATTATCCTGCCAAGCCCAATTTCGTCTGCGATGCCTTTCAACCTTTCCCTTCCCCAACAACGTGCAATATCATTGCCTTATGCGCTGCGTCCGCCACTGTCTTAGCCCTCTCCGCGTGATGCCCCGCCATCTTCTCTTTGGTTTATGTCTTAGTAAAGCTCCTGCGCTTCAGATTCCGGACCGCGCCGCTCAG
>JARRLC010000140.1:0-6520 GCA_037387425.1 Alphaproteobacteria bacterium
GCAGTAATTGGCGCATCTGCGTCCAATGGGGTGGTTCGCAGATGTGTAAGCGGTTGGCTGGGGCTCCAGGATTCGAACCTGGGAATGACGATACCAAAAACCGTTGCCTTACCGCTTGGCTACGCCCCAATAGCAACAAACACAGCTCGTTGCGGAGTAGGGATGTTATAAGGGGGCATATCAGGGTTTTCAAGCGTGAACCTGCCTTCCTTACTATCTTTTCTCGCGCTGTTTCCTGGATGCTCCCGGCTGAACGTGCGATTATTCATTGCATCACATCACTTTCAGCATGCGCCAAACCAGAAAGACAGAAGATACAGGATGATCAGGCGCCCGCCCCGCCCCGCTACGAAGTCGGACCTAGTTTCCGCGTAAGGTTCTCGAATTCCTTGCGCAGGGCCTTATTTTTGAAGATCTGCTCAAAACCTGGCGCTTCCAAGCGCTGCAATGCCTCAAAAGATGTGCGTGCGTCTTTCATCAGCGCATGCAATTGAAAGCTAACCTCCACAGTCTCGAAAGTATTATCGGCGATTTCCAGATCATGAAGCGTCTTGTTCCGCGCTTTCACAAGTTGATCCCGTTGCGTGAGTAGATAGTCGCGGTAGAAACGGGCGACCTTTTCAGAAAAATTCTGGCTCTTGATATTCGCTTTCAGCGCGCGTTTTTGATCTGGCCGATTCTGTGTTTCCAGCAAACGTTCGGTATTGTCACGAGCCAGCACAATGTTATCCAAAATCGCCTGAAGTTTTGGAACATACGCCACGTCGATTTTTTCGATAAGCATATCCTGCGCGTGCACCATCATCGCGAACAACGCGGCATGCATGGCGAAATAGCGCCGGGCGGTCTTGATATCCTCGTTGGATTCTTTCAGCAGTTCTCCCAGCCGAGCATCAATAGCGCGTGCGGCCTGAAACGCTGTCACCAACTTTACCACATCGCTGCCGAGCACACTGTCGAGCAGCAGATCAAACTGCCCGGCGCTGATGGAAACGCCTGCCTTGCGCAACGCGATGCGCATCTCCTGCTTGATCTTGGCGATATCTTTTTTGCTGTCCTTGATGCGTGTTTTTAGAGTGGCAATGTCTGCATCAATGGATTTTTGCGTATCGCTTAGTACCCCTGGCAAAAGGCTGTTTTCTGGGGCATGCAGACGCTTCTCGCGCAAAGCGGTGATCTGATCGCGCATGGTTGCGATACTTTTCCGCCGCGCCGCAAGTTTGTCTTGCATTTTAACGATTGGCGCGTCCGTTACGATAGTAAGTGCGGAATTCAGCAATTCGCGCACGGCTTTCTCGCGGTCCTCGCGCGTTTCTCTCCATAGCGGCGGGATGAGGTAGTTATCGCGGCGAGGCAAGTCTCGCAATTCTGCGCGCTGCTTTGCGGCCCGGTTGAGGATTTCGCTAATCGCAGCGAGCAATTTAGCCGAGCGTTGGTAATCCGGATCGTCCTTAAACGCTGGCGGAATGGTCCGTGGCTTCCGTTTCCTGGCTGTTTTTTTAGGGCGCGATGTTTTATCTGCCGCAAGCGCAGCACGTGTCCAACTGAACGCAGGGTGATATTGCGCCATGATGGATGTGAGCGGTATCAGCAAGACAAACACTGCAAATGCTGCCGCTATCGCTGCAATCGGAGAAACTCGCCTGACCATTGGGAACTCCTGCGTTGTTAACGATGACGTCAAGGCATGCTTACTATGCGGCGTGTTTACCGATTCCAACATTCGTGTACCATTGCGGTTCAGATTCGTGCAATTTTTGAAAATAATCGACTAATAGCAATACGATAATCTATTTACTTCTCACGTTTTGTGAAGAGCCTATGGGCAAAAACACCGGGTGTGTAAAGCTGATTGTGTTAGGCATAAGCAACATTATTTTCCAATCATCGTCTATACCCGTTAAAAGGCATTCACAACTCACACGCTTTGCGTCACTATACAGAATGTCAAGTACGGACATCCACGTTCACCGCCAGGGTGCCAGGGAAAACCTTAGCGGCGGGGGTGGGAATTATGCGTTTTGAGTATTTTATCTGCGGAGCTTGCGCTGCCCGCAATTGACGTCAGCGATTGCGGAAAAGTGCTGTATGCTGCCGCATGACGGGGCGTAGGGAGCGCGCGTGAATGTGTGGCTATGCAACGCGAATATTGCGACCAGAACGGTAAGTATTGTCTCAGCTATCCTTATTTTGGTGAGTTCGGCCGCCAGCGCCAAAACGTGGCGTGTGCATAATGTTGGCAAATCCTCTACCGTTCATATGCGGGAACTACCCAACAGTCATTCTAAAATAATCGCCTATGTTCCAGCCAACGCGACCGGGCTTTCAGGAAAAAGCTGCAAAGGCCACTGGTGCCAAGTCGTATACAAGGGGCATAAAGGCTGGATTTACAAAAAATACTTAACCGCAGACAAAGCAAAAGCGCCGTCTAGCAACACAGCGGCACATAAGAAAACCAGCAAATCGCTAACGGCGACGCCGCTTCCAGAGGGGCAGGAAATACCGATTAAAAGCAACAGCAACGGTGCGCCAATTCCGGTTTACGCGTTCCCAAGCGACCGGCTGCCTGTTGCCGGACGTTTGTCGGCCAATACGACGAGCGTGCAAAGCATGGGGGCTTGTATCCGCACATGGTGTTATATCCGGTCTGGTTCTCTCGTCGGCTGGCTGCCTCAAGACCGCTTTGCGAAGGAGGGCGCGAACGCTGAAAGTCCGAAACAGTCAGCGGAAAGTCAGAAGCCGGAACAAGCTGCCGAAAAAGCCGCCGAAAAACCTCAAGTAACAAATAGCCTGCCTCTGACAGAAGCTAAAGAAGAAGCGCCCGCGTTCAACAACACCGAACACACAGCCACGCAAATAACGCCGTTGCCTTCCGCCATTCCGAAAGCGATAGAAAGCGGCACAACGAAAAAGTATTCGCTGGCAGGGCTTTCCCGAGGCGCCCCGCTGACGATCCGGCAACAGCCGAGTGATATTAGCGCCGTGGTCGGCTCAATTCCACCGAACGCCAAGGATGTCGAAGGGCTGCATAAATGCGTCAAAAAATGGTGTCTCATTCGGCACCGTCGAGTCTCCGGCTGGGTGCACCGGCGGCATTTGGCGGACGATAGCCTGAAGGGAACGAAAAGCTATCTGGTGACAGGCGTTGGGCTTATGGGAAAACTTGAAGTATGGGATTCGCCAGATAAAAACGGCGGTGTCGTCGGACATATCCCCGCCTACGCAACCGGAATCGTCCCCATTGGCAGTTGCAGCAAGACATGGTGCCATGTGCGTTACCTGGGACTAGCGGGCTGGGTAAACAGTAAATATCTCATGGCAACAAAACGCGGTTCATAAAGCGGGTGCTGTCCACCCCATCACGATGAACGTTCGCGAGTATCGTTCCCTTTGCCAGGTGCTGGGCATCAGCGTCGGCAAGGAGCGTTTGCGTAAGCTCATGAAAGAAAACGGACTTCAGGCTCGGGTGCGCAAGAAGTTTCGCGCCACAACCGACAGCGATTATGGCTGACCGGTGTCGCCGAACCTCCTGGAGCGGAACTTTCACGCAGAGGCTCCGAACCAGCTCTGGACCGAGGAGGGCTGGCTGTATCTCGCGGTTTTGGACCGCCACAATCAACCAAGCAAAGCCGCAGCATGAACCCTCAGTCTTGGGAGGCGTTCCACAGGGGCAAGGTTATACCTTTAGCTACGCTCTCGCGTTTTTCCAATTACCATGTTACATCAAACAAAAAGGTGAAACTATGTCCGGGCAATTATATAGGCCGATTGCACTGAACAGATAGGTGAGCAGCATGCCCCATCTCAATGAACTCAATAGGATTCTGCGCAAGCTGCAGATCGATTCACCGGGGATCAAAACGGCTGCACTATTTCCAGGGACGGTCTGATGCTCGCTCGCACCGATAACTTGAATTTGGAGAAGACGCGTATTACCAGCATGACAATTACCCTTCTCAACCATAAGCACCTGCGGCCTCGCAACTATCCCGCAGCCCCGTGTGCTGAACATCAACAGACCCTAAGCCCTGCCTTATTTCTACGACATGTGCGAAGCGGACCGGGTTCTGCAAAAAGTCCTTTAATCAGATCGACGAATCCCGCACCTTTGTCGTATTGCTACTAGGAGTTGCACATGGCGGATACAATATTATTTGATGATGGCACCCACCGTAACGTCCTGTTTGAGGATTCCAGCAGTTCGTGTATGGCTGTGCAAGCAAACCAGCACCTCATCGTGCACAATGGCGAGGCCATGCTGCTCGATCCGGGGGGGCACAAAGTTTATTCCCAGGTTCTGATGAAGACCTTCTCGGCGCTGGGACCCGCCAAGCTGCGCTATCTGTTCCTTTCGCACCAGGACCCGGACATCGTCGCCGCCATTAATGGCTGGCTGATGACCACCGACGCCACAGCCTACATTTCCTCGCTGTGGGTGCGTTTTGTGCCGCATTTCGGCCTGGACCATCTGATGGAGGACAGGCTGTTGGGCATCCCCGACGAAGGCATGGCATTCGAATTGGGCGGCGAGACGCTGTACGCCCTGCCCGCGCACTTCCTGCATAGCGTGGGGAACTTCCATATCTACGACCCGATTTCGAAGATCCTATACACCGGCGACCTCGGCGCAGCGCTCGGCATGGACTACTTCGAAGTCACTGACTTCGACTCGCATCTGAAATACATGGAAGGTTTCCACCGTCGCTACATGATCGGAAATAACGTCATGAACCTGTGGGCCAATATGGTGCGCAAGCTGGACATCGAAATTATTGCCCCGCAGCATGGCGCGCTGTTCCGCGGCAAACCGATGGTCCAGAGATTCATCGATTGGTGCGCCAACCTGGAATGTGGCGTAGACCTGATCTCACGAGTGTACGAGGTACCTGCTGCGTTAACAAAATAAAAATGTGGCTATCGCGTTGCTACGGTTCGCATCACCAAAAATCTGGTGTGATCCGCTCCTTGCGTGATCTTTTTAGCTGATCGATGAAATCAAGCGCTTCCGGTTTTCCGGGCGTTTCCTGCGATTTCACTACGATTTCTCCGCTTGGCAGGTAGGCGCGGATAACGGTTTCCGTGTCTGGCTGCCGGCCTGAGTGAATAATGATCTTGAGGTCGAGGTGCTCAGTGCCCTCAGGAATATCGGCAACAATGCATCCATCCGACGTAGTTGATACCCAAGCCGGAAGCGGCCGCCCGTCGGCCTGCAAAACGGTTAGTCTGGAGTGGCTTGAGTTCATGGCCTCGCCCTGGTGGACATAAAGGATCAGCCGGCGGTCTTTGACATCAGATTCGAATTCGATTGGCGGGGTGCGCGCGGAAACGCTCATACCGCCAATTTCCTTCTCCCCATGAGCAAAGGAGAGGGGGCGCATGACCTGATCCTCCGGCATGCTCCCGAGAGGGCGCAATGCGGGATTCAAGGCGATAAAGTCGAGCGCATCCTCTACGGGCAAATGATACGAAGCGGTCGCGTCCAAGTGCGGTGCTTCACTTAGGTTGCGCAAGTACCATGGTTCGCGTGTGTCCGCCCAGTGACTGGAAGTATCATTGGCGGGCGCTTCACTAACATTGGTAACGGTTACCGCGACAGCGTTTGTAGCGGTGAGCGTTCCATCGGAGACTTGGACGATGACGTTATAGACATTGTCGCCGCCCACATCGCCGGGCGTCTCGAAGTCCGGCGCGTCGAGAAAGGACAGCGCGCCTGTGTTCGCATCAATGGTGAACTTCGCTGCATCCGCGCCGCCTGCGATGGCATAGGTCAGCGTCGTACTTGCATCCGGGTCGGAACCGGTAACGGTCATCACCGCAGTCGTATTCTCGGCAACGCTAGCCGTTGAGCCGCTGGTGACGGTCGGCGCCTCATTGGCATTGTTGACGGTCACGGCAATGGACTGTTCGATGGTGACAATGCCCTCTGTGGCATCGACAATCACTTGATATACGTTATTTCCATCAACGTTGGTTGGGGTTTCGTAATCGGGGGCCGAAATGAAACTGAGAACCCCGGTATCACTGTCGATGGTGAACTTTGCGGCATCGGCGCCACCCGCAATGCCATATGTGAGCGAGTGACCATCCGGATCGTATGTCGTGACGGTCATGACCGTAGTGGTATTTTCCGCAACGCTTGCCGTTGAACTGCTGGTGAAAACGGGCGGTGCGTTGTTGGATACTGTCACCGAAATTGCTTTCGTGGCGGTCAGCTCGCCGTCAGAGACCTGAACTGTGACTTCATACACATTGTCGCCGTTGAGGTCGCCTGGGAATTCGTAGTCGGGCCCCGAAAGAAAGCTGAGCGCGCCGGTATCCGCATCAATGTCAAATTTCGCGGCGTCGTCGCCGCCCGCAATGCTGAAGGTGAACGTGGTTCCGGCATCCGGATCAGAGGCCGCGACCGTCATAACAGGCGACAAGTACTCAAGCACAATAGCTGTGGCGGGACTGGTGACTGCGGGGGCCTCGTTGACGTTGGTGACGGTTACGCTCACTGTCTGCGTCGCAGTAAGCACGC
>JARRLC010000141.1:0-6518 GCA_037387425.1 Alphaproteobacteria bacterium
TTATCCTCAATAATACTACGAATTAAAAATGCGTATATTAGCATGCATGTAAGTAATACAAATGCCTCAAGGTACACAAGACTAAAAACTTGTAATTTACACCGCTGCCATGCCCATCAATTCAATAGCGGCGACCATGCCGGGTCGGAAGCGAAAGACGGCGTTGGCACGCGGCGCTCGTTATAGCCGGTGAGATCGACCGTGTAGAGGCGTGGGCCGCCATTCGCGCCCGGCGTTTCGCGATAAAACATGATAACCCGACCGTTTGGCGACCATGAAGGCCCTTCGTTAAGATAGCCCTCTGTTAGTATGCGTTCGCCGGTGCCGTCCGGCTTGATCACACCGATGAGGAAACTGCCTCTCTGTTGCTTGGTAAACGCGATGAGATCGCCGCGCGGCGACCAGACCGGCGTGGAATAGCGTCCGCTGCCGGTGATTTGGCGTACGTTGCCGCCATCGGCATTCATGACGTAAATACCGGGTTTTCCGTTTCTGTCTGATTCGAAAACGATGCGGCGGCCATCCGGGGAGTAGCACGGCGCGGTATCGATGGCGGGCGTTTTCGTCAGGCGGCGGAATTGCCGTGTCGTGAGGTCCATCGCGAACAGGTTGGACGCGCCGTCTTTTTGCATGCTCATAACGATGCGGCGGCCATCCGGCGAGTAGCGCGGCGCAAATGTCATGCCGGGAAAGTTGCCGACAATCTCGGTTCGCCCCGTGGCCAGATCGTAGCGGAGCACCTTCGGCTGGCCGCGCTCGTAGGAGGTGTACGTGATTTCGCGATTATTCGAGCTGAAACGCGGCGTGAGCACCAGCGCGTTGCCGTTGGTCAAGATTCTCAGGTTTTTCCCGTCCTGATCCATGATAGCGAGGCGTTTCACACGTTTGTTCTTCGGGCCGGTTTCATCTACGAACACGACGCGGCTGTCGAAATAGCCTTTTTCACCGGTTAGCCGTTGGTAAATCGCGTCGGCGATGAGATGCCCGATACGGCGCCAGTCCTTCGCGGCGACGTAAAACTGCTCGCCCTTCAATTCGCGCGCCGAGAACACATCCCACAAGCGGTATTGCGCTTTGATGCGTCCGTCGCCTGTGTTGGCGATATGCCCGACGCCCAGCGCTTCGGCTTTGATCGCGCGCCAATCGTTGAAACGTGGCGGCTCATCAATGTTGAAAATGCGTTCGATGAAGGCGGCGCGGGCGATGGGCTTAAACAGGCCGGAGCGTTCCAGATCGGCGGTGACGATCCCAGTGATATTCGCGGCAAGTTGATTGCTAGGCCCATCGCTGCCCAGGAACGGAGCTATGGCGATGGGAATGGGGCGGATTTGCCCGCGCGTGATGTCCACTTCGACCACGGCGCTAGCGGGTGACGGCGCGAACCAAGCGACGCCTGCGAGTGCTGCGAACAGCGCGCCAATCAACGCCACAGCAGCATGTGTGAAACGCTTGCTTCTCGCCATCCCGCTAACCTCCGTACATTTGCCGCGGGTCGAATGTCAGCAGCATATCGCGCCACTGGCTGAACTTCTCTGGCGGCATCCGGTAAGGCTCGCATTGCAGCACCGCTCGCAAGGCGCTGTCGGCGGCGGGGGTGAAGAACGGTGAGTTGACGCGATTTTTGACACGCGGCGGATGTGCGAGCGTGCCGTCTTTGTTCAGCATGATGTGCAGTTTCACGATAATGGCGTCAGCGCCTAACCCGCCGACGGGCGGCGTCCAACAGCGCGAGACTTGCGCGCGGAATGCGTCGATTTCGTTGGCGGACAGGCGGTTGCTGTCGCCATCGGGGGAACCTTGGCGTTCAGCGGCGTTGTGGCGGCTGCGGTCGCGGCTGGGCGGGCCGGACGGTTGGGTGCCGCCACCTGTCATGCTTGAAACCTGATCCTGAAAGCTGCCAGGATTTCGCCATGGTTTGCGTGGTGGCGGTTCATCGTGACGAGAACGCGGCGTGCTGGCGGTTGGCTTACGGCGGTCTATAAGTGCGGCGATCCGGCGGGAATCGAACTTGCTTTTCGCGGCGTTCATGGATGAGCGGAGGCGGCGAGGTTCCGGCTCGTCCCTGTCGCGCGTGTCATCTGCGTTTTCCGGGTCGTATTCGCCCTCATCGTCGCGGTCGCGGTCGTGGACTGGTGGTTCGTCGTCACGTCTAGCCATGTGGCGAGGGGAGGGCGGCTGAGATTCGAGGCGGTCTTCCTCGTACTGATCGCCCTCGGAAGGCAAGCGCGGTTCGATTTTCTTCCAAGGTTTGCGGCGGGGAGCGTCGTCGTGCTCGTCAGGTCTGTCCCTGTCGAGCCGAGCTATTTCAGATTTTCTAGGAGCTGATTTGCGAACGGGCTGTTTATGCGCTGGCTTCTGTGTTTGAGGCTTACGGGAAACAGGCCGTGGTTTCGGCAAAGGTGGCGTTGCCGTCGCAGCGGCAGATGCAGTTTTCGTCTTCGCCTTGGGAGGCGGCGGTGTGCCTGCGCTCTTTGTGGGAGCCTTGGCCGGTTTGACCTCAGCGGCCTTAGCCTTTGGCGACGTGGGGCTGTTTTCTACGCTTTTAGTGGGCGCTGGCTCTGGTTTCTTGTCGGGTTTGTCTGCGGCCGCGCTCTCTGTATCCTTATCCTTGTCGGGATTGTCCGAATTACCCGCCTTGATCTGGCTGACATCGGACGGCTCCACCACATTGACCGCCACAGGCTGCACCACAGCAGGCGGCTTACTGCTGGAACTGAAGTTGAGAACAACGACAACCAGCAGAATCAGATGCAAAATAGCCGACAGAACAAGGCTTTTACGCACGGGGAGCCCCTCATCTACGCTGGCTAGGAGCGGTGACCAACGATATCCGCTTGAAACCCGCCGCTCTGATTTCACTCATGACCGACATGAACGTGCCATAATCGACCCGCTTATCCCCTTTAACAAAAATAGGTTGCTCGAAGCTGTTCTTGGCAATAGCCGTCAATTTTGCGCCCAGCTCGGCGGTGGCGATCTCGCTTTCTTGCAAGAACACCTTGCCTTTCCCGGTGACAGTGACCGTGAGCGGCGTTTCTTTCTGATTGCTTACCAGCGACTTGCCGCCGACCTCCGGTTCACTGACAGAAATGCCTGATGTCATGAACTGCGCGGTCGCCATGAAAATCACCAGGAGCACCAGCATCACATCCACGAACGGTGTGACGTTGATCTCGCTCATGGGGACATGCCGTCTGCGTTTCTTGCCGCGACCTTGGCGTGCAGAGCCATGTTGTACGGAAGCGCCCATGTTCAAGCCCTCATATCGATCTGGCGCGAGACAATGGCCAGAAATTCGTCCGAGAAGCCTTCGAAACGCTGCGCGAAACGTCCGGCCTCGGTGGCGAACTTGTTGTAGAAAATCACGGCCGGTATGGCGGCCAGAAGCCCCAGCGCGGTGGCCGCGAGCGCCTCGGAGATGCTGGGGGCAACCACGTTGAAGCTTACCGTGCTCATCGTGCTCATGGACTGGAAGCTGGCCATGATGCCAATAACCGTTCCGAACAGCCCGACGAACGGCGCCGTGGACCCAACCGTTGCCAGAAATAGAAGCCGCCGCTCCAGCCGTTCTGTTTCGCGGGTGATCGCCACATCCATGACGCGTTCAATGCGCTGCTGCACGCCCGCCAAAGGCCGTGCCGTGCCCTCAATGGAGCGCCGCCATTCGCGCATCGCGGCGATGAACAGCGATGACATGGCTGTGGGACGCTTGGTGGACAGAATGTTGTAAAGCTCGTCCAGCGATTGCCCGGACCAGAACAGTTTCTCGAAATCCTCCGATTCCTGACGAGTTTTAGAAAACAAAATCGTTTTCTCAATGATGACGGCCCATCCCCACACCGAGGCCAATAGCAATCCCACCATCACCACTTGCACCACGAATGGCGCGTGTAAAAACAACGCCAGGAAAGAGAGATCCGCTGAAGGCGCAGCGGTGGGAATATCACTCATAGTAGCCCCTTACTTTGGCTTGGCCGGACATCTTGGCAAATCACCTCAAATAGACCCATAGGCGTTATATTAAGACTGATTCGCCTTTTGAGGCCGATTACGAGGTGCCCATTTGTCCCTTGCCGAAACGCTGGACGTATGGAAAACACGCAACTGCGACTAAACTTTGACGTGTGGTTGTAACAAAAGCACACGCAATGGTTTTATCAACAAGCTATGTGATTCCTCACAGGCTCTTGAATGGAAAGCGCCATACCTGCTACTCGCACATTTTGGACGTATCGGTTAAAAGAGTTTGAAACAACGCCCACAGCCGCGACCATACAAATAGATAGAACGCGAAGGAAACCATTATGGCTGATAAATCGCCCTCAGACAGCGAAGCCGCAGAACAGGCCAAAACCTACGATCTCGTCGTGATCGGAACCGGACCTGGCGGCTATGTCTCAGCCATTCGCGCTAGCCAGCTCGGTATGCGTGTCGCAGTTGTGGAAAAACGCGCGACACACGGCGGTACCTGCCTGAATGTGGGGTGCATCCCTTCGAAAGCGCTACTGCATGCTTCCGGGTTATTTGAGGAAGCTGAGCGCGGCATGGCGCATATGGGCATTAAGGTGAAGCCGGAACTCGATCTGAAAGCAATGATGTCCTATAAGGACGAAGGCATCAGCGGCAATACCAAGGGCATCGAATTTCTGTTCAAAAAGAACAAGATCGACGCCTATCGCGGCACGGGTCGCATTGCGAGGGCAGGGCAGGTTGAGGTGACGCCTGCCGATGGCGGTGACAAGATCGCGTTGGCGGCGAAAAATATCCTTGTAGCCACCGGTTCCGATGTCGCGCGACTTCCCGGCATCGAGATTGACGAAAAACGCGTGGTTTCCTCCACGGGGGCGCTGTCGCTTAGCGAAGTGCCCAAGAGGCTTCTGATTATTGGCGCAGGCGTCATTGGGCTGGAACTTGGTTCTGTGTGGCGGCGGCTTGGTGCTGAGGTAACGGTTGTGGAGTTCCTCGACCGCATTTTGCCCGGCATGGACGGCGAAATCGCCAAGAATTTCCAGCGGATTTTGAAGAAACAAGGCTTCACCTTCAAGCTGGCGCATAAAGTGACGGGGGTGAAGAAAAACGGTGACGGGCTGGAAGCGATCGTCGAGAAGGTGAGCGGCGGCGAAGCCGAGACAATCGCGGCTGATGTGGTTTTAGTGGCGACCGGCCGCGTACCGTACACCGAAGGTCTGGGGCTGGAAGAAGCGGGCGTCGCGCTTGACGAACGCGCTCGCGTGGTGGTGGACGCTCATTACCAAACCAGCGTTCCCGGCATTTACGCCATTGGCGATGTGATCGCCGGGCCGATGCTGGCGCACAAGGCTGAAGACGAAGGCGTCGCTGTGGCGGAGCTATTGGCAGGCCAAGCCGGGCACGTGAATTACGATGTCATTCCGGGCGTGGTTTATACAACGCCGGAAGTCGCCACTGTTGGCAAAACCGAAGAAGAACTGAAGGAAGCGGGCGTTTCCTACACCGTCGGCAAGTTCCCGTTCACCGCTAACGGGCGCGCCAAGGTCAATCGACAAACGGACGGCTTCGTCAAAGTGCTGGCCGACGCAAAGACTGACCGTGTGCTGGGCGTTCACATTATCGGCCCGGATGCAGGTAACCTGATCGCGGAGGCCTCAGTGCTGATGGAATTCGGCGGTTCGGCGGAAGACTTGGCGCGCACCTGCCATGCGCACCCCACTGAAAGCGAGGCCGTGAAGGAAGCGGCGTTGGCCGTGGCTGCACGCGCGATCCATTCGTGATATGAGGGGGCACTTGTCATGCCGTCTCATTCGTCATCCCAGCCTTTTCCGTCATTCCCGTGAATGCGGGAATCCAGTACTCCGCAGCGTTTAAGGATAACTCGCAGGCGTTAGTGGTTACTGGGCCCCCGCCTTCGCGAGGACGACGCAGGCTATGTGGGAGTGACAAGGAAAAAGCCCCCTCCTAATGGAAGGTAATGAAATGACACAACAAAAACTCCGCATTGGCGTGTTGGGCGCTTCCGGCTACACAGGCGCCGACCTCATCCGCCTCGCCGCGCGCCATCCGAATATGGAAATCGCCGTGCTGGTGGCGAACAGCCATGCAGGAAAGACGCTGGCAGAGGTGTTTCCGCATTTTGCTTTTCTGCCGGCCATTACGCTGGTGAAAGCCGACGAGGCCGACTGGACCGCTTGCGATGCGGTGTTTTCCGGGCTTCCGCATGGCACAGCGCAAGATCTCATATTGAGCCTACCACGCTCGCTGAAAATCATTGATATGTCAGCTGATTTCCGCCTGCGCGACACCGCCACCTACACCAAATGGTACGGGCGCGATCATGTCGCTGGCGATCTGTTGGCTGAGGCGGTCTACGGCCTTCCGGAGCATTACGGGGAGCATATCGCAGGCGCGCGCGTGGTGGCCTGTCCAGGGTGCTACCCGACTGCTTCGCTCATGGCGCTGTTGCCGCTGG
Organism: Alphaproteobacteria bacterium; assembly: GCA_037387425.1. GTDB lineage: Bacteria > Pseudomonadota > Alphaproteobacteria > Rhizobiales > Rhodomicrobiaceae > JARRLC01. Next base: position 6,446 of record JARRLC010000141.1, read on the forward strand.
TGAAGGGTGGTTTGATTGACGCAGGCGACATCATCATTGACGCGAAGTCCGGGGTAACTGGGGCAGGGCGCAG
>JARRLC010000142.1:0-6913 GCA_037387425.1 Alphaproteobacteria bacterium
GCTCGCGCCGTCCTTTACCGAGGATGTGAATGCTAGTCAGAGTTTGTTGGTCGATTTGATCTAGCCGGACACTGACAAGTTCGGAGACGCGCAAACCAGCGGCGAAGGTGAGATGCAGCATGGCCCGGTCCCGGATGCCTGAAAATGTGCTTGTATCCGGCGCATTGAGCAAAGCTTGCAGCTCTTCCCGGGTAAGATAGGCGACGAGTGCTTGGTCGGTTTTCTTCATCGGGATCGCATGGATACGGCGCGACTGGTCAAGACACGACGGCACTCTGTATTCCAGGAAACGGAAGAACGCGTTGATTGCGGCAAGGCGGGCATTGCGTGTTCGCGCCGTGTTGCCGCGCTTGTTTTCCAAATACTCCAGGAATGTCAGGATGAGCGGCGGATCGAGTTGTTCTATCTCGATCTTCGCCGGTTTAAGTTTGAGCCGGCTGGCGGCGAAACACAGCAGTAACTGAAAGCTATGTGCGTATGCTTCGCAGGTATGCTGGCTTGCACTACGCTCTTTGGGCAGGTGTTCACGCAAGAAGTTACTCAGATGGGGAGCGAGCGCGGTCATGCGGCACCTCCCGTGAGTAATGTTTCGCCAGCTGCCTCCAGGTACCAATAGGTGTCCGTGACGTGGGCATGGCCGAGATAGGTGCTGAGTGCCGCAGTATGACGTGCAACCGCCGCGTGATCATGCGGACACTGCTCCAGCGAACGGACGGCAAATGTATGCCGTAAATCGTGGATGCGCGGGTCTCGCCCGGAGTGTGCCCCTTTGAGACCGGTACGATCGAGGAGATGCAGAAAGACGTTTCGCACAGTGTTGTAGGGGAGAGGCTTGCCCGTCACCGAAACGAAGAGCGCATGTTCCGGAAATGGCATTGTCTGGCGAATGTTCAAATAGGCATCGAGGGCCTGCCGCACCGTCGCGTGAAGCGGCAATAATCGGCTTTTGTGATATTTGGTCTCGCGAATAACGAGCCCATCAGCAGATATATCATCCAGCTGCAGAGCCAATGCCTCGGCGACGCGCACACCGGTTGCAGCAATCAAACCGAAGAGCGTCGTGTACATCGCCGGTCTGATCGAAGCAGCAGGCTTCAGCGCTGCGGCTGCGTAAAGGAGACGCGTGATCTCGTCCGGCGCATAGATATATGGTGACTGCCGCTGGTAGGCGGCATTCCCAAGCGCATCAACAGCCGGGATTTGATGACGCGCGTCCTCCGCGTTCATTACCAGAGCGAACCTCCGGACCGTGCGCAGCCGGTTGCAGCGTTGTTCCGGAGATGGCGCCTGTTTTGCCCATTCGAGCACACGTACGCTTTTGACGTACCTGTCGCCACGCTCTTCGGCGAAGGTGATGAAATTCCTCAGCAATATGCTCTGGATACGGAATTTGAAGCCCAGCGAACGTTGCCGGTCCACATAAAGTGCAAGATCCTGGCTCAGCATGACGCACCTCCGGGCCAAGGTTGCGCTATTTGCTGCAGCATCGTCACATCCACTTTGGCGTAATGGGCGGTTGTGTCCGGTGAGCGGTGACGGAGTACGGCGCCAACAGTATCGAGCGTGGCTCCACCCCTCAGCATGGCCGTTGCGGCTGAATGACGAAGCAAATTGGCGCCTTTCGTAGGAGCGGCAATACCAGCCTTGTCGAGAGCGCGGCAGACAATGGCAGAAACAGCTGATCCGCAGAGAGGCCGGAACGGAGCGTTCAGTGTCAAAAATAACGCGTCACAAGCGATGCGGGGGCGGCCGTGGTTCAAATAGCGGAGCACGGCGTCGCCTGCGTCCTGTGGAAGTGGAAGCCGCGTTTCCCGACGGCCTTTGCCGCAAACGGACACCGTACCGTGCTGCCAATCAATGTCATTGAAATGTAAGGCGGAAATATCACCGGCTCGCAGACCAAGACGCGCCAACAGCAGCAGGATAGCTCGATCGCGTGTGTCAGTGGGCAATGCAGTGTCGCAGGCTGCAATCAGCCGCTCAATGTCGGTGGTTCCAATGTAGCGCGGCAGCGACGACAATCGCCATTGCGGAATTGTTGGTACAGCATGTTCGAGCCCCGCCCGGCAAAGCCCCTGTGCACTGAGGAACCGCAGATATCCCCTGAGCGCCTGTGTCATCGTCTTCACATGGGCGTGCGAGGCCCGTTTTGTTTCCGCTATGATCGTCTCGCGAACAAGATTGGCATCCCAGTTGCCGGGATCGTTCCCGAGCGTCGGAAGCAACCGCATGATCATGCGGCCATGGCGGTCTATCGTTTTTGCGCAGATACCGCGATGCTGCCTCAGCCATTCCTGGAATTCGAGGACACGCTGATCGGGCGTATCAGCCGCCTCCGCTGGTTGGCGCTGGATAATTCCACGCTCTGCGAGAAACGCGACGAAGCGACGTACCCGTCTCACGTACTTCTTCGACATTGGCTTCGATTGCCGGTTTCCCGGGCAGTGACAGCGGTGACGCGCGAAGCGTTCGATGACCGCCTCATCGATCTCCGCCATTTCGATCCCATTCTGCGTCAGCCATTCACCGAAGTGACGGGCGGAGTCGTCATATCCTGTCACCGTGAGATGTGTATGCCCCAACGTTGTGAGCTGACGACCGAAATCTGCTACCAGCGGAGCAAGGCTGCCCGCATCCATAGTGCGCGGTTTGTTGGCAGGGATATCATTTGATCTGAGCATTTGCAGCTTCCTCTTGTTGTCATGATGACAGCAAGGAAAGCCACGAATTATGCAGAGTGAGAAAGTCGATAGTGTAAACTAACATACTGATAATACACAAGATATTTAGTCTAAGACCAGCGGTCTCCGCATAATTACACGCTCCACATAATTTCTGTTGGACTAAACCGCTTCGCGGCAGGGGACTCGCTGCGAGATTCAAATTCAAAAACGAGCTGTGTACGCTCGTTTCCGGATTTTATAGAAAGTCAGACGGCGAGACGATGGTGGAGCTGCTTGCAGCGTTTCTCCCATCGTAATGGAGCTTCCCATGACCATGCTTCGCCAACGAATGATCGAAGATATGCAGGTGCGGAACCTGTCTTCCCACACCCAGGCAACCTATCTGCTGCAGGTGTCGCTCTTTGCCAAATACTTCCACAAGTCGCCTGACGTGCTGGAGGGCGAGCATATTCGCGCCTATCAGCTCTACCTGGCCAACGACAAGAAGCTGGCGCTCAGTTCAATTCACTGCGCGATCGGCGCGCTCCGTTTTCTCTACCGGGTCACCCTCAAACGGGAATGGAGGTTTGACGAGGTTCTACCGCTTCCCAAAAAACCGAAGACACTACCCATCGTTCTCAGCCCTGAGGAAGTCGTGCATTTCCTCGGTTGCGTGGAGAGCCACAAGCATCGCGTCATCCTCACCATCTGTTACGCTGCTGGCTTGCGCGTCTCCGAAGCCATTCGCCTTAAGGTCAGCGCCATCGACAGCCAGCGGATGGTCATCCGCGTTGAGCAGGGCAAGGGCAGCAAGGATCGCTATGTGATGCTGTCGCTGAAGCTGTTGCAGATCCTGCGTGCCTATTGGAAGGCGGTCCGTCCGCAAGAGTGGCTGTTCCCGGGCGTTCTGCCCGGCCAGCACATCTCCAAAGAGGCCGTCGAAATGGCTTGCCAGAAAGCGCTTCGCCTTTCCGGCCTGACCAAGCCAGTCACGCCGCATGCGCTTCGCCACGCCTTTGCGGTACACCTGCTCGAGTTTGGCGCCGATCTGCGCACCATCCAGCTGTTACTCGGCCACCGGAGTCTTGCCACCACCGCCAGATATTTGCGCATCGCCACCAGCAAGGTCTGCGCGACATCCAGCCCCCTGGACCTGCTGCCGCAGCCGGTTCCCGTGGAGCCAGAACCGAGCCCGCCGAAGCACTACTGAGTGCCGGACCATGCGTCGCTCCGAAGCGGAGGTAGCGGACGTGTTCCGCCGCTATGGCAGCACCTATCGTGAACGCCATGGCGCCTCGCTGTCGAAAGCACAGCGCCGCGCCATGAGCGCCATCGAATTGTGCCGCACCGCAGCACTTGGCGGTCACGTCGAGCGCTGCGACGGCTGTGGCCACTTGCGCGCTTGGTACAATAGCTGCCGGTCGCGTAACTGCCCGAAGTGCCAGGCGCTGGCGCGTGCCCAGTGGCTGGAAGACCGCCGGTCTGAACTTCTCGATGTCGAATATTTTCACGTGGTCTTCACCGTGCCGGAGCAGATCGCAGCGATCGCCCTGCAAAACAGGGAGAAGGTTTACAACATTCTGTTCCGGACGGTCCGCGATACCTTGTGCACCATTGCCGCCGATCCCAAGCACCTCGGTGCGCAGATCGGGTTCTTTGCCGTGCTCCATACCTGGGGACAGAACCTTCTTCATCATCCCCATATCCACTGCGTCGTTCCCGGCGGCGGCATCTCGCCGGACGGTACGCGGTGGATTTCCTGCCGGCGCGGCTTTTTCTTGCCCGTGCCTGTGCTCGCCCGTCTATTCCGCCGGTTGTTTATTGAGGCTCTGGTGAAGGCCTTTGATGCGGGAGAACTGCGGTTCTTCTCATCTCTTGAGGCGCTGCGCATGCGCCCCGCCTTCCTGCGTCACCTCCGTCTCGCCCGGAAAACCGATTGGGTGGTGTACGCCAAGCCACCTTTTACCCGCGACCCGGATGACGTTCTCAAATATGTCGCCCGTTATACCCACCGCGTTGCGATCTCCAATGACCGCATCCTCGACATTGAGGACGGCGAGGTTCGGTTTCGCTGGAAGGACTACCGCGATGATGGCCGATCGAAGACCATGGCGCTTGCCGCCGAGGAATTCATTCGCCGCTTCCTGCTGCATATCCTCCCCGAAGGGTTCCAGCGCATTCGCTATTACGGCTTTCTCGCCAATCGCTATCGCAAAGAAAAGCTCGCTCTGTGCCACCGACTTCTGCAAATGCCTGCACCTGAACCATCTGCCGAAGTCAAAAAGGATTACCGCGACCGCTATGAGCAGCTCACCGGCACGTCCCTGAAGACCTGCCCCGTCTGTCGCCGCGGTCGCATGGTCGCCATCGAAATCATCCAGCGCGGCTCGATCGCCCCGCCAATCACGGACACCTCATGACCCTGATCCTGGACATCATCCACAAATGCCGAACATCCTTGCGCGACGACGCGACCGGAACAGCATTGCCGCGCGTGGCCGCAGGGCGCTCTTCGAGGGCATTTTTGCACCCCCTGAAACGTCAAGAACGCATCTACCAGCACAAGACAGGCGCAGGAATCCGATCAGCTACCTTCCCTTCCCGGAGACTTCGCATCCTCTCCGAACCTGGCGCCGTGTTGCAATGCCCATAGCTGCGGCGACATCGAGCCCTGCGGTTCAGTCCAACACGTTTTTAGCCCACCGGCCACGCGCCACTTCCTGCAAACTCAGGCAGCCGCCTCAGCTTTGATCCGTGGGTAAAATTAAAGAAAAGAAACGTCAGACACGATCTACGAACGAAGCAGCGTCTCCATCTGTCCGGGCGGTATCGCCTTATCCAGATGATTGAAATGCCCGAACGCCAGCAGCTCTTCGCCTTTCAGGCGCATCGTCCCGAGCAGCGAACGCATCAAACTGCCGCCGAACGTGATGCAAGATACCCCGATTTCAGCGAACTCTTTAATGTCCGGCGCTGGATTATAGCCAATGGAAACCGCCAGTGGGCCATCCACCACATGCGTCAGGCGCTCAAGAATTTGCAAATGCTGCACGCCGGGCACCATCACGCAATCAGCACCTGCAGCGAAATAAGATTCAGCACGTTCAACCGAAGTTTCAAACGGCGAATGCACCTGCGCGCCCAACTGGAAAGATTCGGTGCTGATGATCATCACGGCTGGCATCTTCGCCTCGGCGGTCGCCGCTTTGATTGCCCGGACATATTCGGTCATTTCTTCTTCAGGAAGCATGCCGTGATTGCCGTTGCGTCCGCCATCGCTAAGCATGATCCCGACGCACCCTGCATCGATTGCCGTCCTCACCGCATAGCGGATCTCGTCTATCGAACGGCCGGAAGCGCCCTCCAGATCAACCGTGACGGGTGCATTGAAATTCTTCACAATTCGCGTAGCGATGTTTAGCAGTTCGTCTAGTGGAACGCGTTCTTTGGCTTGATAGCCCATAGACCACGCAATTGCCGCCGCCGATGTACCGATAAATTCGTACCCGGCATCCGCCATAATGCGAGCGCTGGCGACATCCCATACATCCGGCATGACAAATGTCTCAGATGTCTGAAGGCGCCGGCGCAGCTTCCTGATCTTTTCTTTTTGCCCGTTTGGTTGACTGGCTGAGACCTGATCCATGACTATAGTTTGGTCCATCGCTGCTACGCTTACACTTTATAAAGGCAACTAGTGACACATAACTTACACATCACCCGAAGTGACCGGAACCGCTTATGAACGGCCCACATTCCGGTTCTTCACTTATGCACCTAGTTGTTTTTTAACCGAATGTATTCCACGCGTCACTCATGATTGGCTTCTCACTGTGACAAATATTTGTCCGTGTGGTCTAAAAACCAAGGAGCACGACAGTAATACAACTTTACCCTCCCGTCACTGCTCACGCGAAACCATGCCAGGTAACACACCCACTACACAGTTCTTATACTTGCGGCCAAAATGGTGCGAGAATGTGGCGTCGAGCGCCATATCTAAGCTGGACATTGAGATTTCATAACCCAAGTCCAGCAAACTGGTAACCCCCTGATCACTAATACCACATGCAACAATGCCATGATAATGTTCCAGATTGGGACGAACATTGATACTGATACCGTGAAAACTAACCCAACGGCGTAAACGCAGCCCAATTGCGGCTATCTTGTCTTCGACGTCCTGGCCTTTATCGGGCCTGGATACCCATACCCCGGTACGCCCTGAACGTGTTTCAGCGATAACACCA
>JARRLC010000143.1:0-10655 GCA_037387425.1 Alphaproteobacteria bacterium
TCTCCGCCAAAAGCTGTAACGTTGGAAGTAAACACCGAAAATGCGCAGAAGTTAATTCTTGCTCAGTCGATCGGTCAGCTATCGCTATCCTTAAAACGTGACATCAAAGGCAACCAACCCACCAGAGCCATAGCCGCCGATGACTTCCTGCCTTCGGGAGGTGGCCAGCCAGGTTCGATCACGATGGGAAACGCCAATGGTTCTGGCTCTGTGGTTGGGGTCACCCGCTCCACCGAGCGAAAGGAATATCGCGTCAAGCCTGCTGGATCGAATGATCAAAGCTGGCAGCATCAAACTTTACGCCGGTAGCTGAAAGTAAAACCGCGTTCATGCGGAAATATTTTCCAGCGATCAGGAACAAGTGTGGGGAACATTGGGGAATGGTGATGACAGTACATACAAGAAGGAGCGGGAGCAAAATGAGTACCGCGACTTTCTGGTCAATGTGCCGGGATCTGGCGCTAAAAGGCGGCTTGGCCGTCTGTTTAAGCGCTGCTGGCGCTCTCGCCCTCACTCCGGCTGCTGATGCTGCGTCGAAGACCAAAGATCCGAAAGGCCCCCCAACCCGTCCTGCTTCGATCTATCAGGCCAATACCGGCGTTGAAAAGATCGATGTGAAGGTCACGCTGCATAAGACCGAGACGATCCGCGTTGCCACCTCGTTCTCCGAAGCGCTCGTTGGCAACGCCAATGTCGCGGACGTGATGCCGCTGACGGATCGCAGCATTTATATCGTTGGCAAGAAAGTGGGCGTAACGCGGCTGTCCATGCTCGATCGGGACAAGCAGCTTCTTGGCATCATCGATGTGGAAGTGACCTACGACCTAGACGGTTTGCGCAAACGCATCACTAGAGCGTCAGGTGCGAAACGCATCAAGGTCTCATCGGTAAACGGCAAGATTTTGCTAACCGGCACCGCCGCGGACGCCCCCGCGCTGCAAGGCGTTATGGCCTTGGCTGAGCAAATCGCCCCGCCGAAAGACATCACCAACGCGATGAAAGTCGCCGCGCCTCAGCAAGTGCAGCTTGAAGTGCGCTTCATTGAGGCTGATCGCTCAGCGTCGCGCGCGCTAGGCATTAACGGTACAGTGACCGGCAACAGAGCCATGGGTGTAACCGGCCTGGAAACGGTGGGCGGTCACGTTTCCACCAATTCAAGCGGCGATCTGGTCAACGGACTGGTTCGCAACATCGCAGGTGGCCTGACCAGTAACGCCGTACCGTTTGGCACCATGATTGGCCGAGTGCTGGCTGGCGGCACCGAAGCCGATATTGTCATCAAGGCGCTGGAAGAGCGCGGCCTTGCACGGCGCCTCGCCGAACCGAACCTGGTTGCTTTGTCCGGCGATACAGCAAGCTTTCTGGCGGGTGGCGAGTTCCCCTTCCCTGTGGGGCAGGACAACAACAAGATTTCCATTGAGTTCAAAAAGTTCGGTGTCGGGCTGTCATTTACGCCAACTGTACTGAGCGATGGCCAGATCAACTTGAAGATCGAGCCTGAGGTGAGCGAACTCGACGCTACCAACTCGCTCCGCGTGAACGACATCGTGATACCAAGCCTTGTCGTGCGCCGCGCTTCCACCACCATCGAGCTGCGCGACGGCCAAAGCTTTGCGGTCGCCGGATTGTTGCAATCGCGAAACGTCAAGGATACACGCCAGCTTCCCTGGATCAGCGATGTGCCGGTGCTTGGCGCGCTATTCCGCAGCACCTCGTGGGAAAAGAACGAGACGGACCTCATCATCATTGTGACGCCGCGTCTGGTGAAGCCTCGCGCACCTGGCCAGAAGATAGCCACACCGCTGGACAAAAGACTGCCCAGCAACGATCCGGAACAGTTCCTCTTGGGTAAACATGAGGTTAAAGCCCCGCGGTCTGCGCCTTTGAGCGGTCACATCGTGGACTGGAAACGTGAAACGCCTATCAACCGCGGTCGTAAAGGGAGCTGGAAATGACGATGATGAAAGCGAAATGGATCTTTCCCGCAGCATCCTTTGTGCTCGCCATGACTGTATCCGCGCCAATGAGCTACGCGTTCGGCGACGATTACTTCTCGCGTCGCGACACGATTACAGAAAGCGCGGGCGACGCCATGGCCACCAACAGTGTCACGCACACGATTGACCCGTGGCCGCCGCATTCCAAGAACACGGAAATTAAGATTGACGGAAAGCGAGCCCGGCTCGGCATCTCACGCTATCAGAGCAACAAGTCGGCTAGCCCTAAAGGGTTAAGGGGCAAAAGTGCGTCTGGCAGCGGAAGCAAAACAACGAAGTAGGGCGATGACGCTTTCTGTACAGTTTTCAACATTAATAACCTTATCCGAAAGCATGGTTACCACCGCCAGCAGAACTTGATTTGCGCACTCTAAATGACATAAGCTTGGCAAGCATGTAATAACCGTCATTTCTATGCCATACAGCAGTTAATACTACTAGATAAGCTGTCAAGACAAAGCGTATTCATGGCATAGCTAGTGAAGTTTACTATTAATACGGGTCAGCGTCTACCATGGCTATGATTGACTACCTTGAAGATACAGGCAATAGCGCAAGAGTTCGACATGGCGGTAATGGGGCAAATAATCTAGACATGGCACGAAAAAGCTCACTGCGTGGCGATCAACAAGTGGATGTCCTTCTGGTCAGCCTTGACGCTGAGCTTAAGGAACGTCTTGCAAACGGGTTCGGTCAGAAAAAGCATTTCTCCTTGCGCACCATGAAGGGAAGCGTAGTGGAAGTGGAAGCGTCGCTTGGCGGCGATAACCTGCCCGCAATTTTGATGATCGACCTGAAAACCGCCACGGGCGACGATCTCGCCGCTCTCGATCACATTAAACGCGGACGGTTCGGCACGATCCCGATTATTGCCATATCCAGTTACCTCGATCAGGACATCGTACGGCGGCTGGTGCAAATCAAGGTGGACGACTGGCTGCCGAAAGACTGCGACTTCATGGACGTTTACAAATCCTGCGAGCGTGTCATCCGCACACCGAGCGTGGAAACGCGCGGACATGAAGCCACCTGCTTTTCATTCTTTCCAGCGGCGGGCGGCGCGGGCAACACCACACTCGCCATCCAGACCGCGTTAATGATCAACAACAGAAAGCAGATGGGCTCCACCTGCCTTGTCGATCTAAACTTCCAGGACGGCTCAATCGCCGATTATCTCGATATCTCGCCCTTGTTCCGCATCGAAGAATTAGGCAACACGCCCGGTCGTCTCGACGCACAACTTCTCGATGTGATGCTGTCAGAGCATTCATCCGGATTGTCAGTGTTGGCGACGCCTCGCATGCCCGCAAAGTATTTCGAGGTTAGCGAAGGTTTGATCGGCGCAGTTCTCGGGCTTCTGTCGCGTTCATTTGATAATCTCGTTATAGACCTTCCGAAGAACTGGTATCCGTGGATGGATAACGTCATCTGGGGATCGAATTACGTTTACATCACCACAAATTTCACGGTGCCTGCGCTGCGTCATTCTCGTTATGTGCTTGACGCCATCACCGCGAAGATCGTGAACGAAGCCAAAGTGGCTGTGATCGTCAACAAATACCGTGAAACTTTGTTCGGCTCCGGCTTGAAAAGGAGCGACGCCGAACAGTTGCTACGTGACTGGCTCGCCGGGTTCATCCCCGAAAGCAGCGACGTCGTGCAAGAAGCCATCAACCGTGGCGTGCCGATTTCCGATGTCACCCGGAAGAGCAAGCTGGAGAAGTCGCTCGATAAAATCATATTCGTAAACAACGCACTGGGCGGAAAGTCAGCCGGCAAGCGCATCTGAATGCATGCGCAGCTAACGAATTTTCACTTGGACTGAGACAGGACATGTCGAGAAGATTCTTACCAGATGATGGGTATGCTGAAGGCCGCGGCGCTTCGCCGTTCGTGGGAAAAACACGCCAAAGCGCTCCCATGGAACGCCGCCTGGCTGAGCTGACGGAAGAAGATAATCGGCTCGTCCGCCAGGAACTGCTTGAAGCCAAGGTGCGTCTGCATCGCAAGCTGATCGACGATCTTAATCTTGCCGTACTGGAACGCCTCTCCAAGGAAGAACTGCGCGCGCAAATCGCCGAGTTCGTCACGGAATACGTCCGAAACGAACGCATATTACTAAATGCCCAAGAGCTGGAAGACTTCATCGACGAAGTCTACGACGAACTAACCGGCCTGGGCCCGCTGGAACCGCTCCTCAAAGACCCCTCCATCTCCGATATCCTCATCAACACCCATGAGAAGGTCTATGTGGAGCGGTTTGGCCAGCTAGAAACGGCAACGGTGCGCTTCAAAGACGAGGCCCATGTTCTACGCATCGTCAACAAGATCGTAAGCGCCGTTGGCCGCCGCGTGGACGAATCTCAGCCGATGGTGGACGCCCGTTTGGCTGATGGCTCGCGTATCAACGTGGTGGTACGCCCCATAGCTGTCGATGGTCCGCTAATCTCCATCCGTAAATTCTCCGAACGCGCGTATGATCTCGACGGGCTGGTTTCGGTCGGCTCCATTCCTCAGCGGATGGCGGACATTCTGGGTGCGGCTGTGCATGCCCGGCTTTCTGTGCTGGTCTCCGGCGGCACGGGTAGCGGTAAGACGACGCTGCTCAACGCGCTTTCCACGAACATTTCGCACAAAGAACGTCTGGTCACAATCGAGGACGCCGCCGAACTGCGTTTGCAACAACCGCATGTCGGGCGGCTGGAAACGCGTCCACCGAATATCGAAGGCCGTGGCGAAATCCGCCAGCGCGAGCTGGTCAAAAACGCCCTGCGTATGCGACCTGACCGTATCATCCTGGGCGAGGTGCGCGGCGAAGAAGCCTTTGACATGCTCCAGGCCATGAACACCGGCCACGAAGGCTCGATGGCCACCATCCACGCCAACACACCGCGCGATGCGCTTTCCCGTCTTACGCAGATGGTTTCCATGGCCGGGCTGAATTTGAGCGAAGCGAGCATCAGAACACAGATCGCATCCGCCATCACGCTTATCGTGCAGCTTCAGCGTTTCAGCGACGGTCGCCGCCGGGTGGTGCGTGTGTCAGAAATCACTGGCATGGAACGCGACATCTTGCAAATGCAGGACCTTTTCAAGTTCATCCGCATGGGCACATCCAACGATGGGCAGGTGCGCGGCGAATTCCGCGCCACGGGACTGCGGCCGAAATTCATGGAAGAGCTTCAAGTAAAAGGCTTCGCGTTCCCGAATGATTTCTTTGATCCGGGACAGCCGCTATGAGAGTTGAAGCGCTCATCCCTATCCTGGTTTTCGTATCCGTTCTGCTTACTGTCAACGTCGTTTATCTGTTCATTACCTCTCAGCGCTCAAACCGCAGGCAAATGAGCCGACGGCTCTCCACAACGCAAGTGGAAGACCAGGGCGGACGCGACTCGCTTATGCAAATCCGTCGTGGCCGGAGTTTGACAGCAGACGGCAATTATGCGCTGCCATTCGTTTCACTGAATCAGCTTATTTTGCAGTCAGGCGTAACAGTGGGCGTCCACGGCATTTTGTTCACGATGGCCTTGCTGTTCGTTGGCGGCTTTATCGTGTCGCTGCTGCTTCAGGGGAACATGATGCTATCGCTGGCGATTGGCGCTTTCCTTGGGACCGGGATGCCGCTTTTTATGCTGAAAACGATACGCGATAAACGGCGGCGGCGTTTTGAAGAACAGTTGCCCGAAGGCATCGACGTGCTCGTGCGCGGACTGAAAGCAGGACACGCGATCCCCGCCGCTATCGCGTCTGTCGGTAGCCAGATGCCCGAACCAATCGGCGGTGAATTCTCCATTACCGCCAGTGAGTTGACTTACGGCTTAGATTTTGAAACGGCAATGTCCAACCTTCGCACGCGCGTTGGCCAGGCCGATCTGTCGCTAATCGTGCTGGCAGTGTCGATACAAGCGCGCATGGGCGGCAATCTAGCTGAAATCCTCGCCAATCTTTCAAAAGTCTTGCGGGAACGTTTCAAGCTGCGGCGCAAAGCAAAAGCGTTGTCGGCAGAAGGCCGTTATTCGGCAGTGCTGCTGAGTATTCTGCCGGTCGCATTGTTTGGCATCCTTTGGCTCATATCGCCTGGCTATTACGGCCAGGTGCTGGAAGAGCCCATCGTCAAACCCGTTCTAACAGGCGCGGTCGTGTGGATGCTTATTGGCGATTTCATGATGTATCGAATGGTAAAGCTAAGCGTCTGATGCAAACAGTATTTGAACATAACATTTTTGTTGCACAAGAAAGCAGCATGTTAGCTTTGTTCGCGGCTGTTTTCTTTGTGTTCATGTTCGTGTTTTTCTTGGCGTTAATCATCTCGGACATCGTCAAGCGACGCAACGACATCAGACGGCGCGCTTCAATACAACAAGCCCTTCACAGCGAAAAAGACGAAGCGCCCGAACAAGAGTGGGAGCGCATGTCGCGGTCCTTGGATTGAAGTTGAAAGCGAAAGCTCGAAGGCGAAACGCGAACTCATCAGCGCTGGATTCTTCGGTGAAGGAGCGGTGGCGTGGTATCAAGCCATACGTTACAGCTTGACGTTCAGTTTACCGCTGGCGGTCTATTTGGCGCTGGGATATTTCGAATTTTCATTAACGCCAGCGTTTTTGTTCCTCACGGTTATGGGATCGCTCGCTGCTGGGTATTTTTTGCCCGCCCGTTATCTCGCCCGGCGGCAGAACAAATTGAAACAGCAATGCAGCGACGGGTTCCCGGATTTCATGGACCTGATGGTGATCTGCGCGGAAGCCGGACTTTCCCCACGCGCGGCCATTGACCGGATCAGCCGCGAGATTGCGATCACCTATCCGTATCTAGGCGCGAACATCTATCTGGCGAGCCTGGAGCTTCGCGCGGGCAACACATTGGCTGTGGCGATCCAAAATCTGGCGAACCGCATCAATCTTGAAGAGGTCGCCCGTTTGGGTGTGCTTCTCCAGCAAACTGAAGAACTAGGCACCAGTATCGGTGATGCTCTGCGCGTCTATAGTGATGAAATGCGAGACAAACGCCTCTCCAAAGCGGAAGAAAAAGCCTACTCATTGCCAGTAAGACTTACTCTACCTCTAGGTTTCTATGTCTTTCCTGTCATGTTGGTCGTTATCGCACTGCCGGTATTTATCCGGATCAAAAATGCACTCTTCTAGTCGGAGTTTGGGGGAGAATTATGAAGGCATATCTTGAGAAGTTCGCATTGATCGCGCTTGTCGCGATAATGAGTTCAGGATGTATGTTTTCCGGCAGTGACAAGAGCGTGAGTGGAGGCATCTCCAACTCATCGTCTTTCGGTAACGGTCCGGAACAGATCTGGCTGAACAAAGCCAAGGGCGCCTACAAAGGCGGCAATTATGGCCTCGCTGAACGGTATTACCGGCACGCTATTGAGGAACGGCATCAGAACGCCGAAGCCTGGCTAGGACTGGCTGCATCATACGACCAGTTAAAACGCTTCGACCATGCCAAACGCGCTTATGATGTGCTGGTGAAGATCTCCGGCTATACGCCGAGCGTGATGAACAATCTTGCCTATCACCACATGCTGAAAGGCGACTTCAAGACCGCGCGCAAAACGCTGGAGGCAGCGCAAAAAGCTGATCCGAACAATCCTTACGTGAGGAACAACATACGGCTTCTAAATAAGTGGGAAGCCAAGGCTCGCAAAGCGCGCCATCTCCCATCTTAGGGCGTACCAAGAAATAAGGTTCCACGCCGTTAATAGCTGAATTGTTCGGTAAGTATCCGGTCCCCCAACTCGTGCCCCGGATCGAACAACAGACGCAAACCAATGGCCCGTTCTTCCGCGATGTCCACACGTAAGACGTCGCGGAATTCCGTATGATCGGCCACGGCGCTGACAGGCCGCTTGTCTGTATCCAGCATTTCAACCGTTACATGCGCGGTACTCGGCAGTAACGCGCCACGCCAGCGCCGTGGACGGAATGGGCTAATCGGCGTCAACGCCAAAAGTGAGGCTGTGATCGGCAAAATGGGGCCGTGCACCGAAAGATTGTAGGCAGTGCTTCCTGCCGGGGTCGCCAGCAGAACACCGTCAGCAACCAGCTCTTCTAACCGAACCTCACCATCCACTGAAACGCGTAACCGGGATGCCTGATTGGAAAGGCGGTACATCGACACTTCGTTGATGGCGAGCGCCTTGCCCATCTTACCATCCTTTAAATACGCTTTCATACGCAAAGGATGGATCATATTAGACTTGGCGCGCGCCAGCCGGTCGGGCAGATCGTCTTCGTGATATTCGTTCATCAAAAAGCCGAGCGAACCACGATTCATACCGTAAATGGGCACATGCGCGGTCATGAAGCGGTGCAATGTCTGGATCATCAAGCCATCTCCGCCAAGCGCGACGATCACGTCGGCTTCCTCTGTAGGCGCATTGCCGTATCGGCTTACGAGACGCTCCAAAGCGTTCTCCGCGTCCGGCGTGCAGCTGGAGACAAAAGCGATGTTCTTAATTATACTGCTAGGTTGATAAACCATTTATGAGCGACCGAATGACCGGAGATAACACGAAATACAACACTGCCGGACAACAAGACGGCGCTGTTGTATTGATTTACACGACTTTCCCATTACAAAGCCAAGCCCAAAACATTGGACGCAATCTAGTGGAAGCAGGGCTAGCGGCATGCGTCAACATCTTTCCTGGTATGACTTCCGTATACTCTTGGCAGGGAAAAGTGGAACAGGCCGACGAAACGGTCATGATCATCAAGACGGCGCGGAGCCGGACAGACGAAATCCTGGCATATATTGAACGCTATCACCCTGATGATGTGCCCGCGCAATTGGTGTTGCCTGTCATTGATGGCGGAAAGAATTTCCTGGACTGGATCTTGAAGCAAACCGCTGAGCGGTGAAACAGAATTTTGCATTCAATATCACGTGATAACTGAAAATCGTGGGCTCAAATACCATGGGGCGATACATTGGAGCGCCTTTGTCTGTACACGTTTTCCACCCGAGCGGGGCGCGTTTTGACGCAGGGTGAAAAATTTTCCTCCGCCCTCAGATACAAAGCTATTTTTTGTGGATTTTCCGCCAAATGAGGCAACATTATGGCAGATCCTGTTGTTTGAAACACACTAGTTTTCCACTGAATTTGCGGCATTGTGGACGCATATTGCAGTGAAACTCGCGTGAAAGCACTATTTTTAACCGTTTATGGAAAAATATGTGTCATTTCGAGGCAGAAATGAGGCGGCACCCTGGGGGGAATGTTGCATATCTATCACGTCCAGACTCAATCACCCGTAAACCTTCAATGTTTTCAATGCATTAACTCGCATGACAACATACTTGCAATGCCCGAGCGTAACAGTCATTTTAGTATTTAAGGATTCTGGAGCTGAGAGAGATGGCAAAGCACCTTCTCACATATTTAGTGGTAGCCGGCGGGCTAGTCGTAGCGATAGCTGCGACGAGTGGGCAGGCTTACGCTTTCACGGAGACGAAAATTCCGTCTACCGCAACAAAGGCTGCGCCTAAGGAAGGTGCGCCATTGCAAGCCCAGAAGAACGAGAACGGCAATGGCTTGCAATTGAGCATGCCTGGAGACTCTGGAACTGGAGGTACTGAGCTAAAAGTACCGGGAATTGGTTCTGTTGGCGTCTTGCCGAAGCTTGATTTCGGGCTAGAACTGCTTTACGGCTCCGGTAATAGCGCCTCCCCTGATCCAGTCATCGAAGATAAAAACGGTGACATGCAGATCAAAGGGTCTATCAAGCATCGCTTCTAAAACACTAAGAAGGTGCGCGCTGCCCCTTAAAGGCTTATTTTATAGGTAAAGCGCGCTTTTTTCAGAACACATGCGTTGAATGGCATGCCTCGCGGCCATTTCGCGGGGCATTTTTCTTATGAGGGGATGCGTTCAGCCTGTAGCCCCCCAATTTTCCGCCCGATACACTTTCTCCATGCGCAAAAATCAGACAGCGCTCCATAAAACGCCTATCAAGCAGGCTCTGCCGGAGGCGGCATCTCTTCCTTCTTGTTCCACTGCTTCCAAAACACACGAAACCCGCGAGCCAATTCGCGCGCATCCGGCATCCGGTCATGCTGGGCGTAAAACGTGCGCAAAAACTCGACATAAGCGCGCCCCAACCCATAGGTGATCGCCGCCGCTGTTGTCCCGGTGATGGCCGATCCGCCCAACGTACCAACGCCAGGCACCATCTTGATGACCAGCCCGGCAAGGAACCGTCCGCCTGCCGTGAACCCCAACGCGCCGGTCAACGTTATCGCCATGGCATGCAAATCAGACCGCTTGAGCTTCACGCCCATTTGCAGGCTGATAGCAACGATCATCCCCACCTGCACCCCGAACACGCCCGCTGCGTCCGCAATAGGGATAGGCGCCGCTCCCGCCGCGCCAGCCGCCGCCGATGCGCGCAAAACGGTGGTCTCGGCGCGTTTTGCCATCGCCTCAAGGTTCCGCGAAGCGAGATGCCAAGCCGCTTCCACCGCGCTGGGGATAACCGCCTCTGTCGCGTTCAGTAGCTTATCCAAACCCATTTGCTGGAAAGTCTGCCCCTCAATCTCAATCGGAGCAGCCCGCACGCGCATTACCGAGCGGGCATCTGGCAACAACTCAGCGACTTTATCCTGAAACGTGGGCGCCATGCCCGCCTTGGTCAGCACCGCAATGGT
>JARRLC010000144.1:0-6388 GCA_037387425.1 Alphaproteobacteria bacterium
GAGCGTTCTGGCAGTGCACGCAGCGTCGCCACGACGCGGGCGTCCAGCAGCCGGAAATCGCCGACATTCTCCGGGATAGGATTATCCGCGATGGTATTGAACACCGAGTAGAACCACTTTGCCGTCAACCGCTTGGCGAGCGTGTCCGTGGCGCGGTCTTTACGAAAGCCGTTAACGACGTCGTAACCTTCGCGCCATTTATCCAAGAACAACAGCACGGTCTCGAACGGGTCTTGCAGGTCGGCGTCCATGGGGATGACCACATCCCCGCGCGTATGGTCCAGCCCGGCGGTAAGCGCGGCTTCCTTGCCGAAATTGCGGGTGAAATTGACAATGCGCACGCGGGTGTCGTTCTCGGCCAAAGTCATCAGCACAACCAGTGTATTGTCACGGCTGCCATCGTTAACGAACACGAATTCAACTCGGTGTCCGGCCAGCACACGATTGGCTTCACCCATGAATAAGCCGATGGAGGCTTCCTCGTTGTAGCACGGCACGACTAGAGAAATCAGCGGATCTGCGGGGCGTGGATTAGCAGAAGCAGCAGACCTGACAGGAAACATGATGGTTGAAGGATTCGTCATGGCTGAGCCGTGGTTTT
Source organism: Alphaproteobacteria bacterium (assembly GCA_037387425.1). Taxonomy (GTDB): domain Bacteria; phylum Pseudomonadota; class Alphaproteobacteria; order Rhizobiales; family Rhodomicrobiaceae; genus JARRLC01. The sequence goes on from JARRLC010000144.1 coordinate 602, forward strand.
ATCTTTTGTAAGCCGGGACGCATCATCAGATTTTGATAGCCGGTTTTTCAAAGAAGAAGATCCCGCAGGCGGTACGATTGCCCAGTTGATGGACGCGTTACGGTCGTCATTGGCATAAGGCGCTTCTATAGAGCCCATCCCAGCGAAAGGCTTAAGCTTGGCGAGATTAGCTGGCACACCAAGCCGTTGATCTGATGGCCATATCACAAGCGCGCCTTCAACAGAAAGTCGTCTTTTGCTAATCCACGGACTTTTGGTGAAATCGGCGTCGACCAGCGCAGAAGGATGTTTTGACGCATAGGCAGAAAGCACGCCCGTTTCCCAAGTTGGCCCCACCGTGATGGTGAGGCTTCGGCCGGTGCGCGCCTCCCACAAGGCTTCAAGCTTGGCGGCCAGTTCTGGCCCCGGATAGGCCGTGCGCATAGGTTTGGCGCCGACAAGAGGCCCCGCTAGCGTGGCAATCCCCACTCCGAGAGGTGCGCCTACGAACAGCACCGCCCAGACTGTGATCATCAACGCTTGCCGCAACCGCTGCATATATGGACGCAGCCAGATTGCCGCCGCCAGACCGGTATAAGTGAACATCGGCGCGCCCCACATATCACGCAACGCCATGCCTTGTATCACGCTGAAGAGCACAGTCAGCACCACCGGCGCGAAAGCCGATATCAGGATGAAACGCTCAGCAGGCGTCATCTGTGAGGGGTGCCAATCTTTGAACGGAAGCCACCAACGCCACACCCGCCATTCGAACCGCACACGTGTAATTATGCGCCCCGCCATCCCCGACACCATGAAAGCCAGCGCGCCCAAATGATCGGCGAATTGCGCCGCCAGGAACATAAACGGACCAGTAAACCGCGCAAATCCGGCAAGCGGAGCCGAACGCCCTTCAGCGTATTGGAACGGCAGGAAGTCATTCTGCGTAAGCCAGACGATATGCGGCGAAATCATCACCAATGTCACCGCCATCGATGCGTAAAGCCCCAGCCCCCGGAAAGCCGCGCGCCCCTGCGGCACCGAAAGTGCCGCTATCCCAAGCGAGCCCGCCAGAAAAATAGCGCTGTATTTCGTGTAGACGGCCAGCGCCATGGTCGCACCCAGCGCAACCCACCATCCGAGACTGTCGGAGTTGATCCCCCGCCAAAGCAGCCACGGAGCCAAGGCCCAGAACGGCATCTGCAAGACGTTGGCGTTGAACTCCGGCGTGGGGATGTTGGCGTAGTAAACTAGGCTGAAAAACGCCACCGCAAACAAACGGCCATTATCGTCCACCACATCGCGCCCCATCTGCCAGATAGCGACAAAGCAGGTCACGATAGCAAGCTGACTCAGCAGATAGATAGGCCATTTCGCGCCGCCGCTTCCAAAAAGGGCTAAGCCTGTCAACCAGGCTTGCAGTGGCGGATGCTTATAATAGCCGATTTGCCATTCCCGTCCCCAGGCGATGTTTTCGGCCACATCAAGCGGCACATTATGAAATGTGAGCGCTGGGATAAGCGTCCACAACAGCACTTGCACAGCCGCAATTGCAATCACGATATGCATAGCTGTTAGTGTCGTAAGTCGAGCCTTTACGGCATCGGTGATATTTGCGTAATTCATGGCAGTTGCCCGTTGCCTCTTATCCCCGCATCGCAGCATGTATAGAGGTGGAAAGCAAATGGAGCAACACAGCCTTGCGTCTTCTGTCGCATAAGACTAACACGAGCATGTCCGAATATTTGAAGGTGTTGCATGATGCGTAAAGAATGGGCCAATGCGCGGCGTATTACCGTGAAGATCGGATCGGCGCTATTGGCTGACAAAGAAACCGGCAAATTAAAAGCCGAATGGCTGGCCGCGCTTGCCGATGATATCGCCCAGCTCAAGGCTGAGGGGCGCGAGGTAATTGTCGTGTCCTCGGGAGCTATCGTGCTCGGGCGCACATCGCTCGGATTGCCGCGCGGCCCCCTGAAGCTTGCTGAAAGTCAGGCGGCGGCGGCTGTCGGCCAGATTTCGCTGGCGCATGCATATGAGAAAAAGTTTAAGGCGCGAGGGATTGTCACCGCGCAAGTCCTGCTCACGCTGGGCGACACCGAGGAGCGCCGCCGTTATCTCAACGCACGCAACACGATTTCCACGCTGCTCGCGCTGGGCGCGGTGCCGGTCGTGAACGAAAACGACACGGTAGCCACTGCTGAAATCCGCTATGGCGACAATGACCGGCTGGCCGCGCGCGTCGGCTCGATGATGAGCGCTGATTGCGTGGTGCTCCTGTCCGATGTCGATGGGATGTATACAGCTCCGCCCTCGATTGACCCTAATGCCCGGCGGCTGGAAGTGGTGGAGCAAATCACCCAGGAAATCGAAGCCATGGCGGGCGATGCCGGTAGCGACCTTTCGCGAGGCGGCATGGTGACAAAAATCGAGGCGGCCAAGATCGCGGTGACCGCAGGCGCCAATCTGGCCATCACCTCGGGCAAGGTGCTACACCCTTTGCGAGCGATTAGCGAAGGCGCGCCGTGCACGTGGTTTGTCGCCTCCACCAATCCGGTGCAGTCGCGCAAACGCTGGATCGCCGGATCGCTGGAGCCGCGCGGAACACTCATTATTGATGACGGCGCGCGTGCTGCGCTTGAATCTGGCAGCAGCCTTCTGCCTGCTGGCGTGGTAAAGGTTGAAGGAACGTTTGACCGTGGCGACGCTGTGGTTATCAAAGATATGGATGGCCGCGAATTGGGCCGCGGACTAATCGCCTTTACATATCTTCACGCGGGGCAGATCATCGGCCGTAAAACCGCCGAGATCGAAAATATCCTTGGCGACGCTGGGCGGGCCGAGATGATCCACCGCGACGATATGGTGCTAAACCGGGGTTGAGGATCGTTCCTCGTATCCTCATATGAGAGAAACATGCTGATAGATAGTCACTGCCACCTAGATTACTTCAACGAATATGCGAGCGACGTTGTGAACCGCGCCAATGAAGCGGGCATCGGCGCCATGCAGACCGTCAGCACACGCGTGCGCCGGTTCGATGGGCTCCGCGCCATTGCCGAGCAGTTCCCGAATGTGGTGTGCTCGGTGGGCACGCATCCGCATTACGCCTCTGAAGAGCAAGACGTTACGCTCGACGAACTGGTTGAGCTGTCCCAGCATCCCAAGGTGGTGGCGTTTGGCGAAGCAGGGCTCGATTACTTCCACAAGAGGTGCCCGCACGAAGATCAGGCGCGAGGCTTCCGCCTGCACATCGCTGCTGCGCGCGAAACGGGGCTGCCGCTTATCATCCACAGCCGCGACGCCGAGGAAGACACCGCTGAAATCCTCACCGAGGAGATGGCGAAGGGCCCCTTCAAGGCGCTTTTGCATTGCTATACAGGCGGGCCGGGGCTAGCCACGCGCGCTGTAGAACTGGGGCTTTATGTGTCGTTCTCTGGCGTGCTGACATTCAAGAAAAATGATGCTTTGCGCGAAGTGGCGGCGTCTGTCCCGCTTGATCGGCTGCTGCTCGAAACCGACGCGCCATATCTCGCGCCAGAACCTTATCGCGGCAAACGCAACGAACCTGCCTTTATGCGCTACACCGCGCAAACGCTGGCAAATGTAAAAGACGTAGGCGAGGCTGAAATCGCGCGCGCGACATCGACGAATTTCTTCCGGCTGTTTGAGAAAGCCGCAAATGTTCTAAACCAGGAGGATTTCGTCACCGCATGACACTCCGCGTTACCTTTCTCGGCTGCGGCACCTCGACCGGCGTTCCGCGCATAGATGGCCATTGGGGCAAATGCAACCCTGCCAACCCGAAAAACCGCCGTCGCCGCTCCAGCCTGCTGGTGGAGCGCTTCGCGGATGTGGACGCGGCCTCAGCGGACGACCGTCACGCGGCGAAAACCACCATCCTCATCGATACTGGCCCGGATGTGCGCGAACAACTGCTCAGCGCACAGGTTTCCGGCCTGGACGGCGTTCTCTACTCCCACGATCACGCCGATCACACTCATGGCATCGATGATCTGCGGATCATGTGTTACGCGCGGCGCAAACTGGTGGATTTGTATTTTAACCGCCCCACCGGCGAATTATTGATGAAGCGCTTCGATTATTGCTTTGCGACACAGCCTGGCAGCAATTACCCGCCCATCGTGAAAGCGCATATTATCGAGCCGGGCCAGCCAATTACGATAGCGGGAGCGGGCGGCGACGTAACCGTGCAGCCGTTCCGGCAACTCCACGGCGTTATCGAAACTTTAGGGTTTCGCATTGGTGGGCTGGCCTATTCCACCGATGTGCATGATTTTCCAGACGAAAGCCTGCCCACGCTTGAGGGGCTGGACATGTGGATTGTGGATGCGCTGCGTCCTCAGCCCCATGCATCGCATCTGTCGGTCGGGCAAGCGCTGGAATGGGTGGAGCGCTTGCAGCCCAAGCGCGCCATCTTCACGCATCTGGCCGTCGAGTTGGATTACGACGAGCTTTCCGCTATGTTGCCACCCGACGTCGAAGCTGCCTATGACGGCATGCGTTTCACAATGCCTTATTAGGCAGCCGAGACGATTTCGCCATTGCGGGAGCAATCTGGCGAGGCCAGTTCCAGCACATAAGGCGCGACATTCTCTGGCGGCTTGACGGTCGAAGCGTCTTCACCCGGATAGGCTTGCGCGCGCATCTTGGTGCGTGTGGCGCCTGGCTCCAGCAGATTAACGCGTACAGATGTGGTTTCCACCTCTGCGGCATAGGTTTTCACCAGCGCATCAAGCCCGGCCTTGGAAACAGCATATGCCCCCCAATAGGCGCGGATTTTGGTCGCTGCGCGTGAAGTGACGAACACCGCCCGCCCTGCATCCGAGCGTTGCAACAGCGGATCGAGCGTACGGATTAGCCGCCAATTGGCCGTGAGATTAAGGGCCAGCACATTATTCCACTCTTCATCCGGCAGATGCGTGAGCGGGGTAAGCCTGCCCAGTACGCCGCCGCAGGCCACTAGTACATCCAGCCGCTGGAAGCGTTCGAAAAGCGTGGGACCGAGCACGTCGATCTTGTCGCTCGCCGCCAAATCAAGCGGGAGAATGGAGGCGCTGCCCCCGGCTTCCTTGATTTCGTCGTCAAGTTCTTCCAAAGCGCCCACTGTGCGCGCCGAGAGAATGACATGATGCCCCGCTTTCGCAAGAGCGATAGCGGCGGCGCGCCCGATACCGCGTGATGCGCCGGTCACGAGTGCGATGCGTTTTTGCTCAATAGGTGTGCTCATGCCCTCTTTGATACAGGATGCGACGGTGCAATCAAGAGGCGAAAACGCCGCTCTCCCCTGTCAACGAACAGGAAACGCATTCGCAAGACTCGCTTATGACCATGCATTCTGCTAACCGGAGCGCATTTGCACCAAAATAATGACGCGTTAGCGAAGGATCCCACCACTTGAAAGATACGCTTACAAAATTCGTCGCAGCCTGCGCATGCGCCATCATGGCGCTGACGGGCTGGCGGCGCGCTGGCGCGGCATTTGCCAGCGGTGGGCTTTCTGTATTGGGGCTAGCGCCGTTCCATCTCTGGTGGCTTTTATTTTTCACTGTGCCTGTGTTGGTCTGGCTGCTCGACGGCGTGGCGGAAGAAGCCTTGGAGAAAGTTGCGAGCGCGGCGAAACATCCACGAACGCGATATTGGCGGGCGGCCTGGGTCGGATGGTGGTTCGGGTTCGGATATTTCGTCGCCGGGCTTTATTGGATGGGCTTCGCTTTTCTGGTGGAGGCCGAGAAATATGCGCTGCTCATGCCCTTGGCAGTGGTGGCGCTACCCGCCGGACTTGCT
>JARRLC010000144.1:6446-11203 GCA_037387425.1 Alphaproteobacteria bacterium
CACATCTTGACCGGGTTCCCGTGGAATTTATGGGGCTACGCGCTGGCAAGCAACGACGCTCTAGCGCAAAGCGCGTCGCTATTCGGCATTTATGGGCTGACGCTCATTGCGCTTTTGATATTCACCAGCCCGGCAGCGTTTGCGGGGCTTACTGCACGCGTAGATGCACGCAACTGGGTGCTTCCCGCTGTGTGCGCCGTTCTTCTGGCAGTTGGCTGGCTTTGGGGAAACGTGCGGCTCGGCCTGGCAGAGGTAACCTACTACCCCGGCATTCAGATGCGCCTTGTACAAGGCAACATCCCACAGGCCGACAAATGGAACCCCAAACACCGCGAAAGGAATTTCAACCGGCTCCTAAGGCTAAGCCGTAATAGACCGGACGGCAAAGTTGGCTTAGAGAAAATCTCACATCTGATTTGGCCGGAAACCTCGGTGCCATTTCTATTCATGCTGAACGACGACATCGCGATCCCGGAAGCGCGCAAGCGTTTCGCCCAGCTTATCGGTGATAACACTACGATGATCCTCGGCGCTGAACGCGTTGAAGGCGCGCTTTTGCCCAAAAATAGGTTGCGTGTCGACCGGATATACAACTCACTATTCATAATGGATGGCGACGCCCGCATTCTGAAGCTTTACGACAAGCAGCATCTGGTGCCATTTGGCGAGTACCTACCCTTTGAAGCCACGTTAAAAGCGTTTGGCATTGCGCAACTCACGCATCAGGACACGGGCTTTGCAAGTGGCGACACACGTCCATTAATGAAGGCGCCGGGCACGCCGCCATTTTTACCGCTGATCTGTTATGAGGCGATTTTTCCCGATATGGCGCGCTCCAGCGATGGAGAGCAGGCGCAGTGGCTGCTTAACCTAACCAACGATGCATGGTTCGGAAATTCTACAGGACCGTATCAGCATCTGGCACAAACACGTTTGCGTGCGATTGAGGAAGGGTTACCACTTGTACGAGCGGCGAACACCGGAATTTCGGCCATCATCGACCCTTATGGCCGCATTTTATCCAGCCTACCGCTAAATTCCATGGGGGTAATCGATCAACCGCTGCCAAAACCGCTTGAGTTTACGGCGTTTAGAAGTAGCGGGGAAACATCACTAATGGTTGTAGCCTTTCTGATCATTCTATTGTATAGATTCGTTATTAAAGTTGAGTAACTGTTAATATATCAAGCATCGCGAGTGCTTTCTCTCCCGCGGAGATTGAGATCGCCAGGTAACCACAATTCAAGGTTGTGATTTACAGTGCCTGATATATAGAGTAACTGGGGGATCACAACTTTTCGTTGCATAAACCGAGGGTTGCATCGTGTGTTGTGGTGGGCAAAAGATATAGGGCACAGATTGGGTACTATGACGAGAGATGAAACACTGTCAGTGGGCGGTGAAGTGCGGCCGGCAACAACTGGCCGTAAGCCTAACCCAATGGACACTCATGTGGGAAGCCGTGTACGGCTGCGCCGCATGGTTATCGGAATGAGCCAGGAAAAGCTTGGCGAAAAGATGGGGCTGACTTTTCAGCAAATCCAGAAATATGAAAAGGGCACGAACCGGATCGGCGCAAGCCGCCTGTTCCAGCTTTCGCAGATTTTGGATGTGCCGGTGCAATTCTTCTTCGAAGATGCGCCTGTGCAGGCCGTTAATCTGCGTGGCGTGTCTATGGCTCCAGGATTTGCGGAATCCAAAACGGAAGCCTTTTTGCTGGATTTTCTCAACAGTCGCGATGGCCTGGAGCTAAACCGCGCATTTGTGAAGATCACTGATCCGAAAGTGCGCAAACGCGTCGTGGATCTTGTCCGGGCGCTGAGCGAAGACACGATTGCTGCAGACGCCACGCAATCCGCCGAATAACGGCGGCTGCGGATCTGATAGGCTACATCATAACGCCCGGATAACCCCCGCGATATTCGCGGGGGTTATTTTTGAGGCCACAAAACAATATTGCCTGTTTCGCTTACCAGCATACGCTGGCGGATGCGCGACATGTGTATTCGTCGAACAACACGAGATCGAGAAACAATTTACAAGTCACGTGTTTCTTGCCGGTCCGATATTTTTTGATGCCCTGTTCCTTGGTCCAGCGCGCGATATATTTATCGAGCAGCGCCTTTGCATCCCTGGTGGGGCCTTCCTTACCGTAGTCGTTGACGGAAGTCGCGAGCTTGGTGCATTTAGCCTGCGCCGGAGCGAGAGGCGCGAAAGCAGCAGCGACGGCCACGGTGCATACCATGGCAGCTATGCACGAACGAGCAGAAGCCATTCTTGATATCCTTGCAGTGCAATAAATGTTGACGGGTATAAGGCATGCGATATGTGGCGCGCATAATGCTCCCGCACTCTCTAGCGCGCTAGAGCAACGACGACACAGTTACGGAAAATCTATCGGCGTGGCGTTTTCGCACTTTTTCTCCGCGAGCTACGTATCTCGCGGCACAAGGTTGCTTCCGCCGTACAAGCATATTCGCCAAGAAATTTGATATAGACCTTACACGCCATCTTGCGCTTTTGCGGCTTAGCGGAAACGCGGTAATGCTCCGACCATTCCGTTATAGCTTTTTTGAGCGCATCCTCGGCGTCCTTACGCGCGGCTGCCCTGCCGAACGAAACGGATTCGCCTTTCAAAACCTTGCAGTAAGGCGCCGCCTGGGCGTCTCCGCCCAAATGTGCCGCTCCCCACACGGCAAATAGCGCCAGCGCTATCGCAAACGCTTTCAGCATTGTTATTTTTCCAACAAAAAAGCTGCAAGACGCGGGAACATAGGCCTTGCAGCAGAGTGTGAAGAGAACTGCCTAGCTTAGTCGGCAGCTTCCAGATTGACGGCTTTCGGACCTTTGCCGCGCGGATCAGGCTGCGTTTCAAATGTAATGCGCATACCTTCGTCCAAAGGGCCTACCCCAGAACGTTCCACTGCTGAAATATGAACAAAGACGTCTTTCCCACCTTCATCTGGTGTGATGAAACCGAACCCTTTAGATTGGTTAAAAAATTTCACCGTCCCTGACTGACGCATGCGTATGCTCCTTTAAATCCCCAACGTAAGAAACCGGGCGCCTAACAGCACACCGGAAATAGGCAGGCAATTCAGATAGCGGGGAAAATCGAGAACAGGCTTTTCTCATATCAGCGAGACACTAAGCGCAAAGTCAGCTATTTCCACCGGGTCCGACAGGCCGCCCGATTGCAAGAGTATGGTGGATTTACAAGGGGGGAGCAACAAATTTTCTTATAAGGAATACCTTTGCAAACTTGTTGTATACACAGGTTATTGAATTGTCCACAGTCGTCACGTAACCGCGATACATGCAGCCTGCGCGCCATTCGCACCACTAGTGTTTTTTACTCTAATTTTACATTTGAGAGAGCGCCTGGCAGCAACTGGGCCTCAGATGTCAAATTAGCTCCACTAGTTAAGAAAATCGCCTCACAGGGCGACTTTTTTTATTGCACTTCGAGCGCCATTCTGCGAAATCGCCCCTCATGAGGGAGATAAACACCATGTTTCAACTGTTTCGCATCCTGAAGTTCGCATGTGTTTGCGCTATGCTGATCGCTATCAGCGGTCCAGCCGCCGCCGATGAACAGCCCGCTGCAAAAGGCAGCGTTGTATTAACCGTGGCCGGCAAAGTCGCTAACTGGAATCGCGGCCCCATGGCTGCCGCGCGTGATACGCTTTTCAATCAGCACAAAGTCACGTTCAAGAAAGCCATGGCGTTTGACGCTGATATGCTGGGCAAACTTCCCGCCAAAGAATTGACTTTGTCCACACCGGCAGGCAACGGCACGTTCAGCGGCCCGGCGCTCTCCGAGGTTCTCAAAGCAGCAGGCGCTGAGGAAGCAGGCATCCGCCTTCTGGCGCTCGATGGATCGACCGTTGAGCTCTCAGCCGACGATATCAAAGCCCGCGAATGGATTCTGGTGCTGTCCGTCGATGGAAAGCCGGTCGGCATTGGCGACTTCGGGCCGCTTCTCCTTCTGAACAAACCCGCTGATGGTGCAACTCCCACAAAAGATGAGTTGCAGCAATGGGTGTGGTCCGTATTTTATATCGAAGTGTTATAAACAGCTCCAAGTCATCGTAACAATTGGCTCTGGAGTTAAGAATTGCATCCCGTTTGGCTCACAGCAAACGGGATGCATAAGGCTGGAGCTATATTTATGTTTCTGAGTATCGCACGAAAAATAGCTGGCGTACTGGCAGCAACAATTGTTTTGTTGTCATTGACTGTTGGCGTTCAAGCTGAAAATAATTCATATCTCCCACCCGCCAAGGCATATGAGATGGTGCAAGCTGAAAAGGCCACCCTCATCGACATTCGTCACCCTGAGGAATGGCGTCAAACCGGCATTGCCAAAGGCGCGCTGCGTGTCGAAATGGTGGCCCCGCAAATGGCGACAGAATTCGCCCAGCAGGTGCGCAAAGCTGTTGGCGGCAAGACTGACGCCCCCATTATCCTCATCTGCCGGACAGGGCACCGCACGTCGCTCATGCAGGCCGCGCTGACGCAACTCGGATTTAAACACGTCTACCAGGTCTACGGCGGCATGATGGGCCGTATTGGCGCGCCTGGCTGGGTTGCAACGGGCCTTCCGGTAGAACCCTGCCCCAAGTGTTGACACTGCGTGCTATTGTTACTTCATGATAGAAGTGCGTTTAACGCTACAAATCAGCATCTGGAAGGCAGGCCATGACAAAAGCAGTTCTCGGTATTATTGGCGGATCAGGACTTTATGAACTGCCCGG
>JARRLC010000145.1:0-6728 GCA_037387425.1 Alphaproteobacteria bacterium
GTGGGGGCAGACGGTCATACGTCACATAATCGCGCCGCATACCGCGCTCGGCAATGAATGTGCCGTTCGTTGACATGATTCGGATATTCGGTGGCACACGTATCAACGCGGTGGCGCGCGGATCGGGCATGGTCAGGGAATAATAGGACATGATCGCGGCGAACATCAGCGCGATCCAGGCCAGCGCGATCATCACCCAGTAAACCAGATGGCGGAACGCGCGGTTAGGCTCTGGCTCGGCTTCAGCCACGGCCTTTGCCTCGGCGGTGGTCTCTGTCCCGGTCTCAAGTTCGGCGACGCCCTCAGGAAATAACGCTGCCATCTCGGGGATGGCTCCGGGAAACGACAAAGGCATTCCGGATGCGTAGCCAAGCGTTTGAGGAAGCTCCAGCCCAGGCGGAAGATTGATGTAATACGGACCATCCCCGCCGAACTGGCCGTATTGCAACGGCATGGCGGGGGCGGAAGACGCGGAAACTGGTACGGAGGCGGGGATAATTGGCGCAGCGGTAACAGGCGTGGAAGCAGGCGCAGCAACAGACACAGATTCAGGCACAACATTAGGCGTGGCGTCAACATACCACTCCGGCGCGGCCTGTTCCTGCGCTTTAGGTTTCCACATCCCTGGCCCAATAAACGAACGATTACTCTTTTAGGAAACTTAAGTAATCCGTTTTAAGGCCGGGTTAAGATTTAATGGTGCGCTGTTATTTGCCCCAGCCTTCGAAATTGGATTTCGGGGACTCGACTGGCGACAGCCCCAGCAGCGATGCGAACGCGCCGATTATCAGCGAAAGCAAGATCCGCGTGACCAGCACGATCCCCAAGAGCACCAGCTTGTCGCCCGTGATAAGGATGTTGATCCACACCATATATTGATCTGGCACGCCAAGATCACCGAGATATCCTGGAACGAGGTTTGCCCAGCGGACAAATTCATTCATGATAGCTGGGAACTCGATAGCCAGAGCCGCAAACACCAACGCGCCGATGACAAGCGTGAAGAAGAAGCTAAAGGATGAAAATATATAGCGCATATCTACGCTTTCTCCCTTTGCGCACTTTCCCCTCTTGTCCGCGAGGGCGTGCGCAAAGTACCCCACAGCCCGGACAACGCTTTTATCCCCCAAAAGCGTTTAAGTCATTATGACGTTCATAACAGCTATATGCTAACGCGAGATCTGGCACAATGATGATCAAGGAAGGGTAACTTGTGTATTATTACGCCGTGATGTCGATTATTTGATGTGCGAGGCAAATGTAACACGGGGGCACCCGATAAAAAGAGGAGGCGCACATGCCACCCATCGGACTGGAAGCAATCATTATATTGTTGGTTATCGGCATCGTGATGGGCTGGCTGGGAGGGCTGATTACCAGAGGCAACGGTTTTGGCAATATTGTGAATATCGTGCTGGCTATCGGTGGCGCATTTTTAGGATACTACATGCTAAACTACTTTGGCGTGCAGGTTGGAAAAGAACCAATTGGCTTAGGTTTAACTGGGATTTTCGGGTCGGTTGTCGTTCTGTTCCTCGCCTCACGGTTGCGCCGGAAAAGGGGGTGATGCGCTTCGCATTGTTTCGGACGGCGCGTGTTGTACGTAACACAAGGTAGGCACGATGAGCGACGAGCGCCCCACCCGCGATAACCCTTGGCTGATCCGCACATACGCCGGGCATTCCACCGCCAAGGCGTCGAACGAGCTGTATCGCAGCAATCTCGCCAAAGGGCAGACAGGGCTTTCGGTCGCTTTTGACCTCCCCACGCAGACGGGATACGATCCCGACCACGCGTTAGCGCGCGGCGAGGTTGGCAAAGTGGGCGTGCCGGTTTCGCATCTGGGCGATATGCGCGCGCTGTTTGAGGGCATCCCGCTCGATAAGATGAACACCTCAATGACCATCAATGCCACTGCGGCGTGGCTGATGGCGCTTTACATCGCAGTGGCCGACGAGCAGGGCGCGCCCCGCACGCAGCTAACCGGCACGGTCCAGAACGATATCATCAAGGAATATCTATCACGCGGCACATATGTTTTTCCGCCAGCGCCGTCTATGCGGTTGATTAAGGACGTGATCGTCTACACAACCCATGAAATTCCGAAATGGAACCCGACCAACGTTTGCTCTTACCATCTGCAAGAGGCGGGCGCGACACCAGTGCAAGAGCTGGCCTATGCGCTTGCCACTGCCATCGCCGTGCTTGATACGGTGAAGGCGTCCGGAGAGGTGGCCGAAGCCGATTTTCCTAAGATCGTCGGGCGGATATCGTTTTTCGTGAACGCAGGTATGCGGTTTGTCACTGAGCTGTGCAAAATGCGCGCTTTCGCCGGGCTTTGGGATGAAATCGCCGAACAGCGCTATGGCGTGACAGAGCCAAAACTGCGCCGCTTCCGCTATGGCGTGCAGGTGAATTCGCTGGGGCTCACCGAGCAGCAGCCGGAAAATAACGTCTACCGCATTTTGCTGGAAACCTTAGCAGTGGTGCTCTCGAAAAGCGCGCGCGCTCGGGCGGTGCAGTTGCCCGCTTGGAACGAGGCGCTTGGGTTGCCGCGTCCGTGGGATCAGCAATGGTCGTTGCGTATGCAGCAGATTTTGGCTTACGAAACCGATTTGCTGGAATTCCAAGACATTTTCGACGGTTCCACCGTGATTGAGGCCAAGGTCGCAGATCTGCAACGTGCAGCCCGCGAAGAGCTGGCTCGTATCGAAGCCATGGGCGGGGCTGTGGCGGCGGTTGAGTCCTCTTACATGAAACAGCGGCTGGTGGAAGCGAACGCGGCGCGCCTCAAAGCTATTGAGGCTGGCGAGCAAGTTGTGGTCGGCGTCAACCGCTGGACGGAAACCGAGCCCTCGCCGCTGTCCTCAGGCGAAGGCGCGATCCAGACCGTGCCGGAATGGGTGGAGCGTGAGGCCGTAGAGCAGGTGCAGGCGTGGCGCGCCGCCCGCGATGCCGAGGCGGTCACCAAGGCGCTTGCCGAGCTGAAAGCCGCCGCTGGGGAAGAACGCAATATCATGGAGCCGTCAATCGCTTGCGCTAAGGCGGGTGTGACAACCGGCGAATGGGGGGCCACTTTGCGCGAAGTGTTCGGCGAATATCGTGCGCCAACGGGCGTCGGCGCGGCTCGGGGCAGTGTGAGCGACAGCGACAGCCTCGCCCAGGTGCGCGCCGAGGTAGAACGCATTTCAGCCAAGCTCGGGCGGCGCATCAAGTTTTTAGTGGCGAAACCTGGCCTTGACGGCCATTCCAACGGCGCGGAGCAGATAGCCGTGCGCGCTCGCGATTGCGGTATGGAGGTTGTATACGAAGGCATCCGCTTGACGCCCGCCGAGATCGTTAACGCCGCGCTGGAAGAAAGCGTGCATCTTGTGGGGGTATCCATTCTTTCCGGCAGTCATGTGCTTCTGGTGCAGGATATCATGGAGCGGATGCGTGCCGCCCGCATGGATGATGTGCCCGTGGTGGTTGGCGGCATCATCCCGGCAGAGGATGCCGAAGCGCTGAAGGCTGCGGGCGTGGCGGCGGTCTATACGCCGAAAGACTTTCAGCTCAACGAGATTATGGCCGGGATCGTGCGGCTCATTGATCCGGATGCGTGTGCAGATTGATTTTGTTCTTTCCGCGCCCTCTTGTGTCCCCCCGCTTTCGTGGGAGCGACAAAGAAACAGAGATGACAAGAGACAATAGGAATGGCAAAAATGCCATGGTGCTCCTAACGTCATATATGTCATCGCTCGGATAACGGAATGTCGTCGCAAAAACCTTCGCCCAAAACCGCCGCGCGCTTAGAGCGAGAAGAGCGCCTTGCCGCTCAGCTCCGCGAAAATCTGAAGCGCCGTAAGGACCAGTCCCGTTCGCGCAACGTCGCCGGAAGTCCTGGCGCTAGCGAAAACAGCAACGACAGCGATTCGTCACAATAACGACATGTTGCAGAGCGCTTTCAGGAAAAGTGGGAACCGGTTTTCCGCTCGCGAAAGCGCGATAAGCAAATGTGCTGTTTTGGCACGCTGTTTGCGCTGTCTCTTCAGAGGCTACTTGCAAGGCCATATTTGCTCGTCTATTGATAAAGTCTCAAACTCACAGAAATAATTACCTCTCACAGCGGTGCTTTGATGGATCAAATCCTTATCAGGGGCGGTAAGCCGCTCAATGGCGTTATTCCGGTTAGCGGTGCAAAAAACGCAGCTCTGCCGCTTATGATCGCAAGCTTACTGACTTCCGATACGCTCACGCTGAAGAACATTCCGAACTTGGCGGATACCAACCTTCTGGCGCGCATCCTGCGCAATCACGGGGCAGACTGCGCGATGGACGGCAAGCGCGCGGGTGGCAGCGCTGCATCGCATATCGGCGAGACGTTCCATCTCACCGCGCGCGATATTGTGGACACGCGCGCCCCGTATGAGATGGTCCGCCGCATGCGCGCCAGTTTCTGGGTGCTGGGGCCGCTGCTCGCCCGCTGTGGTGAAGCGACCGTGTCTCTGCCCGGCGGTTGCGCCATCGGGACGCGTCCGGTCGATTGGTATTTGATGGGGCTGCAAAAGCTCGGCGCTGAGATTGATCTGAAAGGCGGTTACGTAAACGCCAAAGCCCCTAACGGATTGCATGGCGCGCACATTTCCTTCCCCAAAGTGTCGGTGGGAGCAACCCATACGGCTCTGATGGCAGCCGTTCTCGCCAAGGGCGAAACCCTCATCGAAAACGCCGCGCGCGAGCCGGAAGTGTGCGACGTGGCGGAATGCCTTGTGAAAATGGGCGCGAAAATCGAGGGCATCGGCACATCGACGCTCAATATTCAGGGCGTGGATTATCTGCAAGGCGCGGTGCATACGGTTCTTCCCGACCGGATCGAAACTGGCACTTACGCTATGGCTGTCGCTGCTACGGGGGGGAGCGTTCTGCTGGAAGGCGCGCGGCCCGATCTTCTGGAAGAAGCGCTGAATGTGCTACGCCGCGCTGGCGCTGAAATCGGCGTCACCGATACCGGCATTCAAATTACACGAAATGGCGCGGGCATGAAACCGGTTGAGGTTGAGACGCAGCCGTTTCCTGGTTTTCCCACTGATTTACAGGCTCAACTCATGGCCATGACGACCATGGCGGACGGTGTTTCGCGCATCCGTGAGACGATTTTCGAGAACCGCTTTATGCATGTGCAGGAACTGGCGCGGCTCGGTGCGGAAATCGCTATTGAGGGGGATACGGCGCATATCACCGGGGGGCACAAGCTGCTCGGCGCTGAAGTGATGGCGACTGACTTGCGCGCCTCGGTGTCGCTGGTGATCGCCGGGCTGGTGGCCGAGGGCGAGACCACCATTAACCGCGTTTACCATCTGGATCGCGGTTTCGAGCGCCTGGAAGAAAAGCTTAGCCACTGTGGCGCTGATATCGAGCGGGTTCCGCAGGAGTAAACCGCTTTTTAAACAGCACTTCTCAGCGAACAAGCGGCAATTGCTTCGGCGTTTGTGTTTACTGTTCATAGGCGATTAAGGGGAAAGACAGTCAACTTTCCCTAAAGGTCGGTGGCATGTAACGTATCGTCGACATATACGTTTTTTGTATATTTGCATTTTTCATGAACCTTTTGCCCGGTTGAAGCGACCAATGTTGCAAAGACGCGTGAAATACGGAGCGTTGCGGCCATGAGCGCCGCTGATGACAAAGACCTGATCCAGCGGTTAGCCGCACGAGATCAGTCGGCGATGAGCGTTCTGTATGCGCGCCATAGCGTGCGGGTCTACCGTTATCTGGTGAGGCTCACGCGCATTGAAGCAACGGCGGAAGAGATCATGAACGAAGTGTTTCTCGAAGCATGGCGAACGGCAGATGCCTTTCAGGGCCGCTCCTCGGTGTCAACGTGGCTGATGGCCATTGCGCACAACAAGGCGGTCAGCGTGCTTCGTAAACGGAACGAGTACGCGATGGACGAAGCCGCGCTGGCGGCTAGCCCTGACGATGCCGACACGCCGGAAGTCGCCACGCAGAAGCGCAACAAGGCTGAGATCATGCGCGCCTGTATGGAGCAGCTTTCACATGAGCACCGCGCCATAATCGATTTGGTTTACTACCACGACAAATCGGTGGGCGAGGCGGCTGAAATCACAGGCGTGCCGGTCGCTACGGTGAAAACGCGAATGTTCTACGCTCGCAAGAAACTCGCTGAACTGATGCGGGAGGCCGGTCTTGACCGGGGATGGCCATGACCAATGAACACCAAACCGAAATGAGTGAAATCGAGACGCTCCTGCCTTGGTACGCCAAAGGCACGCTCGGGGCCGAGGATACGGCCCGTGTGGAAGCGCATCCAAGCTGGAACGCCGCTTTGGCAGCGCATGAAGGCCGCATGGACAGCGCTTCTGCCGGAAGGCGTCTCACCGGTGGCGGCATTTGGAGGCATGGCGGCGGCGATTGTAATCGTCGTGCAGTCGGTGGCGCTGGCTGTGCTGATTGCTGGCGGTTCTCCGAGCGGCGGCGGCATGCGGCTGGCGAGCGGCCCGGAGGCTGGCATTCTTGCCGGATCGGATTTCTATGTGCGTTTCGCCAAGGGCGCCACAGTGGGCGACATAACTGCGTTCTTGAAGCCGTTCAATGCGGTTATCGTTGATGGGCCCGAACCTGGTGGGCTTTTCAGGCTGCGGGTTTCACCAGCCCCCCTATCGACGACCTGAATGAAAACTCTCTTGAACAAACTGCAGGCGCGTCGTGATATCGTAGTTTTCTTAGTT
>JARRLC010000146.1:0-6299 GCA_037387425.1 Alphaproteobacteria bacterium
CGTTTTTCTCCGCCCAATTGCGAACCGTTTCGTGGCTCACCGCAATGCCATGTGCCGCGAGCATCTCCTCAATTACCGACAAGCTCAAGCGAGAAGCGGAAATAAAGCCAGACCGCATAGCCGATCACCTCGGCGAGATAAGGTGGCGACGATAAAGCGGATCATGAGGGGCTGTCATGATCGCTTCATTTACGCAAATTCATCCAGGATCCGTTAATTTGACGATGCCAGCGTCCAGTAGAGTACTGAGCAGACATTCAGAAATTCGACCGGAATACGAACGATGCGTCCCGCTATATTTCTGATGGCTGATTTTCCGTCTTTAACTTTATATCGGCAGGAGCTAGTATTTGCTGGGGTTTAGTATACTGCGTTGATTGTTCCGGGGGGCCTATCTCAGTGGTAGAAGGTGTATATTTTCTCGGGTATCATTTTAATTCTGGATCGACCGAAGAAGCCGTTAACAGCATCCTCTCTGAGATGCATGGGGCTTTTAGATATGTGGTGACACCGAACGTGCAGCACATGGTCAAAATGCTCGACGATCCAGCGACCATGCGTCCGCTTTATGAGCGGGCGTGGCGCGTGTTTTGTGATAGCCGCGTGTTAAGCCGTCTTGCTCGGTTCCATGGCCAGACATTGCCTGTAATAACGGGCAGTGATCTCACAGCTCAGCTCATAGTGCGTGCGGCGGATCAAGGTTTAAAGATAACGATTATCGGTCCAACGGCCGAGGCTTGCGAGGTGCTGAGAGACAAATATCCGGGGTTGGACATCACCGTTCACACGCCCCCCATGGGTTTCATCAAATCCGAAGATGAAATTGCTAAATGTGTCGCGTTTGTTGTTGAGCAACAGGCCCCGCTCGTTTTTCTCGCAGTAGGAATGCCGCAACAGGAAATTCTCGCTTCCCGGATTGCCGATCACGCCGATGCTCGGGGGATCGGATTGTGCATAGGCGCTTCAATCGACTTTCTCACCGGAAGACAGCAGCGTGCGCCAGTCTGGATGCAACACGCCGGATTGGAATGGTTGCACCGTCTTCTGTCCAATCCGCGACGGCTGGCATCACGCTATTTGATCGAGAGCCCCCGGATTTTCTATCTGATGTTTGTTAGGCGCGGGAAGTACTGATCTGCATTTCATGATAATACCGGATTGGGTCGAAGGTGAGTGATAAGCAGCAACATAACCTTTCTTCGGATTGCCTTTGGAGGTTGTGGTGAAAACCGGCCCAACATTTGGAAAATTTATTCTATTCCCTATCTTGGCATGTGCTTACGTTGAAATAATATCACCACTATTAATTTACATAGATGCCGGTCCGCGCCTGGGAGATTTTTGGTCTGACCTACAAGTGCAGATCATCATGGCGCCACGTCTGGAACATAAAATTTTCTGGCCTGCAATGGCAGTGATATCTGTAATTGTAGTTGTCATAAACTGGTCCAGAATTACCTTAGCGCCTCATATTATTGCGCTTTTCATGTATTTAGCGTTTGCTGGATTAAGTGTTTTGTGGGCTTATAAACCAGAATTCGCTGCCATTAGATTTGCTCAGCAAGCAATGATTATTATATCCATTGTTCTGCCCGTTTTGCTGACCGCTCGAACTGTGGATATATTTCGTGGCTTGTTTTTATGTTTTGCATTAGCTTTAATATTGAATCTCTACTTTGTATTTTCTCAACCGCCGATGGTTATTGAGAATGTTAGAGTATCTTATCCTGGGTATTTTGTATTTAAGAGTATGTTGGGGCAATGTGCGGCGATAGCTTTTATGCTGTCGCTTCACGAAATGCTATATCCCGGCTGGCGGCGCGTGCAAGGCATCATCGTTGCCGTTATTGCACTTTACCTTGTTGTCGTAAGCGATTCCATGGGATCGCTTACTCTTGCGTTCTTTGCGCCAATGCTGGCCGGAATTACCATATTTGTTGGAAAGGCGGTGCGCGTTTCTCCGGCGTTCGTGCTGTTACCGGTGCCAATTGTTTATACGGTCTTATCCAAAGTAGTAGGCAACCTTATCAGTCGCATTTCCTGGCATCTTTTCGGCAACTATACTCTGTCGGGTCGGACGATTATTTGGGATTTCGCAAATTATATGATCTCTCAAAGGCGTTTCTTGGGGTGGGGATACCAATCCTTTTGGCTCGTAGGCCAAGATGCGCCGAGCGTAGTTGAAGCTCCAGGCTGGGTGAGGAACATGCCAAACGCCCATAATGGCTATTTGGATACGATGTTGGATACAGGGTATTTCGGAATTATCCTGTTTGTAATCTTCATCTTTATGACCCTCCACGCCATCGGTCGTGTGATTGAACACGACGCCAGACGGGGGTGGTTTCTGCTCACACTTGCTCTTTTTGTGATTCAAATTAACTTCATTGAGTCTACATGGATGCACGGCATGGATATAATATGGCTGTTGTTCTTGTTTGTCGTAGCCGAAGCTGGCCGACATTGGCAGCCTCTTCCGCCCAGTGGATCAGAACCAACGCGCCGTGGTCCCAGCGGTGCATAGGTGATAGGTTTGGTTGTTTCAAAAGAGGTGCAGATCCTGCCAAACTACAGCTTTCGGAGCAACGGCCCCACTTCACACCTGCCGCAACCAAGCCAATACATGTATTGAAAAATTCTTGTCCAAATGGGATATGTTTTGTATAAAAGTTCTACTATTCAATAGGAAATAAAGTACAGTTCTTTTTAAGTTGGGTAAAAGTGTGAGCTTACTTCGGAAACGCCAAGATGAATTTGAAGGAAATCTGATCGCAGCGGCCCCCGGGACGCATCAGGCGGTTGCTGAAGCGCTTCAGCGGTACAGTGATTTTGACACGCCCGTCCTTGATTTCGGTTGCTACACTGGGGCCATGCTGAAGCGTCTCAAGTCAAAGGGATACTCCAATTTATGGGGCAGCGATCTCGTCTCAAATCTTGAAGCGGATAGCGATTTTAGATTTACCGCCGCAGACCTGAATCGTGATTTTTCTGATAATTTTGAGGGGCGGCGCTTTGGAGCCGTCGTGGCGTCCGAGGTTATCGAGCATTTGAACGATCCGCGGCATTTTCTTAAGCATTGTTATAAATTATTGGATAGCAATGGAGTGATTGTTATCAGCACGCCAAACATCGCTTTCTTCGAAGGACGGATAAAATTCTTTTTAAAGGGCGAGCTTTGGGGGTTCGGAGCCAATAATTATAACGAGAACCGGCATATCTCCCCGATATCGCGCGAGCAAACCCCACTTATGCTGCAAGAGTGCGGGTTTGATTTGCTGGAAATGTTCACCACTGCAACTTTCGCAACGCCACTGCGGAAAGTTCTTACCTTGCCTTTGTGGGCGCCCATGCGTGCCCTGTTCGGCCCTTCCATACTCGGTGAATCTCTCGTCTTCGTCGCACGACGCAAAGACACGCTGGTTGAAAATGCGCACGGGCAGTGGGATAAACCCATCACTGTGAACGACGCGGCTGCCTGAGAAACCAATATTCTTGTGGTCCGGCCGAGTTTGTGGCCAGACCACAGCATTCCAGAGCCGCGTTAACCACCTGGCATCATGCAGTTCGGCATCTTTCCTTGTTCCAGACACGCCTTGGCCGGGAGGGATGTGACCGTACCATTGGAAGGGTTTACCCAGGGCCAGGGATTTGAGCCGAAAAACGTAGGTTTCTCAGTTAGGTATAGGGAGTTAGGAAGCTCCCGTGGCGTGCCGCTCCCAGCCGTTCCGCCAATGCCGTGCCACCGTTGGGATTGCGTAACCCAATCCCAGTTTCCCTCTCGAAGTTGTGTCCGATACGTTTCTGGTATCCACTTCCATCCGCCAGCTTGCAGTGAGCCAATCGACCACATCGGTACTTCGTCATCCCTCGGAAATGCCCCGAGCCTTTCATATGTCCAGGCGTTCTGTTTGAAGTTGTAACCAGGCTGGTTGTAACTCAAGAGCGGCTGCCCCTGAAATCCAAGCACATTGCCAACAAAGTTGGTGTAATCGCTGTGTGCCTGCACGTCCACGGCAGCGCGCCTCTGCAGGTCCATATAGGGATAGACCCGGAATTTGTATTTGTCTAAAGGCGGACGGCGAGCGCGAAGACCAGACAGATGGTTGCGAAATACAGTGATATATATGGAATTGCCCCAAAAGCTATCGCCTTGGTAACGGTGGCTATAGTTGCCTTCCAGGAGTTCCATGTGTGGTGTTGTATAATGACCTGCATTCAGTCCGGCTTCGGGCATATGCGGGTAAGTGCTCCCATAGGCGTCATCCATGTAATTATAGGCGATAACGTTCCCGCCTCCAGTTGCTCGCATTACGATAACCTTGTTGCCGCTCCAAATGACATTGTTCTCGACAAGATTTTCAGATGCGCCACGATTGAGGCCGACAAGGTAGCCCGCTCCGCCGGGATTGGGGTCTGGTGTCTCGTGGATATAGGAATCGCGCAGCTCGCTACGAAAGGTTGCATAAAAGCCGATCGATGTGCCGACCGACCAGTGCGCTTCGACATTTTTAACCCAGCAATAAGCACAGAGGATTACTGAGATATTGCCGTGATAGTCGCCCCCCATTCCTCCATAGACGTATAGATCTTCGATACCGATGCGAAACGCCGCTGGGTAAGCAAAACGCGACAACTGAGCTGCGTATTTCGTCTTGAACGTTATATGGAAGGGCGTCGAGAAGGTGATGGTTTTTCCTTTAACTGCGGTCACTTCCATTATTTGCGAAAGTGAACGATCCTGACGGGCGAACCATCTGCGTGATCCGCCACCTGGGGGATTGTGTTCTGGTCCCCACCACACGCGCGGATCATCATTCGTCACTTGATCGATGAGAACGATGTCTCCTCGCTTGACCGCCGCCCTCTTCGCAAGCTTGAGCGAATTCGTGCTCTTTACGGCATCTTCGGTAAGGTCGTATGACGATGAAAACCTGACTCCACCTCCTCCCACATAGAGAACAGCGGCGTTGGGATTTGTGGTGCGATCGGCCTTGATGAGCCGTGTGCCTCCCTTGCCCGAGCCAAGCGCCCCGGTGCCGGAGCCGCGTAATGTGCAGTCAGACTTTCGAAAAAACAAACCGTTGCCGTTGATATTGAAGGTGCCGGGAGCGAGCTTGACCACCCGACCGCGGGGGCAAGTGTTTAGAGCCGCTTGTATTGCTGCTGTGTCGTCGAGAGAGCCCCCACGCGGAGAAAGGGTCTTGTATATTTTGGTTCGTTTAGGGATACCGCCAATTGCCTTGAGACCAGGATTCCATAATGTCATACGGTCTGGTGGAATGATCCCGTCTGCGTCTTGCGAGTGAGTTGGATTTTTCACTGGTACACGCTTGCCATTCTCCGCGCTGTCGCCTGCGAAGGCGTTCATTTCACCCATTATGCTGACTACTGCCAGGAGAGCGCAGAAGATAAGGAATGATGCGCCTAGTATGAGAAGCAATTCTCGACAAAGGCTGGTGATTGATCGCACGGATAAATCCTTCATTACAAAGCGGTGTTAAAAACCTCACGGGAATGCATGTATGATGATGAAAGGTGCCGGAACAGCTTACTACCCGACATTCGGCGTAGCTAGCTAACGATGAACACAGTTAAGCAATCCGAGACTCATAACTCAAGATTATCCTGGGGGGGAGCTCTGCGTGCTGACTATCGCTTGACTCGCTTGCTAGCGAACATTAGCCAAAGATCAGAAATACCATATTTGCGCGGCTCTTGCTCACTTGCGCCGCGCTTGTATCCACCTCTTGCATTGAGCCGATACAATTTCGCATCGACTTCAGACGGATTGCTAAACTGAAAATTGTCAGGAGGTTAAGCATGACGCGCATGGCTGTAATCACGAAAAGTTACGCACCTGATTTTGAACTATGTGCAAAGCTGAACCGCTCAGTACTTGAGAACGCCCCGGATACAATCCACCATCACATCATCGTGCCTCGGCGGGATCTCAAGCTGTTCCAACAGTTGGGCGACAATGCACGTACGCATATTCGTTGCGAATCTGACTTCTGGCCCCGCAGTTTCGTCTCACTGCCGTTTAAGAATATCATGATTAATCTATATCGGCCGTTTCCTCCAGTGCGTGGCTGGATACAGCAACAAGTGATCAAACTGGCTGCCATTGCGGCGTCGGAAGAAGATGTTGTGCTGGTTGTCGATTCAGACGTCGAGTTCATCCGTTCGTTCAATGCTGAGATGTTTATTCGGGATGGTGTGATGCGTTTTTTCCGAGGCTCCGCTCAGATCGACGAGAAGCTGCCGCGCCATATGGCCTGGCATCGGGGGGCCCGGAAGCT
>JARRLC010000147.1:0-7848 GCA_037387425.1 Alphaproteobacteria bacterium
ACTTCTTTTCCCATCGCAGTTCCACGGGCGCGGGAGGTCTCGCACCCTTTGCTGAAAATGCTCTAAAGCCCAATGCGGCTTTCGCTCAACGTGCGGTTCGACCCCGGAATATACGCATCAAACGCCGCCCAGAACTGGTCGCGCAGCTCATCGCGCTCTTGCAGAATTTCGTGCCGCGCGCCGGAAATGACGATATGCTTACAGTTCTTCATGCGCATCGCCAGGCTTTCGGTTGCGTGCGTTGAGACCGCTTTGTCATTCCCGGCAGCGACGATCAGTATCGGCGTTTTAACTGACACCGGAAACGTGTGCGAGTTGATATGCATAATGGAACGGCTGGCGGCTTGCACCCAGCCCACCGTCGGCGAGCCGATGCCAAGCTGCGGAGCCGTTTGCAAAACATCGCGAACGCGCTCGTAACGCAGCCGGTCGCTGGTAAGGCGCGTTTCATCGAATGGTGCTGTTTCAGACAATGTGCTGCTTCCCCTCGGCACATAGAAATCGCCCTGTCCGAGAAGCACGCGCGCTTCGATGCGGAAGCGCTTGAACGACGCGGGCGTCAACTCCGGCATGGTGTCGATCAACGGCGCACTGAGAATGAGCCTGTCAAACCAGCAAACCCGCGTGACAGCAGAGCGCAAAAGCACATGAGCACCCATCGAATGCGCCATGCCGAAGAAAGGGGCCGGGCAATCAGATAGCACGATGTCGTTCATGAACTGGCGCAGATCGTTGTAATAATCGTTGAAGTCTTCCACGTGTCCTTTACGCGGATTGCGCAACAGACGGTCGGAACCGCCTTGCCCGCGCCAGTCCATCATGGCTACGGCGAAGCCTCGCCGTCTGAGGTCGGTGACGGTCTCGAAATATTTCTCAATGAACTCAGCGCGCCCCGTGAACAGACAAATCGTGCCTCGCCGTTCTTCGGCCGTGCGTTGCCATAAGGCATAGCGGATGTTGCAGCCGTCGCGTCCAACGAAGCTTCCCACCGTTGCGCCGCTCGGCACCGGGTTACGTGCTATGCCCACAAGTTCCATCAAGTGTTATCCTTATTCCGCCGCGTGCGTATGTTTTCGCTCGTCACGCCCGAAACGCGTTTTGATGTAGTCTTCTACCAGTGTTTTGAATTCGTCTGCAATGCTTAGGCCGCGCAAGGTAACCGCCTTTTCCCCGTCGATGAACACCGGCGCTGAGGGCGTTTCGCCCGTACCCGGCAGGCTGATGCCGATATCGGCGTGCTTCGATTCGCCGGGGCCATTGACGATGCACCCCATAACCGCAACGGTGAGCGTCTCTACGCCGGGATAGAGCTTGCGCCACTCTGGCATACTCTGGGCGATGTGGGTCTGAATATCGTGCGCCAGCTCCTGGAAAACGGTGCTGGTGGTGCGTCCACAGCCCGGACATGACGTTACCACAGGCACGAACGAGCGCAGCCCCATGGTTTGCAAAACCTGCTGGGCAACTTCAACCTCGCGGGTGCGGGCTTCGCCAGGCGCGGGCGTCAGCGAAACGCGGATGGTGTCGCCGATCCCCTGTTGCAGCAGAATGGCGAGCCCCGCTGTGGAGGCCACGATGCCTTTCGTGCCCATGCCCGCCTCAGTCAGGCCGAGATGCAGCGCGTAATTCCCGCGTTCGGCGAGCATCTGGTAGACGCTCACGAGGTCTTGCACAGCGCTGACTTTCGCGGAAAGGATAATGCGCCGAGTTCTTCGGCGCGCGCCGCGCTGACCAGCGTCGATTGCACAATAGCTTCGCGCAGCACGGCGGGAGGCTCAAGTGGTGCGGCGCTCGTGGCGTTTTCGTCCATCAGACGGGTGAGAAGCTCTTGATCGAGGCTTCCCCAGTTGACGCCGATGCGCACGGGCTTATCGTATTTCAGCGCCAGTTCCACGATGCTGGAGAACTGGCGGTCACGCTTATCGCGAAAACCCACATTCCCCGGATTGATGCGGTATTTGTCGAGCGCCTCGGCGCAGGCCGGATGCGCACTAAGCAACGCATGCCCGTTATAGTGGAAATCGCCTATGAGCGGCACGTTCACGCCTTTAGCCGCCAGCCGGTCGCGGATGTGGGGAACGGCGCTTGCGGCTTCCTCGCGGTCCACGGTGAAGCGCACCATTTCTGAGCCCGCTGCCGCTAGCTCGGAGATTTGCTGCACGGTAGCGTCAATATCGGCGGTGTCGGTGTTGGTCATCGACTGCACGACGATGGGCGCGTTGCCGCCAACGGTGACGTTGCCGACTTTAACGGCCTGTGTGGTGCGCCGTGACGCGTGGGCTTGGTGCATGTGGTGGCTCCTGCTGCGTTCCTGTCGCATTATATGCGATGGATGCATCGGAATATCAAATTCGCGAGAAACCAGCCACAAACAAAAGCAAGAGTTTGTGAAAAGGGCGTATGAAACACACAAGGCTGGCAGAGTTTAAAAGCATTTTCAGCAAAGGTTGCGAGACCTCCCGCGCTCGTGAAAATGCGATCAAGTAAGAAGTTAGAGCATTTTCAGCAAAAGTTGCAAGACTTCCCGCGCTCGTGGCAATGCGATGGGTTAAGAAGTTAGAGCATCTTACCGATCCAGTTAGATCGGAAAACGCTCTAAGCAAAATCCGCCTATAAGAGCTGTAGTCTCAAAATCTGAGGGCGCACGCACTTGCGCCAATCAAGTCTGTGGTTTAGGCAGCGCGTCGAGATTTTTCAGGTACCATTTATCGGCTTCGACGATGGCCGGATTTTCGCCGTTCGGACCGATCCACGAATCCACGGCCCATTTCTTTTTGTTGCTGGTTTCCCACAACACCGCCGTCCAGTGCGGCCAGTTGGAAACGCCACCCAGCAGAACATTGCCGCGTGAAAACGGACGCCCAACAGTGTGGTGTTTCAACAGCTTGTTCTTTTCCAGGATGGTCAGATAGCTGGTGGTATTGGTGGCTTCGTCCACGCAATCTTGCTGGCTGGGATCGCCGGAGCCGTCATAGTCCATCCCCGGACGGTCGTTCTTGGTGCCGACCTTTGTTCCCGCGTAGGTCTCCATCCAGCCGATGGCATATGCGACGGCGCGGCGTTCTTCAGCGGCGGTGTCGGCCTTCTTGGTCTTGCGCATCAGCTTGGCGATCGCCTTGATCTGCTTCTGACCAAATTTGAGCGGCGTTTGCTTCTGGCAGCCATAGGCGTGACACACGTAAACTGTGTTGCCTTTGGGCGCGCGGGTTTGAAACTCCTGGTAGTGGGAAACAGGCGGTCCATCGCGTTCATAGGTGCAGGCGGCAAGCCCCAATCCAGAGAGAAGAATTGCTAGCGTTACGTTTATTTTCATTGTTTTTGCCCGCGCTATTTGTGTTTTTCTTGCCACCATCTACTTATATATCACTCGGACCTGAGATTTGAGAAGCTGGCTCTTGACGCCGTGCATGTTTTAGCCGAAGTCGTCGCAGCATGGCAACATCAGTAAAACCCATACACATTATTGGAGCTGGACTGGCGGGATCGGAAGCCGCCTGGCAGGCTGCGAACGCGGGCGTGCCAGTCGTCTTGCACGAAATGCGCCCCGAACGCCAAACCGAAGCCCACAAGACGGATGCATGCGCTGAGCTGGTCTGTTCCAACTCGTTCCGCTCTGACGATGCCGAGCTCAACGCCGTTGGCCTTCTGCATGAGGAAATGCGCCGCTGCGGCTCGCTGATCATGGCGACGGCGGATACCCACAAGCTGCCAGCCGGGGGCGCTCTTGCCGTTGACCGCGAGGGCTTTGCCGCTGAGGTGAGCGCTCGGCTTGCCGCCCACAGCCAAGTGACGCTGGAGCGCAGCGAAGTGACAGACCTGCCGCCGGAAGATTGGGACAATGTGATTATCGCCACAGGTCCGCTCACCTCGCCTGCATTGTCGGCGGCCATCCAGGCACTAACCGGTGAAGACTCGCTGTCGTTTTTCGACGCCATCGCGCCGATTGTCACCGCTGAGAGCATCGACATGGGCGTGTGCTGGATGCAATCGCGCTACGACAAGCCGGGGCCGGGCGGCACGGGGGCGGATTACATCAACTGCCCGCTTAACGCCCAGCAATATGAAGCGTTCATCGCCGCGCTTTTGGCCGCGGAAAAGACCGAGTTTCGCGATTGGGAGCGCAAGACGCCATATTTTGACGGCTGTCTGCCTATCGAGGTGATGGCGGCGCGCGGGGCCGAAACCCTGCGCTTCGGGCCGATGAAGCCGGTGGGGCTCACCAATCCGCATAAACCGGATGAGCGTCCTTACGCAGTGGTGCAGCTCCGCCAGGACAATGCGCTCGGCACGCTGTGGAACATGGTTGGCTTTCAGACCAAAATGCGACATGGCGAGCAACCGCGCGTTTTCCGCATGATTCCGGGGCTGGAGAATGCCGAGTTCGCGCGGCTCGGCGGTGTGCACCGCAACACGTTCCTCAATAGCCCGAAATTGCTGGACGCGCAGCTGCGTCTGAAGGCTGCGCCGCGTTTGCGGTTTGCTGGGCAGGTGACAGGCGTGGAGGGCTATGTCGAATCGGCGGCGGTCGGGCTTCTGGCAGGGCGTTTTGCTGCTGCTGAGCGTCTGGGGGATGATTTGACGCCGCCTCCGCTGACGACCGCGCTTGGCGCGCTTATTGGGCACATCACGGGCGGGCATCTGGCAGGGGAGGAAAGCGGCACGCGCAGCTTCCAGCCGATGAACGTCAATTTCGGGTTGTTTCCGCCGGTTGGCGCGATGAAAGCTGAGGATGGCAAGCGCCTCAAAGGCAAAGAAAAGGCTATGGCGAAGAAGCGCGCGTTTACGTCGCGGGCGCTGGCGGATTTAGAGCGCTTTTCTGCGACACGGCCGCGATGCTTGCCTGATCGCGGCCAAACATGAAATAAACGCGATGCTCGTCTGATCGCGGCCAAGCATGAAATAAACGCGATGCTCATCTGATCGCGGCCAGACATAAAATGAACGTGATACTTGTCTGATCGCGTCGAAATATGAAGTAGACGCGATGCTTGTCTGATCGCGAATAGCGATTATGCCACCAGCCATTACAGTGGAATGTTATCGTGCTTTTTCCACGGGTTCTCGACCGTCTTATTCCGCAGCATGGCTAGTGCGCGGGCAATGCGCGTGCGGGTGTGACGCGGACGAATCACCTCGTCGATATAGCCGCGCTCGGCGGCCACAAATGGATTGGCGAAACGGTCCTGATATTCCGTGATGCGTGCGGCAATTTTCTCCGGGTCGCTCAAATCGGCGCGATAGAGGATTTCAGCCGCGCCTTTCGGTCCCATCACCGCAATTTCCGCCGAAGGCCAAGCGTAATTCACGTCGCCGCGGATGTGCTTTGACGACATCACATCATATGCGCCGCCATACGCCTTGCGGGTGATGACGGTCACCTTCGGTATGGTGGCTTCGGCGAACGCGAACAGCAGCTTGGCGCCGTGCTTGATCAGCCCGCCATATTCCTGCGCGGTGCCGGGCAGAAAGCCGGGGACATCCACGAATGTCACCACAGGGATGTTGAAGCAGTCGCAGAACCGCACGAAGCGCGCGCCCTTGCGGCTGGCGTCGGCGTCAAGCACGCCCGCGAGCACCATGGGCTGATTGGCGACGAAACCCACCGTGCGCCCCTCAATACGGCCAAACCCGGTCACGATATTGCGGGCGAACGCTTCCTGGATTTCAAAAAAGTCGCCTTCATCCGCAACTTTCAGGATCAGTTCGCGTATGTCATATGGTTTGTTCGGGTTATCCGGAACAAGCGTGTCGAGTGAGATTTCCTCGCGGTCAAACGGATCTTTGGTGGGAAGCTCAGGCACACCGGCAAGGTTGTTCGAGGGCAGAAAGTCCATCAACCGACGCATTTGCAACAGACATTCCACGTCGTTCTCATAAGCGCGGTCGGCGATAGACGACTTCGTGCAGTGAACGCTGGCGCCCCCCAGATTCTCGGCGGTGACTTCCTCGTTCGTGACCGTCTTTACCACGTCCGGCCCGGTGACGAACATGTAGCTGGTATCCTTCACCATGAAGATGAAGTCGGTCATCGCGGGGGAATAAACGTCGCCGCCAGCGCACGGCCCCATGATCACCGAAATCTGCGGAATAACGCCCGATGCCAGCACATTGCGCAAGAAAACCTCGCCATATCCGCCGAGCGCCGCCACGCCCTCCTGGATGCGCGCGCCGCCCGCATCAAACAGCCCGATGATGGGGGCGCGGTTGCGCACGGCCATGTCCTGGATCTTGGTGATTTTCTGGGCGTGCGCCTCCGACAGCGAGCCGCCGAACACGGTGAAATCCTTGGCGAAAATATAAACCGTGCGCCCGTTGATGGTGCCCCAGCCCGTCACCACGCCATCGCCAGGAATTTTCGTCGCATCCATGCCGAAATCGGCACAGCGATGCTCGACATACATGCCATATTCCTCAAACGAGCCGTCGTCGAGCAGCAGCTCAATGCGCTCGCGAGCGGTGAGCTTGCCGCGCGTGTGCTGCGCGTCGATGCGTCTTTGGCCGCCACCCAGGCGGGCTTCGGCGCGACGGCGTTCGAGTTCGTTGATGACGTGTTTCATTTTGGCTCGTTTCCGTTGCGGTGCGGGGCTGGAGCGGCTAACGCGCAGCGATAGCGCCCGATCATACACCGCCAAATGGCAGTATCTATTTGTTTTAGCATGCTTTCATGAGCGCAAAACCGGTTTCCACTTTTGCTGAAAGCGCTTTTGGCTACATACCACGCGCGCGGGTGAAGCTAAATGCACTTTCTGGTGGAAGGGGTAGGAGCGATTAGCCGGTGATATCGTTGAACTTAACCGTTCCGCTCATTATGAAAAACGCCAAAACCCGCAAAATTTCGCGTTGGATAAGGTTCACATTGTCTTGAGAAGCATGCGGTTTGAGTTTGACTCAAGCCGCCATAAATGTGTATTGTTGACTATGCAAGTAAGGATTCATCAGATCCTCAGCCCCTTGCTCCCAAAACAATAAAAAAAGGTCCGGGCCATTCCCCCCAGCCCGGACCTTCCTCTGCCCCCCGGTCAATCAATATCGACCCGTTTAGCGTGGGTTGGATGTTCCTGCTCAAATGAGCCTTAACTGTGGCCAAGAACCGAACACCACAAGTATCCTGAGAAGATGTTGCAAAAAAGCTATAAATACCCCCAACCTATAGTCGGATTTTCATGTGCGAAACATGTGCAAAGCAACTATAGCCACCCCCTGTGCAGCTTTTGCGGCCAGCCTCCAGTGTAGATAGAGATGAACGAGGGTTGATCTGGCGAGCGTTTGTGCTAAAGGTTGAAGCAATGCGGGTGTAGCTCAATGGTAGAGCCGCAGCTTCCCAAGCTGATGACGAGGGTTCGATTCCCTTCACCCGCTCCAATTTCTCCCATGATATCAATGAGATGCACCACGCACAACGTTGAAAGCGTGTTAAATGCTGCTATCCGGCTTCTCCCGAGGGGCGGCTGCGCGACGCAAACGGTCGTTGATGGCCTCGCCCAACCCTTCATCCGGCACAGGAGCAACGGCGATCGCGGGGGCGCCGCTCGCGTCCAACGCGCGCAAATGGGCGAAGAGATTGGCGGCGGCTTCACGCAGATCGCCGCGTTCGCTGAGGTTGAGAAATACCGTGTCGCTATCGGCGTTGCTGGGCGCGTTGCAAAACTCTGCTCCAAACGCCAGGAAAGCCTCTCCTGGCTGCGGTGACGTCGCATTTAGCCGCACTCCGGCGCGCGGCGCATAATGCGAGGTGAGCATGCCAGGCGCTTGCGGTTTGCCCGGCCCACCGCCGACCTCACCGGGAAACGACAAGGGCCGCCCAAGCGCCTCTTCCAGCTTAAAACGCGCCACCGCTCCCGCACGCAA
>JARRLC010000148.1:0-7598 GCA_037387425.1 Alphaproteobacteria bacterium
GTTGAAACAGGCCAAGTGGGAGCCCCAATTGTCACCGGATCTGACATGCTCCCAGCACCCAAACAGCGCCTTCTGCAATTGCAGAGTTTCTGCGGTGGGAGCTTCCCTTGTCGTGTTGAGACGCTTTGCCAGTGCTTCGTCCTCGGTGGATCGCCCTTGGGCCTTGTAGAATCCGACCAGATCGTCGACGCTCAAAAGCGTGTCGCTGTGCTCTTTACCGAGCACGCGTTCGCGTACCTCCAGAGCACGCTCAAGAAGCGGCCGAGCTTTGTCATAGTCGCCCTGGCCCATATGTAACCATGCCTGTGTCTTGTAGAGGTTTACCAGATTATCGACGCTTAGGAGTGTGTCGCTGTGCTCTTTGCCGAGTACACGCTCGCGTGCTTCCAGGGCACGCCTGAAAAACGGCTCAGCGTCGTCACGGCGCCCCCAGCTTTCATAAAGCAGCGCCAAGCCATTGAGGGTCGCGATCGTGTCTGGATGTTCCTCGCCAAGTACACGCTCTTGTGCCTCCAGTGCACGTTTGAAAAGGGGCTCGCTCTCGCCATGACGCTGTGCGTAATAGAGAACTGCCAAATTGTAGACGCTCCTGAGTGTATCAGGATGCTCTTTGCCGAGGATACGTTCTTGCGCCTCAAGAGCGCGCTTGAGGAGCGGCTCAGCTTCGCCATAGCGTTCCTCGTTCTTATAGAGTATCCCCAAGTTCATAACGCTAGTGAGCGTGTCAGGATGCTCCTTGCCGAGTAGGTGCTCGCGTGCCTCCACGATGCGTTTACAGAGCGGTTCGGCCTCTTTGTAGAGGCCCTGGGCCTTATATAAATTTGCCAGGTTATTGACGCTCCTGAGTGTCTCAGGATGTTCTTTACCGAGAACACGCTCTGCGAGCGCCAGGGCTTGCTGTGCCAGTGCAGTTGCCTCAGCGTATTTCCTTTGGCCAAAGAGTTGTATGGTTTGTAGATTGAGCGCAACGGGGTCTTCGGCATCTTGTGCCCCCGCGCCAAAGGGATCAGCACACAGAATTGCCACGATTACGATGCTCGCAAATATGGCTCTCAGCCGTGCACGCAACGTTTGCCCCCTCCATGTTCCGCGATTGAAATTGCCGAAGACGCCGGGAACTGTATCGGATGGCGATTGCATGCGCGAGTGAAACCGAATTGGCACCTTGCCCCGGGCCCCGGAAGCAGCTCCTTATGAAGCACTGTGATTGCACGAGTTCCTCCGCAATAGGCTGCGTGAGGCGTTAAGTCGGGTTTTGGAGTTGCAGCGGTTCACATATGCTCTCACCGAGACTTACCGGTTTCGACCCGTAGCTGGTGTTATAGGTTCGCAATATTTTATACGCTATTCCGTGTTTATCAGACGATGGGTGCACAACGCTACAAACAGTAACTGTAGTATGTGGCGTGCACTTCTTTGATCGTCTCATTATCATCCGTAGACCATTTAACTATGATATTATGACGGCAGATGCCATTGCCCCACGAATATCTGAGCACCTTGCTTCCATTATTTACCGGACAACGTATGACTGTCTTCCCTATTGGTGCCACTTGATCTGGCGGGAGGCAGTCTGGTGAAGGAGGTGGTGGCGGCTCAAACCCCTGGCTTACGAGCATTGATCTGAGATCTGAGGCGCTGCTGCCTTTTGGGAATTTCTGATGCAATAGGACGGCCAGTCTCTCACTGGCCTCTTTCTGGGTGCTCCAGTCCATATCAACTAACTGATCTCTTGCGATTGGGGGAGGACGGGTATTTCCAAATATGGATTGTAAACAGATGCCCGCTAGTATTATGGCAGCGGATGGGTTCAGCGCTAAGATGATTGCAAATGCCACGCAAAGGACTGTTATTATCGCTAAGCTTATACGAAAGGTCCTCCGCAACAGATATCTAATCATACCCGCTCCCGAATGCCCCCAGCAGTATTTTCGGCACGTTGAGGGTGCCGCGATGGTGCCTTAGTTCGGCTAGGATCTGTTTGCACGATAGTCTGTCCCGAACGGGTCATTTGCGTCGATTTTAGGCTAAAGATTTCCCGTCTTCAACGCGCAGCTGCGGAATGGTAACTCTATGCCTGCTTATTGGGGGATTTCGCCCTTTAGGTCCTG
Source organism: Alphaproteobacteria bacterium (assembly GCA_037387425.1). Classification (GTDB taxonomy): domain Bacteria; phylum Pseudomonadota; class Alphaproteobacteria; order Rhizobiales; family Rhodomicrobiaceae; genus JARRLC01. Next base: position 2,112 of record JARRLC010000148.1, read on the forward strand.
GTTCGTGAACGTTTCTTCACGACCCTGCGCGAATGACGGGCGAGTGCCGATCTGTCAGGTCGAAAGCCGAAGTCTTGGCTGCGCGCCGCTAGCGGCAGATGATGAATGGATTGCGACCACGGGCTTTTCCCATACTCCGCTCCGTGTGTCGAATACAGACCTGTCATCAATTTGTCATTTTACCATATAACGAAATGATGCTATCTTTTACGCATGCTTGAAACATTCGAAACCGTCGCCAAAGCCATCGCCGACCCCAGCCGAGTGCGCATTCTAAAGCTCCTGGAAGGTGGGCAGCTCTGCGTTTGCCAGATCACCGCTGTGCTGGAACTTGCGCCCGCTACGGTATCAAAACACCTGACCGCGCTGAAAACTGCTGGCTTGGTCCAGCAGCGGCGCAAAGGCAAATGGGTCTACTACCGGCTTGCCGAGCGTCAATTCAACGCTTATGCGGCTTCGTTCCTGGCCCTGCTGCACGCTTCCCTCGCGGACGATCCGACCGTGACTGAAGACCAGCGCGTACTGGCGGCAGTGAACGCAACGCCTTTGCAAATCCTTTGCGACCAGGGGCGCGCTGCTCTTAGCATTGACTTCCATGCTTCAGGCGTAACCACGCGCGATGGGGAGACGGTATGAGTGAGAAGACTTTCAACGTCCTAATCCTATGCACCGGCAATAGCGCCCGCAGTATCATGGCCGAATGCCTCATCAACGATCTGGGCGGTGGTGAATGGAAGGCTTATAGCGCCGGAAGCTATCCCACCGGTGAGGTCAATCCGCTCTCCATCGAAGTGCTCAAGGAGAAGGGCCATTCCGTTGAAGGGGTACGCTCCAAATCCTGGGATGAATTCGCCGGTTCTGACGCGCCGCAAATGGACCTCGTCATCACCGTTTGCGACAACGCCGCCGGTGAAGTCTGCCCGATCTGGCCAGGGCGCCCTGCCAAGGTTCATGCTGGCTTTCCCGATCCAGCTGCAGCAACCGGAACGCATGAGGAAAGACTGGCGAAATTCCGCGCGGTTTACGGAATGATCGAGACCAAAATGCGCAGGCTATTAGAACTAGGATTGGAACGCGCGGGAGAAATCTGATGTCAGCACAATGCGAAACGGCGGCCAAGAGCGCTGCCAAAGCGCCGATGGGCGTGTTCGAACGTTATTTAAGCCTTTGGGTGTTCCTGTGCATCGTGGCAGGCGTGGCGCTCGGTCATTATCTGCCTGCACCGTTCCATGCCATCGGAAGCATGGAGATTGCCAAGGTTAATCTGCCGGTCGCGGTGCTGATCTGGCTGATGATTATTCCTATGCTGTTGAAGATCGACTTCGCCGCACTGCATCAGGTCAAAGAGCATTGGAAAGGCATTGGCGTTACGCTGTTCATCAACTGGGCGGTCAAGCCGTTTTCCATGGCGCTGTTGGGCTGGCTTTTCATCGGTATTGTTTTCCGTTCTTTCCTGCCCGCTGGGCAGATCGACAGTTATATCGCCGGGCTGATCATATTGGCGGCAGCGCCGTGTACGGCCATGGTGTTTGTTTGGTCCAACCTGTCGGACGGGGAGCCGCATTTCACGCTTTCCCAGGTCGCGCTTAACGATTTGATCATGGTGTTTGCTTTTGCCCCGATCGTTGGTTTGCTGCTCGGGCTGTCGTCGATAACGGTGCCGTGGAACACGTTGCTGCTTTCAGTCGTGCTTTACATCGTCGTGCCGGTGATCATTACGCAAGCCTGGCGCAAATGGCTTCTTACGAAAGGCCCGCAGGCGTTGGGGAATGTGCTCGCTAAGCTAGGGCCAGTGTCGCTCACTGCACTGCTTGCCACGCTTGTGGTGCTGTTCGGCTTCCAAGGCGAACAGATTATCTCCCAGCCGTTCGTTATCCTGATGCTGGCCGTTCCGATCACCATCCAGGTCTATTTCAATAGCGGTCTTGCCTATCTGCTCAACCGCCAGCTTGGTGTAGCGCATTGTGTGGCTGGACCGTCGGCGCTGATCGGCGCTAGCAATTTCTTCGAGCTGGCCGTTGCCGTCGCCATCAGCCTGTTCGGATTTCAGTCCGGCGCTGCGCTGGCCACGGTCGTTGGTGTGCTCATTGAGGTGCCGGTCATGCTGTCCGTAGTACGGATCGTCAATGCCAGCAAAGGCTGGTACGAGGCGCGCGTGACGGAAAGATGTCAGTAATAGTTATAGACGCCTAAGGCTGGCAAGAATGGCATATCCACCATAAAGCCGCGTTGTGGTGGCCTCAAGCCCTCTGCCCTTAGCCATGCCCTCCAATTTCTCCGGAAGGCCGGGAATGGGCGTCACCGAGAAATGCGCCAGCCATGTATGTTGCAGCCAACGCACCCAACCGGGATATCCGGCGAAATTGCCGAAATCGGCGATATGGAGCACGCCGCCGGGCGAAACGCATTCCATGGCATTGTTGACCGCGTCGCGCCAGGACGGGATCATGGAGAGCGAATAGGATATGAACACGCGGTCGAAGGTCGCGATGCCGAAGCAATCCAGCGGCTTGAATTTCGTCGCATCGCCCTCTGCGAGGATGATGCGTTCGCCAACACCAGCCTGCCAGACCGAATTGCGAGCCGTGTCCAGCATTTCGGCAGAGACATCAACGCCGTAGCCGCGCATATCAGGATAGCGGCGCGCCGCCTGGACAAGGTTGCGCGCGGTTCCGCAGCCAATTTCCAAAACCGTGCCCTGCGGCGGCACATCAAGGCTGGCGATCAGTTGGTCACGTCCCAGCAGGTAATAGCGGCGTGTAATGTCGTAGAAGAAGCGCTGGCGGCGGTAGATGCCATCCATTTTTTCAGCAGCGGTTGGCGCGGTGGTCATGGAAGTACACGCGTTCATGGCGTTAGGCTTTCAAGCAATAAAGGTGGAACCCGCCGTAAATTGCGGAACGGTCGCGTTCAGTGAGTTGACGCGAGGTCTCGGCTTCATAGGTCCAGCACGATAACAAGCTCTCAGGCAGACGGCCAGGCAACAGCGTCGGCTCGGCCGCGGTGCGGAAAATGACGCGCGCGCCAGGACGGGCCGTGCGGGTGATCTGCGTCCACAGAGCAGTTAAGGTTTCGTCGTTCATCCAGTCTTGCGCGTCGAGAAGTACGTAGCGATCCATGCTTTCGGAAGGCAGACTGGTAAGATGGTCGGTGAACGACGCGTGCAAGACTTCTATGCGGGAGGCGTTGGCGCGCATCGTCGCAAAATTCGTGGCGCGAAGATAAGGCGGAACGGCCCCTGATCCGCGCGGCGCGTAGCGGCGTCCGAAGGCTTGCCATGCAAAATAATTGTCGGCGAGCGGAAAACCGCAGGCGAGACGCCTGAGCCGCCCGCGCAGCACTTCGGCCATGCCGCCTTCCATGTCTCCCGCAAGCGCTTTATATTGCGCAGGCGGAATGCCAAGCCCGTACAGCGATGCGGGCCGGTTAACGAGCCAGCGCACGGCCCGTTTATCGAAAAGCGGCGCAAACTTTTGCTCGAAAATATGATGCTGCTCCTCAAGATCGCGAGCTTCCAGAAGCACGCGCGGATTAACGCCATGCAGCCGCGCGACCAGATGACTGGCGCCGATAAAATTGCCGAGCAAACCGCTGCGGTAGAAATTGCTGGTGAAATTGCGAATACGTCTGTGGCGGCGCAGACCATGGCGGGCTTGCCAGTAACTGGCTGTGACAGGGTCCAAATGCGGGACAATATATGTTTTGAACGCCTCGATGTTGGCCTTCGCGTCAGCTTCGCCGAAAAACCGATAGAAGGCGTCACAATCGGGCAGATGCAACGCAGCGGCCACTTTCAGGCGATTGAGTGCAACATGCGCGGAGTTGATATCTACGGCTGTAATTTGCTCGGGGCCTGCCAATGAATAGCTGAGTACGTTGCAACCACCGGATGCGATGGTGATAACGCGGCTCTCACGGGTCAGCGCGAGCGCTTCCAGATCAATTTCCGGGTCTTCCCAGATTTGCGGATAAACGAGATTTGAAAACGCCATCGAAAAGGCGCGTTCACGCAAGCCTTCTGCTGACAATAATTTACTGCGGATTACCGCAGCATGGATCTTTTGTCCAAAGCGCGGTTTTGGTGCGGCGGCTGTTCTAGCCAATAACGCCTCCTGTTTCACTATTCTGATCGGCTGTTCTAGCCAATAACGCCTCCTGTTTCACTATTCTGATGTTTGGTGTTGTTGTCGGTCATTGTGGGCGCAAGGGACGCGTTGGCGTTGGTCGTTGCTTTCGCCTCGATTGCAACGGCTTCTCGCGCTTGCGGCCAACTGATGAGATGCAATTGGCCATCATGATCTTCGGCAATTGCTGTACAGCTTTCGACCCAGTCGCCGCAGTTGACGTAGTGGATATTGCCGCTCTTATGATTGGCGGCGTGATGGATATGACCACAGATGATGCCGTCCACTTCGAAACGCTCGGCTTCTTCCTTAAGCGCCTGTTCGAATTCCCCCATGAAGTTGACGGCTTGCTTGACTTGGTGCTTTAAAAATGCCGACAGCGACCAGTACCCGAAGCCGAGGCGTTTGCGCGCCCAGTTGAGCGGATGGTTGCACCACAATAAGAACTCGTAAGACCGATCCCCTAAGAAGGCCAGCCACTGGGCGTAACGCACAACCACGTCGAATTCGTCGCCATGGATGACCAGAAAACGGCGTCCATCGGCGGTGGTGTGAATGAAATCGCGGTGCAATTCGATGCCACCGAAATGCGTTCCGCAATATGCGCGCAACGCTTCATCGTGATTGCCGGGCACATAGATAATGCGGGCGCCTTTGCGCACCTTGCGAAGGAGCTTCTGCACCACATCGTTATGCGATTGTGGCCAGTAAGGCGAGCGCTGCACTCTCCAGAAGTCTACGATGTCGCCCACTAGATAGATAGTATCGGCATCGTTGTGTTTCAGAAAATCAAGCAATGCTTCGGCCTGAAAAGCGCGCGTGCCTAAATGAAGGTCGGAAAGAAAAAGAGTACGGTAATAAGCGCGATGTACAGGGTGGCGCGTCTCGTCAGGCTCGGTGGCCGGAAGGCCAGAAATAATAGCATCCCATTTCATGAGCCTCAAAGAAATACGATTTCTATTACAACCGTATGACAGTAACGGAGGTTGCTACAAAAGGAGGACGGCCAAGGGGCAATCTCCTTGCGTCATGGGCTTGCATGTTTGGAAGTCTGCAGCCTGCTATGATGAAAACCACACATCAGTGTAATCCTTGGCTCGGGGAGATAGCGAAAGGCACACCAGCTAACTGCCGGGCATCTAGCCTGTGAAGCAAATGAGTGGGACCATGACGACCACACGCCGACCAGATGCCCACGCCTCCAACGTCGCCGGTTATTTGGTTCCTGTGCTTATCGCGGTACCTCAAATACGCCTCATCAGGGGCCGTTTGTTGAAGATCAACTGCCGTAATATTAAACCACCGCCAGCGGCGGGTTTCGACCCGACGCGTTCTCGATGAACTATCGGGATCGACCTGCCAA
>JARRLC010000149.1:0-6975 GCA_037387425.1 Alphaproteobacteria bacterium
CCTACTCATGCCGCGCGGCCGGTTGGTTGCTGGGCGCCTGTCCAAGAACATCTAGCAATCGAGCAGACGAGCGGCCGCGAGCGGCTCAATATCCACGGCGCGATTGATCTGGAAACCGGGCAAACGCGCATGATCGATGCTGAAACCATCGACGCTGCTTCGACAATCCGTCTGCTGGAAGCCCTCGAAGCGGCGTATCCGCTGCTGACGATGATCCACGTCTTTCTCGACAATGCGAAGTATCATCACGCCAAGCTGGTGCAGGCGTGGCTAGCCCAGCCAGGCCGCAGAATCCAACTGCACTTCATCCCAGCATATTGTCCGCATCTGAACCCCATCGAGCGGTTATGGGGGCTAATGCATAAGCACGTGACACACAACAAGTGCTACGCCAACTCACGGGAGTTCGCCGGAGCAATACTCACCTTCCTGCGCGAGAAGGTCCCGCAAAACTGGGCGGAGTTCTGCGATACCGTCACGGACAATTTCCGCGTTATCAATCCAAAGGATTTTCGGGTCTTGAGGTGAGCGGGGTATAGCATGAGGCGCAACTGTCAATGTAGACAGCGCCACGGAAGATGGAGTGGGAGCATTGCTTACGGAACCTGCGGGGCGGCGGTAAATTCTGACCATTTTCCTGCCACCCAATTTGCCGGTGGCAATCCAGCTTGCTTTCTGCGCCAAGCTTCGATGATGAAATGCTCAAACTCATCGAAGCTCGCTTTACTTTCAATGTAACGAGAAGCTTTCTTTTTGATTTCAATAGATTTTGACTGTCTCCAATCTTTGTCGCTGGCGAGCCTGGTCGCTATGCGTATATACTCATCCGCATTTCGAGCTGTGAGGCCAGAAACGTCCAAATAATCATAGATAGCTGCTGTCCACTTTCCGAATGGAATATCTGTTGGAAGCGTGACAATAGGGACGCCAAGCATAAGGCTATCGAAACTCGACGACATTCCGCTGATAGGATAAGAATCCAGGCAACAATCCGCAGATAATATTAGTGCATGGGCGTCCTCTCGTTGCAATGAATCCAAAAATTTGATTCTTTCATAAAATGCACCTAGGCTTTTTTTAAGCCTTGCTTTGAGCGGGGCAGCAAATGGGGAGTCGCAACGTAAAAGAACAATAAAGCAGCGGGGGTCGCGTTCAAGTATATTATAAAACAACTGATCCATTTGAGGTAATATCTTTGGAGGTGTATTCGGGCAAATGTAGAAACGATCATCGGATGTATCCCCCAAGAGCTTGCGCCGGATTTTGTCTCCGGCAGCTTCTGCGACTGCAGATTTTTCCTCTAAAGACGGGTGTTCAATCCAGTAAGGCGGATGATTCAGCAGTGCGACTGGTGATTTATAAAAATCCTCACAGTGTTCTGGTTCAGCATTTTTCCATGAAATGTAATAGTCATGATTTTTGATACCGTCCGGCCAATTCGGTTCCAACAACACAATCTGAAGATGAGCAAGCCGGGCCATTAGCGGGAAAAAAATCTGCGGTACACTCGGTCCCGACACCAAGATGTCAAGATGCTGGTTAGCTATGGTGTTTATGGCGGAATAAGCATCCTCATCGGAATATTCAACAGTTTTATCTGCGCGCGCTATCCAGTCAGTTGCCACTTTTGAGGTGCCTGGCACACCGGGACGCAAATATATAGTTTCAAAGATATTCCTATTTAGATGTTGCATGAGGCCTGACATCATTGGCATGGCGTCCAAGACAGTAAATCCAATGCGTATTTTTTTATTTGATCCCGTTTGTGATAAACGAGAACTATGAATATGTGGCGCGATGTAATCTAGTTTTGGCCAAAGCTTGAACGCAAGATTTTCAAAAGCCGAAATTGCATGACGGTAAATTTGTGGCTGACACAAACAAAACAACCCGTACCACAGAGACCACTCTTTGCCAAACTCTGAAAGAGGTTCTTTCAATTGCATTGCCGTTTTAGCAGTAGTGCAGGCGCTTTTTGAAAAACTTATAGCAGCTGCCTTGGTGTCAATGTTGTAAAAATTTCCAATAGGTAGGGTTAGTTCTATAATTAATCGTAATATATATTTGTTTGCATCGGTGTTTTTATACCAATCCTTAGACAACAAAATCTGTAGAAGTTTTCTTGTGAATTTTTCGTCAATATCAAGGTGTCTTGATAGAATCAACAATTGTCTTGCCTTCTCCAAACTCACTTTGCTGTTGCTTACACGCGTCAAAAAGGCATCGGTCAACAAGTGAAATTCGTCGGCATTGCAATTGTCTTCCACGTTTCTGTACTTAAGTATGAACATCTCAAGCGGGATTGCCGCTATAGCGTCGAGGTAGAACTTAAACGCTGGAATGGATTTGCCGATGTCACAAGTGGACAACGCACTTGTGTGTAGCTGTAGCAGGCGGTCATAATCAAAGGTGGGGCTAATGTATTCAGAAAATAGTTTAATTGCGCTGCAGAAATCACCTTCTCTTGGGTGCTTGATTGCTGCTATACGGAGGGCATCGAAGCAAGCACCATAATTGCCTAATCTTAGCTCAGAAAGCCCAGTATAAATGTAATCTTCGGCTAGCTCCAACGGCTGCTTTGACAACGAGAAATATATTTCTCTGGCTTTGCTATGTTGACCAGCATGTTCTAACAAATTTGCCAGTTGCCAGAGCGCCCTCGGATCGCGGGAATATTGGCTCATAAGTTCATCTGTTAGCCAAGCGGGACGACGTTCTTCCTGGCTTGGTGCCAATTCGATGAGCCGATGGAAGGCAGCTGTTATGTGTTTATTGCCGGAAGTAACAAAATCCATTGCCCGCCCGAATTGCCCATTTTCGTAGCAGATGCGCAAGTAATGTTCGAGCACAACCTCTGAGTCTCGAACTTTTTTGAGGCCGATCTCTAGAATTAATATTGCGCCGTCAATGTCGTGGTTTATATATGCAGAAAGTCCTGAGTATAAAAAATGTTCGCGGCTTTTCTGCCGCATGTTTTTGTAAAAACATTTTGCTTTTCGAATAAATTGATCTGTAGGTTTCAAATGAGATTTCAGTGCTAAGAGTTGCATGTATTATCCTCGGCATGATTGAGTGTGATCAAGTAATAAAACTGTTCGGCAGTTATACTTGAGGAGTCGTATCAGTATTTCTGCCATATAACTCGATTGACGTATTCAGTGTAGCCGTGAATGATCCTAATCACTTTTTCAGAAACATTGGGCGCGCTGTAATCATTGGCGAGGCGCAGATGTCTCTGAGCGCCGCGCGGTTGTGTTTCAAGGATCTTCAAGCCTTGCACAATTCTCTCGGCATCAAGCCCCACCATCATAACAGCGGCCTCTTCCATTGCTTCCGGCCGCTCGTGCGCATCTCGCAAATTGAGGGCAGGAAAGTTTAAGATCGACGCCTCTTCGCTGATCGTGCCGCTGTCAGATAAGACCGCCTTGGCCGATAGTTCTAGCTTTACATAATCTAGAAATCCTAGAGGCTTTAGCAAACGAATGTGCGGATGGAATTTGCATCCTGTGGCATCAATGCGTTTCTGCGTCCGCGGATGAGTGGAAACTATGACCGGGAAGTCGTATTCAGCGGCCACGCTGTTCAGCACTGATACCAATTTGCCGAATGATTTCTCGGACTCGATATTCTCTTCACGGTGAGCGCTTACTACGAAGTATTGTTCCGGATGCAGCTCTAGGCGCTGGACAATATTGGAAGTTTCTATGCGCGGCAAATAATGATGCAGTACCTCGTGCATGGGGCTGCCTGTCTTGATCACCCGATCAGGCGGCAATCCCTCCCGCAGAAGGTATTCGCGTGCGATGCTGCTGTAGGGAAGATTAATGTCGGCCGTGTGATCCACAATGCGGCGATTAATTTCTTCAGGCACGCGCTGATCGAAACAGCGATTACCCGCCTCCATATGGAAAATCGGAATTTTATGCCGCTTGGCCGGGATCACGGAAAGGCTACTGTTGGTGTCGCCGAGCACCAGCAGAGCGTCTGGGCGATCCTCTGTGAACACCCGGTCTGCCGCAATGATAAGGTTTCCAATCGTGTGGGCAGGACTTGTGCTATCGGATGCACAGTCCAGGAAGTAATCGGGCTTTCTTACGCCCAGGTCGTCGAAAAAAACTTGGCTTAATTCATAGTCATAATTCTGTCCTGTGTGGACCAGTATGTGCTCGCAGTGTTCATCCAGCACTGTAATGACACGAGCCAAGCGAATAATTTCCGGCCGAGTGCCGATCACAGTCATTACTCTCAGTGTCTTCATCTTCTTGTACGATATTTTTATTGAAACACACGTTTAAGCGCTAATCGGACGTATTGATCATAGTGGGCAGGCATATGTGTCGGGGCGCGCGCGATCGAATACTTCGTTCGCCCACAGCAAAACAATCATTTCGTTATTGCCGATATTCGTAACGTCGTGCGCCCATCCTGGCGCTGTTTCAACGATTTCGGCTTTGTCGCCGCTGGTGTACAACTCATACGTTTCATCGGTGCACATATGGCGAAACTTAAATCGCGCCTGCCCCTTTACCACCAGAAGCTTTTCGGTCTTGCTGTGATGGTAATGTCCGCCGCGCGTCTTTCCAGGGAGGGCTGAGAAATACGAAAATTGACCGCTATCTTTGGTCTTCAGCAATTCGACGAACGTGCCGCGCTCATCGGCGTGCTGCAGAACAGAATACGCAAAGGCGTTTTTGGGGAGGTAGCTGTTATAGGTTGAATAAAGGGCTCGAGCGAAACCCGTTCCTACTCTTTCAGTCGTAAGTGTCGCGCGGCTTTCCTTGAAACTGTGAATCAATGCCGCGACTTCACCGACTGTGACGGAATATTGCTGAGATACTGTTGCGAACCCGTTCTCATCTTCCGTGCCCGAAGCTCCGTCCATCAATCGAATAAAGCACTCAATCAAATCATCGATATAAACTAATGTTATTGGGGCCAATGGATCGCGTATTTCGACCGGCAAATCGCGCGAAATATTGTAGCAAAACGTTGCAACGGCCGAATTATAGTTCGGGTGCGCCCACTTTCCAAAGACGTTTGGAAGGCGAAACACGTGAACGGGCACGCCATGCGTCCGCTGTATTGCAAAGGCGGCTTCTTCGGTGGCCCGTTTACTCAGCCCATAAGGAGAGTCGTCGCAAGCCTTAACGGACGATGTAACAAGGATTGGTACTTTTTTCCCGACGGTTTCGGCAAGCTCGCGCGCCGCCGAACACAATGCTTGGGTGAGGTCACGGTTGCTCGTATTGAATTCTTCCGGCTCTTCTGGCCGATTGACGCCCGCCAAGTGAAACACAAAATCTGCTTCACGGATGAGATCCGGTAGTTGCGCAACACTATTCTTGCGCGTGTAGCACGACACCTCGACGTCCTTCCGCTCGGCAAGAAAAAGCAGCAAATTCTTACCGATGAACCCATCACTGCCAGTAACCAGAACTTTCATCGTTCATGCCTCAATGGCTATTGGCTCTTTGCGGGCAACTTTTTGGATGAGATCCAACTTCAATAGCATTTCTTTCATCCCCTGAACGTCCAAACGGGTAGTATTTCCCGAATTGTATTCCTCTCTTTGTAGGGCGGTGCTAATGCGTCTCTCTCCCTTTTCGACAAACTTCGTGTAATTCAGGTCGCGTCCGTCAGGCGGGACACGAAAATAGTTGCCCATATCCTCAGCGCAAGCACATTCCTCCTTGGAGAGCAAGGATTCGTGAAGCTTTTCACCATGACGAGCGCCAATAATTGACATTGGATGATTGCGTTTACCAAGCAACTCTATAATTGCTTTTGCTAAAACCTCGATCGTCGCGGCCGGTGCTTTCTGAACAAATATGTCTCCATTACGGCCGTTTCTAAAAGCGTATAAAACCAGATCGACGGAATCTTCTAAAGTCATCATGAAACGTGTCATGGTCGGAACCGTAATGGTAATCGGTTTTCCATCTAATACTTGCTGTACAAACAATGGAATTACCGAACCACGCGAGCCCATCACGTTGCCGTAACGCGTGCCGCAGATGACCGTGTCGGTGTCCTCTAAACCGCGACTAGCGGCGACCATAACCTTTTCCATCATCGCCTTGCTGGCGCCCATGGCGTTGATAGGATACACGGCTTTATCGGTGCTTAGGCATACGACCCGTTTCACGCCGCTCTCGATGGCAGCGTTGATAACGTTCTCGCCACCGAGCACGTTTGTTCGCACGGCTTGCATGGGGTGGAATTCGCACGAGGGAACCTCTCCGATATACTTGCTCCCCTTTGATTTACCTCATCGCCATCCAAACGCAAAAAAGTCAGCAGCAAATTACGCGCTGTTCGAATGACGAACCGCGATTTTGTGGTATCCACGTTGTCCATGGCGTGCCGAATGCTAGCGCCTGATCTTGAGTTATGCGTTGCACTGAATGCAAATGATTGTATCCCGAAATAGTACACAATCAATACGTGTGGCGCCAATTATTGCTTTCATTATTCACATGTTTGGTGACTGCTTTCGAAAATTTTTGAAGCATTTTAGCCTCAATTATTTGTGGGAGCTGTGTAACGATGGATTTGGCAAGCGCCATTGGCCGGGTTGACGGTGGTGTTGTGATGGCACTTTTGAAGACGTTGAAGGTGGATAACCTAACGAGGCTTCGCCTCAGACCGACGAGCCGTGTGGCGGCGGCTCCGATCACCGGTTCATGAGGAGAGAATTCGGCGGAGCCGATCTCATTTGCACCGGCCTGAGCGGCGGGATGAGGCTGCCGCCAGCGCTTTCTTCGCCCGCACGATCACGAGCAACGGTTGGCCGGAAAAGGTCGTCATCGACAAAAGCGGCGCAAACCTTGCGGGCCTACAAAATATGAACTGGCTACTGATGATACATGGGTGGTTCTGGCTGATCGAGATCCTTCAGGTCAAATATCTCAACAATATCATTGAGCAGGATCATCGCTTCATCAAGAAGCTGACACGTCCCATGAAGGGCTTCAA